>NZ_CP058334.1:2890513-3211682 GCF_013391085.1 Natronomonas halophila | reverse complement strand
GATGGAGTAACGCCCAAGCCGTCGGGGGCCAAGGGATAGGTGTGGTCGTGGAACTGCTTCGCCACGTCAATGGCCTCGTCGCCGATTTCGCCGCCGACTACGGCGAGGTAGACATCGTCGGCCGCCGCGTCGACTGCGAACCGGACGCCTACGACGCCCTTCTGAAGACGTTCGACACCTTCGGCGTCGTCGGCGGCGCCGGCTGTCGCGTTCGCGACGCTGATGGCCGCGTCCTCCTGGCCCGATACGAGGGCGCCGACGGCTGGGTCGACCCCGGTGATAGTCGCCACCCCGGCGAATCCTATCGGGAGTGCGCCGAGCGAGCGACACGAGAGGCGACCGGTATCGAAGCCTGTGTCGACGATATCGCACAGGTACATCTGCTCTACATGGACGACTGGACCGACCGCGACCCGGTGCCGAACCCCTACGTCAGTTTCGAGGCGACGCCCGTCGACGGAGAGTTACGGGCCGGTGATGGCGTTGCTGAGTTGCAGTGGGTAGAGACGACGCCCGACGACCTGCTGTACGAGGAACTCGCAGAGCTGTCGCTATCGGAGTAGCGGGCCGGAAAACTCGAAATCTAAAGCCGCCTTAGAGCTCGGTCTCGAAGTCGTCGAGACCGTAGGTGGGTTCGGCGCCGCGGCGGTCGAGCGTCTCGTTGGCGAGGAGCCAGTAGATGACGCTGAGTGCCTTGCGACCCTTGTTGTTCGTCGGGACCACGAGGTCGACGTTCGACGTCGTGTTGTTGGAGTCACACATCGCGATGACCGGGATGCCGACCGTGATGGCCTCCTTGACGGCCTGGCTGTCACCGATGGGGTCGGTGACGACCACGACGTCGGGTTCGATGTAACCATCGTAGTCGGGGTTGGTCAGCGTGCCGGGGATGAAGCGGCCGGTGCGGGCGCGGGCGCCCACGGCGTCGGCGAACTTCTCGGCCGGGAACCGACCGTACTGTCGCGAGGAGGCGACCAGAATCTGCTCGGGGTCGTAGTTCGAGAGGAACGACGCCGCCGTGCGGATTCGCTGGTCGGTCGTCGAGACGTCGAGAACGTAGAGTCCGTCCGTGCGGACGCGGTGGATGAACCGCTCCATGGACTTCGTCTTCTGCTGGGTACCGATGTGGACACCGGCAGCCAGGTAGTCCTCGACGGGGATGAGGAGGTCCGCCTCGTCGTCGGGCATGACGTCCTCATCGAGGACCGGCTCTTCGTCGGCTTCCTCGGCTTCTTCTTCCTCGGCGGCCTCGTCGGCCGCGTCGGTGGGCTGTTCGTCGTCGGTAGGTTCGGCGTCGGCCTCCGCGGCCTCCTCGGCCGCCTCGTCGAGGTCCTCGTCGAGCTCTTCTTCGAGCTCCTCGAGTTCCTCGTCGATGTCGGACGCGTCGAACCCTTCTTCTTCGTTGTCGCTCATGCGTTTGCCTCGATTCGAATGAGTTCGTTCAGCTTGGCGGTGCGCTCGCCGCCGACCGCGCCCGTCTTGATGAACGGGGCGTCGGTCGCGACGGCGAGGTGTGCGATAGTCGTATCCTCCGTCTCACCGCTGCGATGGGAGACGACGGGGTCGTAGCCGTTCCGAACGGCCAACTCGATAGCGTCGAAGGCGTCGGTCAGCGTCCCGATCTGGTTCGGCTTGATGAGGATGCTGTTTGCGGCACCGACCTCGATGCCGTCGGCGAGTCGCTCGGTGTTGGTGACGAAGAGGTCGTCACCACAGATGAGCGTCCGGTCGCCGACGCGGTCGGTCAGTTCCGCGAAGCCATCGTAGTCGTTCTCGTCGAGCGGGTCCTCGACGTAGACGAGACCGTACTCCTCGACGAGGTCGGCGATGTAATCGACCTGCTCGTCGGGCGTACGCGTCTTGTCGCCGTAGCGGTAGATGCCTTCCTCGGCGTCGTACAGTTCGGCGCCGGCGACGTCGAGTCCGAAAGCGATATCGAAGCCGACCTTGTCCTCGACGGTGTCGACGGCCTCTTCCATGATTTCGAAGGCCTCGGCGTCGTCGATGGACGGCGCCCATGCGCCTTCGTCGCCCTTTCCAGCGGGAAGGTCCCGCTCGGTAAGGATATCGTGGACCTCGCCGTGAACCTCCGCGTTGGCGAAGACGGCGTCGGCCACGGAGGGAGCGCCAACCGGCGCTGCGAGGAACTCCTGAATGTGCGTGGCGTCCGCGGCGTGTTCGCCGCCACCGATGACGTTCCCGAGCGGAGTCGGGAAGTCACGGCCGCGGAACGCGCCGCCGAGGTGCTGGTACAGCGGTGCACCGAGCACGTCGGCAGCGGCTTTTGCGGCGGCCATCGAGATGGCGACCGCGCTATTGGCGCCGATTTCCGAGAAGTCCTCGGTGCCGTCGGCACCACGGAGGGCCTGGTCGACGCCGCGCTGGTCGCCGGCGTAGACCTGCCCTTCGAGACGCGGGACGGCGAGTTCGCGGGCCGCGGCGATGGCCTCCTCGGCCGGTCGCTCGATGGCCTCGTACTCGCCGGTGGATGCGCCCGAAGGGGCGGCGCCACGACCGAAGCCGCCACTTTCCGTTCGGACCTCGGCTTCCACGGTCGGATTGCCGCGGCTATCGAGGATGCGACGGAGCCGTACCTCCGTGATGAGCGTCATCTACTCCTCACCTCGACGGACGGTAAACGGCAGGACGTCAGCGTCGTACTCTTCGGCAGCGACGAGGATCGGCTCCGTCTGGTCCGTCTCGATGAGCACCGGCGCTCCGTAGGACACCTGCAGGGCTCGCGCCCCGAGGATGCGTGCCTTCTCGTAGCGGTTCGTGCCTCTCATTGGTAGGGGGATACGATGTCGACGAGGTCTTTGTGGGAAACGAGCATCCGCCGACAGCATGCGCGGTCGACGCCAAGCTCGTCAAGCACCTCTGCGGGGTCCTCATCGCCCTCACGGGCGCGAGCTTTGAACTCCTCCCAGTGCTCGCCGACGACTTTACCGCACGTGAAACACCGGACCGGTACCATCATGACTGAATCACCTTAGCGGTAGGACTTCTGGTAGCGTGCCCGTGCGCCGGGGCCGCCCCATTTTTTCGGTTCGGACTGGCGCACGTCGTTGACCAGCAGCGAGCGGTCGAAGGACATGAACGCATCGCGGAGCTCGGCGTCGTTGGTGTGTTCGACGAGCCCGCGAGCGATGGCCGTTCGCACGGCGTCGGCCTGCCCGGAGAAGCCGCCTCCGGAGACGTTCACGTCGACGTCGACCTCATCGCGGAGGTCCTCGTCGGCGATACGGAACGGTTCGAGCATCTTCAGCTGCGCCTGCTCGGGGTCGACCAGCTCGACGGGCTTGGAGTTAATCCGCACCCGGCCGGAGCCGTCGGACACCGTCGCGCGTGCGACAGCCGTCTTCTTTTTGCCGGACGTGTTGGTTACCATGTTACGTTAGCACCCAGGTTCTCGCTGATTTCGCCCAGCGAGATGAACTTGATGTTCGACAGACGGTCCAGCGAGGTGTCCTCGAGGACTTCCGCTTCGTCGTAGGGGTTGCCCACGTAGACGCGGACGTTCTCGAAGGCCTCGCGGCCCTTGGTCTCCTTGTAAGGGACCATGCCGCGAATAGCGCGCTTGAAGATACGGTCCGGACGCTTGGGGTAGTTCGGCCCACGGTCCGAGCCGACGTTGGCGCGCGTTTCGTAGGTCTCCATCACGTCTTCCTCACGGCCCGTGATGACAGCGTCTTCCGCGTTGACCACGGCGACGGTTTCGCCGTCGAGGGTACGCTGTGCGACCTGCGAGGCGACACGACCCATGATACAGTCGCGGGCGTCGACGACGACGTCCGCATCGAATTTCGCGTAACTCATCGGATCACCCGCACGTTCGAGCCGTCGGGGTTGTTTTCGAGTGCCTGTTCGAGTTCGATTGCGTCGCCTACCTGATCGATCTTGGTTTCGGCCGTCGACGAGAAGTCGACAGCTGCGACGGTGACCTCCTTGCGAAGGGCACCGGACCCGAGCACCTTGCCGGGCACGATGACGGTTTCGTCCTCCCGAGCGTATCGTTCGATACGACCCAGGTTGACCTCCGCGTGCGTGCTCCGGGGCTTTTCGAGGCGCTCGGCTACATCGTTCCAGACCTCGCCGCCGCCGTTGCGGGCGGTCGACTTCAGGTCAGCGATGAGACTAGAAAGCCTCGGGTTCGTTTTGCTACTCATCGGTTATCTCTCCTGAGAAGTGGATGCAGGGAGCAGGATTTGAACCTGCGGACCTCTACAGGACAGCGCCCTGAACGCTGCGCCGTTGGCCTGACTTGGCTATCCCTGCGCGCAATAGTGTGTTCTTGGCCCCCACTAAAGCCCCTTTCGGTCCACCGTCCTGTGGTGGTTCCGGCCGCCGAGCGCGCGGTCGCGCCGCCGCTCGTGGCCGGGGAGTACGTCGTGGTTGGGGTGTGGGGAATCATCGTCGTTGTTACAGCTGAACCGCTTCTTCGAGTTCGTCCGCGCGGACCTCGATGCTCTCGACGGCCTGCAGGACGAGGTCTTCGACCGACAGCGAGCCGTCGGATTCGACGTCGAAGACGAAGGCGTTCGGTACGTCCTCGATTTCGACCTCCTTGCCCGGATACCGCTGGGTGAGGTCGTTGTCGAACTCCTCGGTCGGAATCAACTCGCCGTCCTCTTCGATGACGCCGCGAATGGTTTCCGGCTCTTCGTCCTCGAACTCGCCTTTCTCGCCGACCACGTTGACACGCTGGAGGTGTCGGTAGCCGACCGCCACGCCGCCCTGATGTTTGGCGTGGTCCTTCCCGAGGCCGAGTTCGGCGTCGGCTTCGAGTTCGAGCCGCTGGCCTTCCTTGAGTTCGATGATGGGGACGTTCTCCTCGGCCGGCTGGACCTTGTCGTCGCTGGAGACGAGGTCGCCCGAGTACGCGGTATCAGGGCCCTCGACGTCGATAGCCAGCGTGACGGTGTCACCCGGCTCGTAGTCGTCCGGCGTCGAAAGCGGGATGAGGCCGAGACGAAGCGCGATCTGCTCGTCGAACATGACCGACGAGTTCTCGATGACACGGACGGTGTCTATCGAGAGCGTCGGCACGTCCGCAACCATCGCCCGGCGGATGCCGTTGGCGAAGGCGGGGCTAACGCCCCGGACGAGGAAGCGCGCGCTCCGTTCGTCGCGGTCGATGAACTCTACCTCGAATTCTTCACTCATGTTAGAATCCTGCGTTCTTCGGGCTGCGAGTACCGTCGTGCGGGACCGGAGTCACGTCCTCGATGCGACCGATTTCGAGGCCGGCGCGGGCCAGCGCACGAATCGTCGCCTGCGCGCCCGGCCCGGGGTTGCTCTGCTGGTTGCCGCCGGGGCCGCGAACGCGGACGTGAACGCCGTCGATGCCGGCGTCCTGTACTTTCTCCGCGACGACTTCCGCCATCTGCATGGCGGCGTACGGCGAGGCCTCGTCGCGGTTCTGCTTCACGACCGTCCCGCCGGAGGATTTCGTAATCGTCTCGGCGCCGGTCAGGTCCGTTACCGTGATGATCGTGTTGTTGAAGGAGGCGTAAACGTGTGCAACGCCCCAGGTGTTGTCGTCTGCCATTTATTGACCCTCCGCTCGTTCGGGGTGGAGTTCGTCGGCCAGCGGGCTGGTCTCGTCGAACTCGATGTCGTCTTCGATGGCGACGTCGACCTTGTAGGACGGCGCGGTGACGCGTGCGCCCTCGACGGTGACGTGGCCGTGGTTGATGAACTGGCGTGCCTGCTTGGCCGTGTTGCCGACGCCCTTGCGGTAGGCGACCGTCTGGAGTCGCCGCTCGAGGATGTCGGTCACGTCCAGCGACAGGATGTCGTCGAGGCTGTCGCCCTCATCGAGGACGCCGATGCGCTTGAGGCGGGCGAGGAAATCGCTGCCGGCCTCGGCGGCTTCTTCGGCGTCTCCCTGCGCCTCACCGAGCAGGCGACGGGCCTCACGGCGGTAGTCGCGCAGTTCGGACTGGGCGCGCCAGAGTTCTTCCTTGTTGCTGAGGCCGTACTGGGTGACGAGGTCGGCCTCTTCGGCGATACGCTCACCCTGGAAGGGGTGGTTCGGCGTTTCGTAGAACTTCGTGTTGCTTCCGAGAGCCATTATTCTTCCTCACCCGCTGCTTCTTCGGCCTGTTCTTCCTTGATGGCCTCGACGTTGACACCGATGGTACCTTCGGTACGACCGGTGGACTTCGTCCGCTGGCCGCGGACCTTCTGTCCGCGCTTGTGTCGAATCCCGCGGTAGGACTCGATCATCTTCATGCGGTTGATGTCCTGCCGTCGAGTCATCTGGAGTTCGTTGCCGATTTCGTGGGTCGTCTCGCCGCTGAAGAAGTCGTTCTGGTGGTTCGTGAGCCACTCGGGGACTTCGTCGGCGTAGCCTTCCACGAGTTCGACGATCTCGTCGATCTTGTCTTCGTCGAGAGCGCCGATGGTGTCGCGGCGGTCGACGTCGGCTTTTTCTGCGATAATGCGAGCGACGCGTCGACCGATACCGTTCATGTCGGTCAACGCCCGCTCGACGCTCTGCGTCCCGTCGAGGTCGGTCTGTCCGATACGGACGAAGTACTGAAGGTCCTCGTCTTCTTCGTCCGCTTGGGGTTCTTCTGCACTCATATGTGGGATTGGATTAGCGTCGTGGCGGGGATTTGAACCCCGGAGGCTTGCGCCACAGAGTTAGCAACCCTGCGCCTTGGGCCATGCTTGGCTACCACGACTCGCGTGTGGGTATCCTCGCCCTCTCGGACTCGGGGCCGGGGCCCCTACATCGATTGCGTTCTTCGCTACCCGACCGCCGTACTTAAACACAACGATAGTCCGGCCTCGTGTGACCCGCTCGCGTGCGCCGTGCCGTCCCACAGCCTTCCGTGGGTTTTCTCCGCCCCATCCCGTAGCACGTCCTATCGGTAACCGCTACAATCCCGATCCGCTAGAATCACTATCGACGTGAGCGCTGATTGGTCAGTCCCGTTCGGGCAGCCCGCCGCGTTCCTTGATATCCAGGATGTTCCGAACGTTCCGATAGATTTCCGCTGGCGTCGTCTCCTCGTCGGCGTCATAGAGGTCCGAGACGCGATACAGCATCGCCGCGAGCTGTTCGCTTTCGGAACTCTGGCCGCGGATGTCCTCGGCCACCTCTCGGAGAAGTGCCACCCGTTCGGGGTCGTCGGCGAACGAATCGCTGTCGCTCATAGGTTAGCGGTTGTCGCCGATTTTCCGGCGACGGACGATACCCTGCATCCGGGACGTTTCCCGCGCCACGTTGCGGAACGCCTCGCCCGTCTCGTCCTCGTCGTTCAGCACGATGGGGCCGCCTTCGTCGCCGCCCTCGCGGACGGAGGGGTCCAGTGGAATCCGACCGAGGAACGGCATATCGACGTCCTCGGCGAACTCCTCGCCGCCACCCTTGCCGAATATGTCGTGTTCGGAGCCACAATCCGGACAGATGAACCCGGACATGTTCTCGACGATACCGAGGACCGGCGTGTCGTGCTTGCCGAACATACGAAGCCCCTTACGCGCGTCGTCAAGCGCAACCTCCTGCGGCGTCGTCACGATGACGGCGCCCGACACCGGGACGGACTGCAGCAGCGTCAACTGCGTGTCGCCCGTTCCCGGCGGCAGGTCGACGATCATGTAGTCCAGCGAGCCCCATTCGACGTCCTCCCACAGTTGGGTCAGAACCTTGTGGACCATCGGCCCACGCCAGATGACCGGGTCGTCCTCGCCGACGAGGAAGTCCATGCTCATCAGTTTCATGCCGAACTTCTCCGGCGGGACGATGGTCTCGTCGTGGGTGGCCTTCGGCCGCTGGTCGGCGTCGACCATCCGCGGAACGTTCGGCCCGTAGATGTCGGCGTCGAACAGTCCAACGCGTGCGCCCATCTGTGAGAGGCCCGCCGCGAGGTTCACCGCGACCGTCGACTTCCCGACGCCGCCTTTCCCGGAGGCGACGGCGATGACGTTCTCGACGCCCGGCAGGACCTGCTCGTCGGAACTCAGGCCCGTGTCGATGCTCGCCGAGAGGTCGATTTCGAGGCCTGTATCGGCCAACGCCTCACGGACGGCCCCCGCAATCTCCGTCTCCGTCGGCGAGTACGGCGCTCCCAACGCGAGGTCGATGTGTATCGTATCGCCGTCGATACGCACGTCGTTGACCAGCCCGAGCGAGACGATGTCGTCGCCGAGTTCCGGGTCCTCGACCGTCGACAGCCGGTCGAGAATCTCGTCTTCGTCCATGCCTACTGATAGGCCGTGAAGTGCCGATAAGGGTTGTGAAGCCATCACTCCGTGTGGGTAACCACAAGCGGTTACGGAACCCCCCAGCGTGGCGTCGATTTTAAGCAACTGTACGCGAACCCTCACCTATGCTCGAGGACGGCTTCGGCCGTGAGGTTACTGGGGTCCGCATCTCGCTTACGGATAGATGCAACTTCGACTGCGTCTACTGCCACAACGAGGGCCTCGGCGACACCCGTGGGCCGATGGAACCCGCCGACGACGAAATGCCGACCGACGACGTCGTCCGCTTTCTCGAAGTCGCCGCGGAGTTCGACGTCGACTCGGTGAAATTCACCGGCGGCGAACCCATGCTCCGCGACGACCTCGAAGAAATCGTCCGTCGGACGCCCGACTCAATGGAAACCTCCCTGACCACCAACGGCACCTTCCTCCCCGACCGCGCCGACGCCCTCGTCGATGCCGGCCTGGAACGCGTCAACATCTCTCAGGACGCCCTCTCACCCAAGGCCTTCCGCGAGGTCACCAAAAGCGCCGCCTACGACGACGTCATGGAAGGCATCGACGCCGCCCTCGATGCCGGACTCGACCCCGTGAAACTCAACATGGTCGTCTTCGAGAAAACCGCCGGTTACGTCCCGGAAATGGTCGACCACGTCGCCGAAAACGACGGCCTCCAACTCCAACTCATCGAGTACATGCCCGAACTTGCGGGCCGCCCCGAATGGGCCGTCGACATCGAACGCGTCCACGGCTGGCTTGCAGACCAGGCCGACCGCATCGAGCAGCGCGAGATGCACGGCCGGAACCGCTACTGGGTCAGCCCCGACGACAGCGAGGAGACGGCGACCGGCATGGTCGAAATCGTCGACCCCGTCGGCAACGCTGATTTCTGTGCGAACTGCCACCGCGTACGCGTGACGCACGAAGGATACCTCAAGGGTTGTCTGAACCGGAACGACGACCTGAAAAGTATGGGTGAGATGACGAAACCCGAGATTCGGGAAGCCTTTCGCGATACCGTTGATGAACGGGTACCCTACTACGGCGAATACATGGTGCAGGACGACGACGGAGAATGGGTGTTCAACGAGGAGTATATTGGTGCCTAATCTATTAGAGATTACAGGTAATTCATCTCCTCTTGTCGAGATATACTGTATATAGGCATATAGCTCATAGGCTGGTAGTTAAAACTCCTAAGTGGACTGTGAACCTGCAAGACACGTGTCATTCACTTTGTTTATGTGGGATATAGCCTGCTTCCACAAATCGTCACCCATACTCTCCTCACCGTCGGCGTACGCTTCAAGAGATTCAATCACTAGCTCGGTCGAATTTAAGAAGCCGCGAGATAAACAAGCAAATTCTCCAACAAGCGTCCGACGGTACTCAATGCCGAGATCCAGCGACTCAGAAAACTTCTCTTCGGCTATTTTAAACGAGTCTTGTGCCTCACTGGCCTGCTTAATCGCGTTTTGATACTGGCCATCACGCTTATTTCCGGCAGCACGCTGTAGGGTGCGCATCCCGTTCGCGTGGCGTACGAAACCAATTCCGAGGGGCGTCATCGGCTCAGTCGATTCAAGAATCGCGCCCTGTTCGTGTGCCCATCTCTGAATGGAAAATCCGTCCACAGGAGTTTCGTGGCCCGCCTCATTCAACGAAGCGAGGTTTTCAGTTATAATATTAGAACGTTCAGTTACTTCTGAAAGATACGTTGTGAATTGATTACCTGTCTGCATCGCGTTCGCATAATCATCTTCGATATATCGCTGTTTATAGCTGGAAAACGTCCTGAAAACGTTCTCAATAGATTCGTATTGGTATGCAGTTTTGTTTAATATTTTTGATGAAATTGACAACACTCTCCCCTCTTCACCCTCATCGTGAGACAACGATTCGCTCACAACATCAGTATGCGCTGTGATTTCCTTTGGAGAGTAGCCTTCGAACTTTTCCAGACCAACAGTTAGCCGACCATTGGCGACCACCCCGATATTATTCAATATTTCTACCGCTTGTGATAATTCAGAACGAGCAACAGCAATCGCGTCTTCTTTATTATTCCCTGAGGTTGAATTGGGGCATCCAGCGAAGCCCGCAGTTCCACCAGCAGCAAACAATTTCAAAACGGTACGTCGATTCGTTGGGGTTTGATCTATATCCATCTTTATGGTGGCATTATTCATTTATGCTGAGATTCGACCATCTCTATCAGCATACATGGCAGTTACGTAGACTTTCCTTTTCTCTGTGACGTAGGCACCAACACCAGCGACCACTTTTGATTCTGTAAGTAGGGCAGACCGATGTGATGCGGAATCCTTCCAAGAGGAGACAGCACGCTCCGCGACTCGGTCGGAAGAGTTCCAATGAGAGGGAATCTTGAGCCAGTAGAGATTTTCGGAGATGGCCGTGTCTGGGTATCCAAAGTAATCGGCCCGCTCGCCAGGACTACGGCCCTCATGATCGTTATGATCAAAGAAGCCATTCTTTGCCATATTCCGACTATGATTCCGTGAAATTGCCGCTAAATCATCATTATATTCTAAGGGTGCACGACCTTCTGATGTTCGAAACTCGTTAGTCGCTTCATGGACTGCCATTTCCATCGGCTCAATGCGGGAGAAAACACCAGCATTCGTCGCGTGAAACGGAGGAATCTCTGCAGGAGTGGAGGTCTCCTGATTAGTAGTTTCCCCACAACCAGCCAATGCGGTTGCTATAGTTGCTGATGTGCAGCCGCTGAGTTCATGAAGGAATCTTCGTCTATCCATAATCTATCAGATCTGGGGAGCAACGTATCCTGCGTCGTTGTCTGTTTTCGAGCCATGAGATGAACTTATGCCGGAATCAGGGGGATTGTTAGACGGACTCCCTGTCGTGTGACCATCATCGCGCTCTTCCGAGTCATCCGATGGTGAATCATTGGGGTTGAAGGTAGAATCTTGAGTCTCGTGTGTTGTACCTTCTTCATCATTACTACCGCTGTTCTCGGAGTTGCGATGGTCATATCCAACGGTATCGGTGAGTTCTGAACCGATGCTGTCAGTGATGTCTGAAACACTTGAACGAGCTTCTTCGTAGTCCTCACGAGAGTATGTGTCAGACAAGCCAAGAAAGTCCATGGCCCCTTCACCGTCTCCGGCCTCAACCGTTACTGAGACTTGATCAGTATTGGTTAATTCTTCACCAGTTGGGCCGGCCGTCTGCTTAATGTCCTGATATCTATATCCTCGGCCTTCCGATTGGCCGAGTTGATAGAACTGACTTCCCATCGATTCCAAGTTAGCGACGGCCTGTGCGCCATTACCGGTTGTTTCGTACGTCGTAGCCTTCGCCGAATCCATGCCATATAGGAGATTCTCAACTGGGCCAGTTTCCTCCTCTTGGGCCTTTCGGGCGTTGCCGACTATTGGATTCGAATGGCCTGTCTGGCCCATCCCTTCTGAACCGATCGTTTGTTCCTGATTATTTCCGCTCGGGAGCAGTCCACCAGAATCTATGCTTTGGTAGTCGCTTATTTCGATTACTACCTCGGCTTTCTGTTTTTCTCCCTCTACCGGAACTTCCCACTCAACATCACCAGTATCACAGTTCTCGATGGCGCTGGCTCGGGCATATCCCGTCGCCGTTTCGCCAGCCGCGTCGTGAATACACTCGGTCTCCGGATTCTGAACGGTGTATTCGATCTCGACGGGGTCCGTGCCGTCGCCACTATCGTAGCTAATCTCTCGCCCCATTTCCGGACTGCCAGCGCCTGGGCTCGTCCCGGCGGGCGCTCCCTCAACGTCGACGTATAGGGTGTCGCTTGCGGTTTCACCCTCCGAACCGGTTACGGTCACTGTCACCTCGTACTGACCGGTTGTATTCGGCGTGAACGTCGTCCGGGCACACGCTGTACAGTCGGGGTCGATGTCCCGTCCGTCCGGCGTTTCGATGTGCCACTCGTAGGATTCGATGTCGCCCTCGGGGTGTGTGGACCCTGTAGCATCGAGTTGAACCGTGGTATCGACCGGGACCGATTGGTCCAGGCCCGCATCAGCCATCGGCCCCCCACCGGCAGTCACCATGCCGGTCGCCGCGATTAATCCGAGCGAGGCGAGACAAATTCCATGTAATATATTCATCTAATCTATAGCGAATTAATTCCGCTACTACGTATAAAGGTTCGGGCTTTCGGTCGTCCCGGGGTCTGTGCCCAGTTCGGCAGTAACACAGCAGGTGCCTGTTATTGGGTAGCACTCGCGGCCATACCCGAACGTTTTATCGGCCGCCTCACGGAAGCACGCCTATGGACACGGCCGAGCGGACCGAACTGGTCACCCGGTACACCGAAGAGGTCGTCACCGAGGCCGAGATTGAGGCGCTGTTCGAGGAACGCGACTCCCCGAGCGCCTACATCGGCTATGCGCCCACCGGCGAGATGCACATCGGCCACTTCACGACGATGCGCAAACTCGCGGATTTCATCGAATCCGGCCTCGACGTGACGGTGCTCATCGCCGACCTGCACGCTCATCTCGACGACGCGAAGAGCCCCTTCGAACTGCTGGACGCGCGCTCGGCGTACTACCAGGCGGCCATCGAGGGGATGATCGCCGCGGCCGGCGCCGACCCCGACGGCGTCGAGTTCGTCCGCGGCACGGAGTTCCAACTCGAAGACCCCTACACGATGGACCTCTACCGCATGCTCGCCGAGACGACGCTTTCGCGGGCCCAGCGCGCCGGCAGCGAGGTCGTCCGCCAGTCCGAGAACCCGAACCTCGGCGGCCTCGTCTACACGCTGATGCAGGCGCTGGACGTGGCGGCGCTTGAAGCCGATATCGCCTATGGCGGCATCGACCAGCGTGGCATCTACATGCTCGCCCGCGAGCAACTGCCGGACTTCGGCTACGACAAGCCAGCCTGCGTCTTCGCGCCCCTCCTGTCGGGGCTTTCGGGCGGCAAGATGTCGGCCTCCGAGGAGACGTCGAAGATTAACCTCACGGATGACGACGACGCCGTCGCCGAGAAAATCAACGGCGCCTACTGCCCGGCCGGGGAGACGGAGGGCAACGGCGTCCTCGAATACCTCGAATACTTAGTCTTCCCCGTTTTCGAGGAGCGCGGCGAGGAGTTCGTCATCGAACGGCCCGAGGAGTACGGCGGCGACCTCGTATACGACGACTACGACGAACTCGAAGCCGATTTCGTCTCCGGGGAACTGCATCCGGCGGACCTCAAGCCGGCCGCGGCGGCGGGTATCGCGACGGTCATCGACCCCGTCCGCGAACGCCTCCTCGACCAGCCGGAACTGCTCGAAGACGCCTACCCGAGCAAGTACGCGTAAGGCGACCTTTCGTCATCCCATCGTTTTCCAGCTACCACCTACCGTTAAGCGCTACCGACCGGAATGTAGCGTATGCTCAATCTGAACCTCTCGGATTTCATGGTCGAATTCAAAGACGGCAGCATCAAGAACGTCGGCCCGACGACGAAGGAAGTGACGGCGAAACTCTTCGACGTCGAGTCGGTCGAAGCCCGCGAGTTCGGGGATAAGCGAGTCAAGGTCGTCGCCGAGGACGGAGAAGGAAACGAGATACAGATGGCGCTCTTCCCGGAGCAGATCGAAGCCCTCGCTGGCGATATCACGGACCTACAGAACAACAGTCGCGTGTTCGAGGATTAGACCGTTTCGAGCCACTCGTCGGCCCACTCCTCGATTTCGTCGAAGACGGGACACAGCGAGCGACCCTTGTCGGTTAGCGAGTAGTAGGTCGCGACGGGGGCGTCCTCTTCGAGGCGGCGCTCGACGAAGCCGGCGTCCTGCAGGTCATCGAGCACGCGGGAGAGCGTCCGGGAGTTGGCGTCCGTCGACCGTTTCAGTTCGTTGAATCGCTTTTCGCCGTCCTGGAGGTCGTGAAGCACGAGCAACCGCCATTTCGAGCCGATTTGCTCCATCGATTCGACGACGGGGCAGGTCGACTCGACCTGCTGAGGTACGTTCGACATACCTACCTTAGGTCGTCCTTGAATAAATATTCACGCACCGACCTGCTCGCTGGCCGGTTTTCCGCATCGGGTGCCAGCGGATTCGTTTAAGTACGTGATTCCCGACAAACGGGGTGACGAACCAATCCAAAGGAACCGCTGAAATCATCTAAAGAGCGTTTTTCAGCCGTCTCGACGCCTGACGAACGAAGGGGCACTTCTATTACCGATGGCACGAGAGTTCCGAGTATGACCCACACGTGCCGGAACTGCAAGCGCACGTTCACCAGCAAACTCAAATACGAGCTCCACCGGGATACCTGCTCGGCGGAAGCCCTCATCTGCGAGCGCTGCGGCGAGCAGTTCGAGGAGCGCCGCGCGACCCGCGACGGCTGGCATTACGTCTGCCCGAACGAGGACTGTGTCGGCGAGGGGCTCGGTGAGGACCTCCATTCCGTCGGTGACTTCCGCCTCGAAGCCAGCACCCAGTAGCCGCAGTCCCCGCCGACTCGACTAGGTTTTTGCCCCGAGGGCGTGAGGGGCCGCTATGGAGTATACCACCCTCGGGTCGACCGGCATCGAAGTCTCACGCCTCTGTCTCGGCTGTATGAGTTTCGGGGACCCCGACTGGCGCGAGTGGGTCAACGGCGAGGAGTTCGGCCACGAACTCGTCGAGCGCGCCCGTGACCTCGGCATCAACTTCTTCGACACCGCGAACATGTACTCGCGGGGCGAAAGCGAACGCATTCTCGGGGATGCCCTCGAAGGCCACCGCGAGGAAAGCGTCGTCGCGACGAAGGTGTTCTTCCCGATGCGCGACGACGACCCGAACTCCGGCGGCCTCTCACGGAAGACCATCGAGCAGGAACTCGATGCCTCGCTGGACCGCCTCGGCATGGACACCATCGACCTCTATCAGACCCACCGCTGGGATTACGATACGCCAATCGACCAAACGCTTCGGGCCTTCGACGACGCCGTCCGCCGCGGGAAGGTCCGACACATCGGCGCCTCCTCGATGTGGGCCCACCAGTTGGCCGAGGCCCTCAACACCAGCGACCAACTCGGCCTCGAACGGTTCGCGACGATGCAGAACCACTTCAACCTCGCCTACCGCGAGGAGGAACGCGAGGTCATGCCCCTGTGCGAGAAGGAAGACCTCGGCGTCATCCCGTGGAGTCCGATGGCCCGCGGCTACCTGACGCGTCCCCACGAGGAGTACATGTCGACGAAGCGCGCCGAAACCGACGACTACGCGCAGGCACACCCCTACGCCGACAACGGCGGCAAGGAAATCAACGAACGCGTTCAGCAACTCGCCGCCGACAAGGGCGTCTCGATGGCCCAACTCGCGCTTTCGTGGGTCCTCCACAAGGACTGGGTCGACGCGCCCATCATCGGCGCCTCGAAAATCGAACACCTCGAAGACGCCGTCGAAGCGCTGGACATCAGCCTCTCGGCGAGCGATATCAAGTATCTCGAAGAGCCGTACGAACCGGTCCCGGTCTCCGGCCACGAATAGCGGGTCCTTGCCGGAATCCGGTTGTCACCTATCGGCGACGGACCAGTAGCGCGGTAGCCAGCAGGGACAGTACTGCAACGGCCGGCCCGAATCCGGGGCCGTCACCCGGCGTCGGCGACTGGACGACCTGTCCCTCCCACTGGGGCGGCGTCGGTGTCGCCGTCGGTTCCGCGGTCGGCGTTTCGGGGGCGGTCGCCGGCGTCGGCGTCGCAGTGGCCGTGGCAGTTGGTGTCGACGTTACTTCGTTCGTGCCGGCGGGTTCGCCCTCGGATTCGGTATCCGAACCATCGCCGGAGGACGGTTCGGCCGTCGGTTCGGGTGTCGGTGTCGCCGTCGCCTGTGGTTCCGACGGCGGCGGGCCGAGTTCCGCGCGGGCCTCCTGTTCGTTTTCGAAGTCCCCGATCCAGAAGTAATGGGACTCGCTGCCGAACGTGACGCGTTCGCCGTCGGCGGTCACGCCCGTCGTGGTCCCCTTTATCTGATACCAGCCCGGTTCGTCGGGGTTGTCGAGACAGTTCGCGACCGAGACGAACTCGTCGCCGTCGTTGAAGTTCGTCGACGCGCCGAAGTCGCTTTCGCCGTTGAACACCAGTTCGAAGGAATCCTCGCCGGCACTGAAGCGTTTGATGTTGTTCTTGACGCTCTCGTCGGTTTCGTAGCCGTCGTAGGTGCTTCCCCGGTCGATGCCGAGTGTTTCGCCGTCCGAGGACCCACACTGCGCCCAACTGCCTTCCTCATAGACCGCGGTGACCTTTTCGAGCGTCTGGAGGTCGGTACCGGCCTGTGCGACGACGGTCAACCCGTATTTCACGTCCGTCGCACCCGGCGACCGGTTCATCGGCTCGACGGTGAAGTTCGACGCCTCGGGCTCGTGGCTCGCCGTCGCCGGCTCGGCGAAAAGCGGTGCGGCGCCTGCAGCGGCCGCGACCACCAGCAGCGCCGCGAACATACAGCCAACAGCGTTGGACGGAGCCATCGGTTTACAGTCGCATACTGGGTTGGTTCGGTTACGCCTGCTGCCGTCTATCTCCGGGCCCTTCTTGACGGCGCGAGCAGGGGACATATATACCGGGGATGCCAACCGTGGGTCACGATGCGGTACGTCAAAGTCTCCCTCATCCCCACGGAGGGTGACATCGACCCCGTCAGCGGAGAGATACAGCAGGAGCCATCGCTGACACGGGAGGCGATTCTCCACATCAACCGCCTGAACGACGGAACCGTCGTTCTCCTGACCCAACTTCGGGGCGACAACGACGCCCTCCTCGAAATCCTGGAGGACCACCCCGCCGTCATCTCCTATAACGTCTCCTCGGTCCGCGACGGCCTGCAGGCCTACATTCACGCCGAACCGACACGGATCGCCTCCGGCCTGCTCAGTCTCACCCAGCAACACGAGTTCGTCCTCGATACCCCCATCGAATACGGCCCCGAAGGCGGCTTCCGCGTCGCACTCATCGGTCAAGAAGAGACCGTACGCCGCGCCATCGAGGACGTCCCAGAGGGCATCCGGGTCGAACTCGAACAACTCTCCGATTACGACCCCGAACTCCGGGAACTCTCCTCGCTTCTGACCGACCGCCAGCGCGAGATTCTGAACACGGCCGCCGACCTCGGCTACTACGAGGTGCCCCGGCGGGCGACCCATCAGGACATCGCCGACGAACTCGACCTCTCGACGACGACCGTCGGGGAGCACCTCCGCAAAATCGAGGCACGGATGCTCTCCGAAATCGCCCACTAATCGATTCTACTGGTCAGATACGCCGTCCCGAAGCCGACGAGTCCGGTCAGGAGGCTCACCTGTACCATCAACGTCACCAGTCCCGACGGGTCGAGGGGGCCGCCCCCACCGCCACCGCCTCCGCCGGGCGCGCTGAACTCCGCGAGGACGGAGAAGGTAAACAGCAGCGCCAGTCCGATGAAGACGTAGAACCCGGCGAACCCGCCGGTACCGGCGATGATACCCGCGAGCGCTTCCCGCTCGGGGAGGTTCCGTCCGACCCACGCGCCGGCGATGCCGGCGACGATTGGGCCAGCCGTATAGGCGACGAAAATCGCGACGAGAAGCATGATGCCGATCTGGGTGCTATCCAGCGGGTCGGTCCCCGGTTGGACGAACTGTTCGATGAAGAAACTGATAGTGAAGTTCGCGGCCAGTCCGACTCCAGCCCCGAGCAGGCCGAAAAGGCTGATGACGGCCAACAGATACGAGAGACTCCGTCGCATGGGCGTGGCTACTTGCCGGACCTACCTGTGGGTGATGCCGCGATACGCCGGGTGATTAAATACACCGCCGTCACGGGGCAGCCTACTCGCTGCTGCGGACGGTCCCGGTGACCCTGTCGACCGTTGCGTATTCGTCATCGCTGTAGGCGATACACCGAACGTCGGACAGCGTTTCGGGGTCGTATTCCGCAATCGTCTCGGCGATGATACGGGCACCGTCCTCGATGTCGAACCCCGCGACGCCACAGCCGAGAGCGGGAATCACCAGCGATTCACAGCCCAGTTCGTCGGCCGTCTCCAGGGTGTTCCGCGTCGCGTCACGGATGCTCTCGGCGGTCGCCTGCCCGTCGCCATAGTGGGGCATCGCCGCGGCGTGAATCACGTAATCGGCATCGAGGTCGTAGGCGTCGGTCACCGCCACCTCGCCGAGGTCGACCGGCCCCTTCGAGACCGCTTCCTCGTTGAGTCCCCGGCCGGCGGCGCGTCTGAGCGCGCCAGCGACACCGGATCCCATCTGGAGACTGGTCCCGGCGGCGTTGACCAGCGCGTCCGCCGACTGTGCCGCGATGTCTCCCTGTACCACCCGGAACTCCATACGCGTGCGTTCGACGGCCGACAGCAAAAATTCTGGGCAGCCACCAGAACCGCTCGTAAGCCACCGGAATCGGTAGGCCGAAACCCCTTCCCGTCCTTGCGTGAGGTATGCGGACATTGCTCTCGATGCGATGGCGCGACCTGCTGTTCGCCCACTGGCCGGTCGCTCCCGCGACGGTCGCCGCGCAACTCCCGGACGGCGTGTCGGTCGACACCCACGACGGCGACGCCTACCTCGGCGTCGTCCCCTTCGTCATGGACGATATCCGCCTGCGCGGGGCGCCGCTCGGCCTGCAGTTCGGCGAACTCAACCTCCGGACCTACGTCACCGTCGACGGGACGCCCGGCGTCTACTTCTTCAATCTCGACGCCGACGACCGTATCGGCGTCAAACTCGCTCAAACCCTGTTCCGTCTCCCGTACTACCGCGCCGAGATGGACATCGATACGACCGGCGAAGGGACCGACCGCGAGGTGACCTTTCGGAGCCGACGCCGCTCTCCGAGTGCGTCCACAGTTCGGTTCGACGCCCGCTACGGCCCCGACGGCGAGTTCACCACGCCGGAGGAAGGCTCCCGCGCCGAGTTCCTCACCGAGCGCTACCGCTTTTATACGACCAGCGACAGCGGCCGGATATACTACGGCGACATCAACCACGAACCGTGGTCGCTGGCCGAAGCGACGGCTGATATCGAGGAAAACACCCTCTTCGGCGCAAACGGCTTCGACCATCCCGACGACGACCCGATTCTCCACTTCGCGGCACCCATCGACGTGACCGCCGGCCGCATCCGACGCCGATAGGTGCGTGCCGCCGCCCACAGCAACCCGACCGATGGACATGACCTACTAAATACGGCCGGGGCATAATCGCCGGTAATGGACGAACGTGACGACGGCGGGCCGGACGCGAGTCCCTTCGAGGAGGCGCTACAGCCGGCGGTCACCCCCGCTGGCGACGACCGGCCGTCACCGGGAGAGTCCGTACCGGATATCGAGGAACTCATCGGTGACGAACGGACGCTCGAACCGTCGATACAGGCCGTCTGGGTGCTGCAAGGCGCAATCTCGTCGGTCGTTCTCGGGCTTATCGCCGCCGTCGCGTTCCTCTTCGCACCGGTCGGCGGCCCCTGGGTCGGTGCCGCAGTCGCCGTCGTCGTCTTCCTGTTGAGCGTCGTCTTCGCCGTCCTCCGGTATCGAATCTGGTCCTACCAGCTTCGGACTGATTCGCTGCTCCTGCAACGCGGCGTCGTCACGCGTGTCTCGACGGTCGCACCCTACGTCCGCATCCAGCACGTCGACGTGCGCCGTGGACCGACAGAACGCGCCTTCGGGCTGGCGACGACGGTCGTCTACACCGCCGGCTCCCGGGGCGCTGACGTCTCGATTCCCGGACTGACACCGGAGCGGGCCGAGGACCTCCAGACACGATTGAAACAGCTCGCCATCGCCGCGGAGGGCGAAGACGCCGTCTAATGAAGCTGAACCCGCTTTCGATTCCGTATCGGGCCGGCGAATCGGTCGTTCGGTTAGCGTGGGTGCTCGTCATCGCCTTCGTCGGCACGTCGGGCATCAGCGGCCCCACCGGAATCGGCCTGCTCGTCGTCGCGTGGTTCGTCGTCGCGACGGCCTACCAACTGGTCTACTACCAGCGGTTCGACTACGAACTCACCGAGGACACGCTGGATATCGCCTCGGGCGTCGTCTCCCGTCGCCAGCGCGAAATCCCGATTCGACGGATTCAGAACGTCGACATCAGTCGGAACGTCGTCCAGCGCCTGCTCGGACTGTCGCGTATCGACCTCGAAACGGCCGGTGGCTCCTCGACGGAGGCGTCGCTCCGATACGTCAGCACCGAGGAAGCCGAGCGGCTTCAGTCCGAAATCGCGCGGCTGAAACGCGGTGAGACGGAGGGTGAGGAATCGCCCGAATCGACGACCGAGGAGGAACTGTTCGCCATCACGCCGAAGGAACTCGGCTTGCTCGGCCTCGTCGGCGTCGACCTGCGGTTGCTCGGCTTCGTGACGGTGATTCTGCCGGTCGTCTTCCCGCCGGTCCAGCGCCGGTTCGGTGACCCGTTTCAGGACCCTCTGATTGCGCTGGCGACGACGGCGCCGCTCGTGGCCGTCGCCATCGTCGCCGTGACGGCGGCAATCAGCGGCCTGCTCGCGGTGGCGAACTACTACGACTTCCGGCTTGCCCGCCGAGGCGACGAACTCCTCTACGAACGCGGCCTGCTCCAGCGGTTCAGCGGTAGTATCCCGCTGGAGAAGGTCCAGACGCTCTCGGTTTCGGAGAACGTCATCGCCCGTCGGCTTGGATACGCCTCGCTGGCCGTCGAGACGGCGGGGTATGCACCCGGCGACGCCGGGTCACAGTCGGCGATTCCGCTCGCGGACCGGACGCGCGTCCTGTCGCTCGCCCAGTCGGTCGAAGCCTTCGCTGACCTCGATTTCGAACGCCCGCCCAAGCGCGCCCGCGAGCGCTACGTCGCCCGATACGCCATCGTCGTCGCCGTCGTCGTCGCCATCGCCTACGCCGTCAATCGGATGACGGACATCACGTTCGCGTGGTACGCGACGGCCGGACTGTTCGCGGTCGTCCCGGTCGCCGCCCACCTCAAGTGGGTGAATCTCGGCTACGACCTTCAGGACGAATACATCGTCCTCCGGGAGGGTTTCTGGACGCGCACGATAACGGTCGTCCCCTACTATCGCGTCCAGACCGTCCTCGATTCCCAATCGGTGTTCCAGCGGCGCCGTCGACTGGCGACGCTCGTGGTCGATACCGCCGGCAGTAGCGGCCTGACGAGCGGGCAACCGCGGGCGCTGGACATCGACGCGGAGACGGCACAGGACATTCGGGAATCGGTCGCCGACCGCCTGCAGGCCGCGCTGGCTCGTCGCCGGGAGGAGCGTCGCCGCGAACGGCTCGAAGCCATCGCCGCGGACCCGTCGGAACTGG
The DNA here is from genome assembly GCF_013391085.1 of Natronomonas halophila. NCBI lineage: Archaea > Methanobacteriati > Methanobacteriota > Halobacteria > Halobacteriales > Natronomonadaceae > Natronomonas > Natronomonas halophila. The sequence continues at coordinate 3,190,186 of NZ_CP058334.1, read as the reverse complement.
CGGCAGACGACTGATTTCGACCGACTGCGGGCCACCACGCTTAAGCCCCGTTCGACACCACGACCGATATGGTATCACGCGCGACGCTGACTGTCGTACTGGCCGCTTTCGTTCTGCTGTCGGGGTGTTCCGGCCTCGTCGGCAACGGGGGCGGAGACGGGACACCGACGGAGGAACTCCCCGAGGACCCCTCGGCGTTCGAGCACGCCGATGGCTTCGGCGCCGAAGGTGTAACTGACGGGGAGACGGCCCTCGAAACGTACACCGCCGCGGTGCAGACACAGGACAACTACACCGCCGACTACGGCTACGTCGTCACGACCGGCGAGGGCGAAACCGACGTCGACGTGGAATACCGCGTGGACTTCGAGGCCGAGCAGGCCTACCAGCACGCCGAAGTCGCATCCCCGCGGGTCAACGCGACTATCAACAACTACTACGAGAACGATAAACGCTACTCGCTGGCCGAATACGAGGGCGAGCAGGGCAACGTCAGCGTCGAAAACGAGACGTTCCCGCCCGAACAGTTGACGGCCTCGGAGGCCGTCGAACCGCTTCTCCTGAACGCGACCGATTACAACGCGACCGTCGACCGACGGAACGGGGTTCCGGTCGTCGTTTACCAGACGACCGACATCGACAACGCCAACGGCGTGCTCGGCGTCAACGACCCCGATAGCGTCTCTGACTTCCAGGCTACCTTCGTCGTCGACTCCGACGGGGTCATCCACAGCGCGACCTACGAACTCGCCTACATGGTCGACGGCGAGGAGCGCTCGGCGACGATGGAGTTCGAACTCACGAACCTCGGGGACACGACGGTGGAACGGCCTGAGTGGGCCGACCAGACCGGCGATTCCTGATTCGGTCATAGCGTTTTTATCGCCTCGGTGGTACGGGTCGCCATGGACCGCCGAGTCGCCCTGACTCTTGTTGTCGCCGTCTTTCTGCCGCTAGCAGGTTGTTCAGCACTCCCCGTCTGGGACGACCCCGGGGGAACTCCGACACCCGATTCGGGGACCGCAACGCCCACTGTGACGCCGACGCCCGCCGAGTCGGTTCCCGGTGCCAATCCGGGCGGCGAGGGCGGTGACGGCCCCGAAGACGCTTCCTACCCGCCGGGCTACAACGCCAGCGGCGTCAGTGACGCCGGAACCGCAACGGCCGCCCATGTGGACGCCCTGCTCAACTATCCCAACTACCTCTTTACTTACCAGAGCCGGCTGGAAACCGCACAGGGCAACACCTCGTTTACCTACAACACCATCGTCGACAACGAGGGTGAGGTCGCCTACGTCGTCCGTGACACGAGTCAGGGCGCACAGGCGTTCTACTACGAGGACGACCGCGTCTACGTTCGCGACGAAACCGGCGACGACACCCGGTACAACTCCTCGGACCGGCAGTACAACATGGAGGAGTTCTCGGGCGTCCAGTTCATCGGTCCGCTTCTGGGAAGCGTCGAGTACAACGACGCCGAGGTCTTCGAGACCGACAACGGAACCTACTACCGATACACGAGCGCCGAGGTCACCGACCCTCAGGCCATCCTCGGTACCGAAGTCGATGAGGACCGCCTCGACCGCTTCGACGTGAGTATCGTCGTCGACAGCGAGGGCGCGGTTCGCGCGGCCATGTTCGTCGTCGAGGCGGACAACGACGTGACCGCCCGGATGTCGGTCGGCGAAGTCGGCTCGACGACCGTCGAACGGCCGACGTGGTTCGACGAAGCCGACGACTCCTGACCGCCGTACGCTTTTTCCGACCGCCACCGATTGAGACGGTATGGCACGCGAAGTCCGCCACGACGCGAACGGCCCGGACGTACTGGACGAGGACGACCTCGGTGACGACGGCAAGGTGTTCATCTGTCGGTGCGGCCTCTCCGATACCAAGCCGCTGTGTGACGGGTCGCACAACGGAACCACCGACGAGGAGGAGGACACCCTTTATAAATACGAGGACGATGACGACGAAAAGGAGCGGCGCGTCATCGACGAACTCGTCTTCGCCGACGAATAGCCACTTATCAGTCGCCGCCCTATCCGGCGTATGGACTACGAGGCCGCAGTGCTCGACCTCGACGGAACGGTCTACCGCGGCGACGAGTTGCTGCCCGGCGCCGCGGCGGCCATCGAACGGCTCCGGGCCGACGGGGTCGACCTCCTGTTTTTCTCGAACAACCCGACGAAATCCCGGGCCGCCTACGCCGAACGGCTCGAAGGACTCGGCGTCGACGTCGACGAATCGGAGGTCCTGTCCGCGGGCACGGTGACGACGCGGTTCCTCGCGGACGAACACGCCGACGACCGGATTTTCGTCATCGGGTCCGAGGGACTGGTCGAACAGTTCGAAGCCGCCGGCCTCTCGACGGTTTCGGACGCGACGACGGCCGACGTACTGGTCGCTTCCTACGACATCGAGTTCGATTACGGGGACATGCTGGCGGGCTATCGCGCACTGGAGGCGGGGGCCGCCTTCTACGGGACCGACCCCGACCTGCTGGTACCGGCCGCCGAGGGGATGGTTCCCGGGTCCGGCGCCATCATCAACGCCGTCGGCGGCATCGTCGAGCGAACGCCCGAAAAGATACTCGGCAAACCCTCGGCGGAGGCCCAACAGGCGGTACTCGATTCGCTCGGCGTCGACCCCAAGCGGTGTCTCGTCGTCGGCGACCGTCTCAACACGGACATGGCCCTCGGCGAGCGGGCGGGCATGACGACGGTACTGGTTCGAACCGGCGTGGCGACCGACGCCGACGTCGCGGAACGCGATATACAGCCCGATTACGTCATCGACTCGCTGGCGGAGTTGGAGACCGTGCTCGTCTGAGGGATTGATTCGGCTGGTGGAAGACCACTACGCGTCCGCGCCTTGTCCCCGTAGCCAAGCGGAACGGTAGAGAACCACACTAATGACGGCCGAGACGCCGACCGTGATGACGGCCGCGAGCACGCCCGTCGGGTCAGGAACGAACAGGGGGCCGAGGAGGCTCCCTGCGAAGACCCCGAGGACTACACAGAGGGCGACCCGGAGGGATGAACGAACCATATCTTGATGACCGGTTCTACGAATCATATGTCTTCTGTCGGCGCCGCCAGCCACTAGGTTCGTGGCGGCAAGCCGTGAGGCACCGGCGTCGTCATGGCTCGCTGGCGGGGGCGATGTCCGAAGGTGGCTACACGCCTACGGTTCGGGCGGGGCTTCGTGGACCGTGAGTTCGCCGGCCAGTTCGTGTTGGCTGGTCGTGCTGAGGTCGACGTCGGCGGCCCGGAACCGCTCGGTGACGGTCTGGATGTACTCGGAGCGCGTCTCCGAGAAGTCCTCGCGGTCGGGGTCGGCAATCCAGAACCGCGATTGCAGGAGAATCGCCGTGTCCGCGAGGTCGGCGACCCGAACGGTCGGCTCCGGGTCGTCGAGAATCACGTCGTGCTCGTCAGCGACGTCCAGCAGGACTCGCGTGGCGGCGTCGATGTCGTCCGTATAGCCGATGCCGACCGTATACGAGATACGAAGCATCTCGTTGCTCATCCGGTTCGTCACCGGCGTCGTCGCCAGTTCGGTATTCGGCACGGTGACCGTCTCGTTGTCGAACGTCCGGATGCGGGTCACGCGAAAGCCGATATCACTGATAAATCCCGCCCTGCCGTCCCACTCTATCCAGTCGTCGATGTTGAAGTTCGGGTCTTGCACGATGAATACGCCTGCAACGAAGTTCGAGAGAACGTCCTGTGCTGCAAAGCCGACCGCAAGCGTCAGGGCCGCGAAGATAAGTGCCGACCCGCCGAGGAGGCCGCCGAACCCCGCCGCCCACGCCCCGACGACGACCGCGCCGACGACGATACCCGCCCCGAGGAACTTCTCTATCGTTCGCTCCAGCGTCGGCTCCAGGTTCCATCGCGCGAACCCCCAACTGACGAGCGGTTGGACCACCAGCCGACCGAAAACGTACACGATGAGCGTCACGAGGACGAATTCGCCGAGTTGCCCGAGAAGAGCCGTATACTTGGATAACAGTTCCGAAACCGACGGAGAAACGACCATACGGGCCCAAACGCTGGCAGGGAAATGAACCTTGGTCTCACGCGGGCCCCGCGTTGCCCGTCGTACCGAGGCGCTCGGGTGGGGACCAGATTTATGTGTTTCCGATTCGTTACTCTCTAGTCCGCAATATTTGACGTTCGGGCGCTCTGCAGTCCGTTTTCACCGGTTTTCGAACTGTTGTCTGACGAGGTTTTATATGCAAGGAGCGCTGACCCACGAGTATGGTTGACACAGACCATACCCCATACGATTACGGTGAAGCGGAAACGGAAGCCATCGGCGACGACCCGCCGCACGAACAGCAACACGGCATGGATACGGTCATCGTCGACGGGTCGGTGATGAGCTACAGAAGCTACACCAAGGTCGAGGAGGACTAACCCGGCGGGCCGACGCCGTGTCGGCCCCGGGTCGGTCGCTGCCAACGGCCGGTCCGACCCGATAGTGCGCTCGGAGAGTGGTCCTCTCCTTCTCTCGATTATTTCCGTCCACGCGTTCCCGAACAGCGCCGACGCCGCTACTGCCCGTAGTCCTCGAACGCTTCGAGGACCGCCTCCAACTCTTCGTCCGTGAGTTCGGTCGGTTCGAAGCCCGCCCCGCGTGCAGTCAGGTACATCCGGGCGAGGCTCTCGACGTGGACGGTGTTCTCGATAGCCGTCGGCAGGTCGGGGCCGGTGACGACCAACCCGTGACTTCGGAGTATCGCCGCGCTGGCCTCGGCCGCCCGCATCGCTTCGACGACGTTTTCGGCCAGTTCGGCCGTGCCGTAGCGGGCGTACTCCGCGATAGGGACGCGCTTGCCCACCGCGACGATCATGTAGTGAATCGGCGGCAGGTCCTCGCCGGCGATAGCCAACGACGTCGTCCACGGTGAGTGGGTGTGGACGATGGCCCCGACGTCCTCCCGTCGGTAGATGGCGGCGTGCATCGGGACCTCGCTGCTCGGCTTCATCCCGCCGCCGCGTCGTTCGCCGTCGACGCCCACGAGGGGCACGTCCTCGGCGTCGAAGGAGTCGTAGGGAACGCCGGTCGGCGTCACCGCGAACGCGTCGCCCGAGCGGACGCTGCAGTTGCCGGTCCGTCCGGGCGTCAGCGCCGCGAGTCGCGGCGCGTGTTCGACGATGGCCCGCCGCTCGGCGGCGAGGTTCACAGCGCCACCTCCAGAACCTCCCCCAGCGATTCGACCTCGTGGTCCGGGTGATGTTCGGGGGGCGCCTCGGGGGCGACCTCGCCATTGAACAGGACGGTCTCCAGCCCCACTGCGTTCCCGCCTGCGATATCCTTCGGGGGGTCGTCGCCGACCATCACCGCGTCCGTCGGCCGGCAGTTCAGACGCGCCAACGGCAGCGTGAACAGTACCGAGCCTGGCTTCTCGCGGCCGGCCTCCTCGGACGTGACCACGGCGTCGACCCGGTCGTCGATGCCCAGCACCTGTAGTTTCCGCAACTGAAGTCGAGTAGTCAGGTCGGTCGTAATGCCGACGGCTACGCCGGCGTCGGCGAGTTCGGCAATGGTCTCCTCAAGCCCGGAAAAGGGTTCGATGGCGTCGATGTACGCCGACCAGAACGCCTCCCCGAGCGCCAGCGCATCCTCGGGGACCGGTCGGCCCACGTGTGCGCGGAGCGCGTGTTTGAAATAGAGCGTTCGACTGTGGGCGGCGGCCGCACCTGCCGTATCCAGTTTCGTCTCGCGTCGACCCCGCTGGTAGAGGTCCTCGAACGCCTCCCTGTCGAGGTCGTAGCCGCGTTCGCGGGCGGCCTCGAGGGCGCCCTGCTTGCCCGCCTCGTTACACGGGGCGTACGGATACAGCGTGTTGTCGAGGTCGAACAGCACGGCGTCGACGGTCATGGCTCCTCGTAGGCGGACGAGGGTGATAAGTCGCGGTGTCGGTTCGGGGGCCGCTTACTGGAACCCGCGGCCTACGTCGGATTCCTCGATAAGGTCGTCCAGTTCCTTCGAGAGCAGGTCCTCGGCCTCCTCGAAAGTCTCCGAAAGGTCGTCGAGTTCGTCGGGTCGGTCGTACATATCGTACTCCATCGGCCCGAAGGCGGGGCTATCGAGGGCATCCATTACGTCCTCGAAGAGCGCATCGCCCGTCGTCGGCGCGTCGGCGTGGGTTTCGAGGACGGTTTCGAGTTCCTTCGCCCGCTCTTTGGCCTCGTCTTCGTCACCGAAGCCCTGATTGACGCCGAAGCGGCCGCCGCTGTCCTTGCCCGGAAACAGCGGGTCGAGTTCGTCGTCGACCTTTCGGGCGACCTGAGCGCCGACGCCCTGTACCTCGAAGGGGTTCTTGGCGTAGGTCTTCAGTTGGTAGACCCCGACGGAGGGATGGCCGACGAAGAGGTCCTCGCCCACGCCGCCGCGGCGGTCACCGGCGACGGCACGCCAGCCGCTGGGCTCCGCATTCGACTCGACCACGTCTTCGAGGATATCCTCCCAGTCACGGACGCGCATACCTGTGGTTGGGCATTAGTCAGGAAAGAAGGTATCGGCTTCGGACCTTTATTCCATGTAGCGAAAGCATCCCTGAAGATACGTTACTATTTTTAAACCATTGTGTAATTTTATAATAGCCGCAAGCGGAGGTTGCACCTAGTTAGCATGCAACTCTCTGATTTAGTTGATCAAGAGTGGAATTCATACGAAGAGAAACGCTTCTTGAAGGACTCAACGAAGACGAAAACCAATGATTTCGACCCAGAATCGTTCAAGCACGAGGGGTTCGACGACCGAGAAAAATATCTTGAGACGTATGCTCCTGCATTAGCCGATGAGAACCGGGTCCGGACTGAACTTACGGATTTCACGCCTCCACGTCTGGGGTCGATAAACAACTCACCGTACCAAGCGTTGGTCATTCGGTACGGAATTCTTCGGACGCTTATCAGGGAGTCCGGATACTCGATGCCGAAGGACTCGTTGCTGGAAACGGTTCAGGAATGGCAAAGAGAGATCATCGCGGAGGGTTCGGATTCCGAGTTTTCCGACGACGATACGCTCTTTCACCTCTCGAAGGCAGCCGTCAATCACGGCTCAGATGTTGACGATTCGGAACTACACCTGATATACAGATACACGGAACTGTACAACGAGCAGCAGCAATGGAAGCACGAGCACTACACGTGGCGGGATATGTTCAAGCGCCTCTCGACTATCAACCGCTTCCCGAAGGTTTCTCGCTCCGAAAAGCCCGAACACGCTCTCGATACGATTGAAAAAGGCCTCTGGTCGTTACAGGAACAAGCCCTCGTCTACGAGGTTATCGAGGACGGGCAGAATATCGTCGGCATCCCGGAGGACTACGACGATATAATCCAAGAGTGGGTCAGCTACGAGATAGCCGACGAGAACTTCCGGACGATGTTAGAGAGCCTCGACCAGTTCGACAGTCAATCGAGGCTTATCGAGGCCCGCGAAACCTTCGATATCAACACGAAAACGGGAGGGCGGAACGATAGGCGCCGGAAAAGTCTCGTCGAAGCAGGCGTTTATCCGAGTGATTTGTTGGACGAGACGCTCACGAAAGACGACTTAAAAGATATCGTCGACGAGTACGGCATCGATGCACACAAGCGACGGCGGAACGAGATGATTGAGAAGACTATCGAATACTTCGAACGGGCACAGAAGAGCGTCGAAGAGGGTGAACCGGAATCAGAGCTCTATCTGCAGTGCTTCGAGGATATCGCAGACGGTAAAATCGAGAAGATACCTCCACAGCTCCAGACGATAGTCGATGAACCGGACAAATCGAAGAAGTTGGAGATACTCTTCGAACGCGCAACGGCCGAGATTTTCGAGGACGTGTTCAATCTCTCTGGGACCGAATTACTGGGCCAAACCGGCGGCGGAAATGTTGCTGATGGGCAAATCGAACAAGACGGGAAATGGCTCCTCTGGGATAACAAGCGACGTTCGGGAAAGTTCAAGCTCGACGCAGATACCAGGGCCAAAATAAAGGACTACATCGATACGAAAAACCAGCAACATGACGTCGAGTGGTTCTTTATCATCGCTCCTGAGTTCGCGAAATCAGCAGAACAACGGGCGAATCAGCTAGAGACACAGGTCGGTGGCATCGACATCAGGTTGGTCCGGGCGGACACCTTCACGGAATTAGCTCGCTACTGGCAGGCAGAGTACGACAACGACACCGAGTTCCCACTGTCCGTCTTCTATGGGTCCGACACTCTCGACCTGGAAACCGCTAAGGGGGCTCTTGAGACGATGTTCTCATAAGCGCAAAAGCATCGACCGACCGATAGCGTTTTTCCGCCGAGCGCGTTGGTGCGTGTGTGAACCTTCGCGGCCCCATCGTCGAGGCAGGCGACCCCCGGACCGTCGAGACGAGTTACGGCACCTCGGAACTCGCCGAGGTGACGGTCCGTCCCGAACGGGGCGCCCGCGACCCCGTGTCGGTGACGCTGTGGGGCGACTGGACCGAAACCGCGGAACTGCTGACCGAGGGGATGGAGTTACTCGTCACGAACGTCGAGGAAGACAAGTTTAAGGGAGAGATACAGTATTCGACGACCGGCGACTCACTGGTCGTGGTCGACCCCGATTTCCTCGTCGACGTGACGGACATCCGCTCGTGGGTCCAGTGCCCCCGGATGTACTACCTCAACAAACTCACCGGCATCCCGCTGAAGTACCCGGTCATCAAGGGGACCGTCGTCCACGAGGTGTTCGGCGACCTGCTCCGAGGGCGAGACCTCGATGACAGCATCGAGGAACGCGTCGCAGAGGCCGCTCTCGATATCGGCCTGCTGGGTGAGACGGCTGACTCGGTCGCTGACGACATCCGAGAGAACGCCGCCGCGATTCAGGGCTGGCTCCAGCAGGGGCGCCTCGGCGACGACGCCGACACGTGGCGCTCCGAGCAGACGCTCATCTCCAAGCAGTTCGGCATCAAGGGCCGGGCCGACGCCGTCCGCCGGGGGATGCCCGTCGAACTGAAGACAGGCAAGAACCTGACCAAGGAACCGCGATTCCAGGACAAGGTGCAGGCCGCCTGCTATGCTCTCCTTCTGGCCGGCAACCTCGAAGACGCACCGGACACCGGGACGCTACTCTATACCAAGAACACCGCCTTAGAGCGCAACGAGGAGTCCGGTGACCTCTCGCCAGCCAAGGAGTTCTCTATCGGGTCGGGGTTCCTACAGTTCGTCCTCCGGACGCGAAACGAAATCGCCGCCGCCGAACACGATATGAGCGTTCCGACGGGCTACGAGGCCAACGCAAAATGCGAGTACTGCTTCGAGCAGGACACCTGTATGGTCGTCTCGGGCCGACTCGACAAGGAGTCGAAGGCCGGCCAAATCGGCGAACCCCTCCCTCAAGAAGAACGCGACTACTTCGAGCGCTTCTATCGCGCCATCGAGGAGGAACGCCGCGAGGTCCACAAGGAGTACCGCAAACTCTGGGAGCAAACCGCCACCGAGCGGGCCGACGACGACCGCGCGCTCATCGACCTCGAACCGCTCGACAGGCGTGCCGTCTCGGGCGGGCGCTGGCGCCTCCGCGCGGAGCGGACCTCCGATGCTGTCTCGAAGATTCGTGAGGGCGACCGCGTTCTCGCCAGCGACGGCGACCCCATCGACGGGACCGCCGAACTCGCGACCGTCGAGGAGTTGGGCGAGGACGTCGTCGTCGTGGCGGACGAACCGCTGGACCTCCGGCGACTCGACGTCTACCCCTCCGAAATCGGCGTCGACCGACAGTTGACCGCCCTCCACGACGCGATACTTCGTGGCGACCCCGACCGGAAAGACGTCCTCTTCGGCCGGCGCGACCCCGAGTTCTCCGGCGAGGAGCGTACCTACATCGACAACAACGACGCCCAGAACGAGGCTGTCAACAAGGCCGTCAACGCCGAGGACTTCGCCCTCGTCCACGGCCCGCCGGGGACGGGCAAAACGTACACGCTGGCCCAGACGGTCCGGACGCTGGTTCGGAGCGGCGAGCGCGTCCTCCTGTCGGCGTTCACCAACCGGGCGGTCGACAACGCCATCGAGGCCCTCGAAGAGCAGGGTTTCACGGACATCGTCCGCTGGGGCTCCGAATCGGGGGTCCGCGACGACATGCAGGAATACCGGATGGAACGCAGCGGCGACCCCCGAGAGCGCGCCGCCGAACTGCAGGACGCACAGGTCGTCGCCGCGACCACCGCGGCCTGTGGCTCCCGAGCGCTCAAAGAGCAACACTTCGACGTCGCCGTCGTCGACGAGGCCGGCCAGTTGACCGAACCCGGTACCTTCCTCGCGACGAACCTCGCCGACCGGTTCGTGTTGGTCGGCGACCACGAGCAACTGCCGCCCGTGGTGCGTGCCGAAAACGACCTGCAGGAATCCCTCTTCGAGCGCCTTATCGAGACGTATCCCGAGGCCGGCGTCATGCTCGACCGGCAGTATCGGATGAGCCAGCGCGTCCAGTGGTTCTCTAGCGAGGAGTTCTACGACAGCCAGTTGCGCCCCGCAAACGGTGAGGTAGCCGCCCAGCGGCTCGACCAGTTGCCGGGCGTCGAAAGCGACGCGCTCCCGCCGGAACTCCAGAACCCCGTCTCCTTCGTCGACCCCGACGGACGCGCCGATGGCAACACCAACCGCATCGAGGCCGACCGGGTCGCCGAAATCGTCCAGTCGTTCCGCGAGGTGGGGGTCGCCCCCGAAGATATTGGCGTCATCGCACCCTTCCGCGCGCAGGTCGCCGAAATCTCTCGTCGCGTGCCGGCCGACATTGCCGTCGACACCGTCGACCGGTTTCAGGGCTCCTCCAAGGAGGTCATCGTCCTCTCCTTCGTCGCCAGCGAGGACCTCGAAAGCCCGATTTTCGAGGATTACCGCCGCGTCAACGTCGCGCTGACGCGGGCGAAGAAATCGCTCGTCCTCGTCGGCGATGCAGGGGCGCTTGCGACAGTGCCGTTCTACGAGCGGATGCTGAAGTGGGCGAACAGCGACTGAGAGGGAGTTCTATCGCGACCGCCGAGCGATGCGAATCCGCGTGTCGCCGCGCTCGACAAGGAGGTCCCGCTCGTCGCGCTCGACGGTCATGCCGCCGACAGTCGTAGTGGTGCCGTTTTCCGGGATCGCCACCCGCCCGAGCGTCTCGTTCTCGCGTGTAACGACCATGTCGAAGCCGTCACCGACCGGTTCGATGGAGACGTTCCGGCCGTCGATACGCGCGTCGGCGGTCGCTCGCTCGTCGCGGAAGACGACCGGGCGGTCGGTGTCAGCGACTCCGAGTTGGACGTTATAGGTCGATTCACCGCCGGTGAGGGTCCACTCGGTTCGTGTCGCGCGAACGTCCTCGTGCCAGGTGAGGCCGCCGAGCCGAATCGTCGCCTCGCCGCTGCTGACGAGTCGGTTCGTGGAGACTTCCTCCCACCAGATATTGCGCTGTTCGGAGACGACGATGACGCCGCTGGCGTTGACCTCGGAGGTGTTGCCGGCCGGGAACGGAATCGCCGGGATATACTGATTCTCGACGTCCTCGGCGTAGAAGACGGTGTAATCGCCGACTTCGACGGGGTCGGCGCCGTCGAGGCCGGCGCTGGGGTCGTCGACGACGAAGAGGTTGAACGGGACGGCGATGAGCGCGAGCGCGAAGACAGTTGCCAACAGGAGGCCGTAGGCGGCTTCCCGCCGCGAGAGGTCGATACTGGCGATGAACGCCCGCGGCGTCGCCGTCACGCCGCTGGCGATGAGGGCGGCGACCAAGAAGACGAGTGCCGTTCCGAGCGCCCGATAGAGGGTGAACCGACCCGACCCTTCGATGGCGTAAACCGCCCAGAGGCCGCGGTCGGCGGCGATGACGAGTGCGGCCACCCAGAGATGGCTCGGGTTTGGTCGCACATCGCGACGATAGAGGAGGCCGGCGGCGAGAACGACGCCGACGAAGAGGCCGAGTGCGTGGCCCTGAATCGCGATGTTGGCCCACCACGGTCGGGAGAAGGATTCGCTGGCTGTCTGCGTAATCGTCGGCGATTGAATCGCGTTGTACACGAGGCGGACGACTCCCGACAGTAGCGTCGCTGCGACCGTTGCCAGCGGGAACCGCACCAAGGCGAAGCCGATGAAGGCGAAGACGACGCCGGAGAATCCGATGACCGGCCCGAGAGCGAACAGCGCCGAGAAGACGCCGACGAGGAAGATCGCGACGACCCACGCGGCGATGCGGGCGAAGGGGTTGGTTCGAAGCGACGAGAAGGTCGTCGTCCCCCGTTTGCGGGGGAAGTGACTCCAGGCGTATTCGGCCAGCGACCCGAAGACGAGCGTCCCGAGGAGGTTGCCGGTGACGTGGCCCAGACCGGCGTGGGCGAACCCGGCGGTGAGCATCCCGGTCGGGTAGAGATACCCCCACGCCCGAAACGGGATGACGACGGGGTTTCGAGGATTGGCGAGGCCGTTCTGCGCGAAGAGATAGAAGGCAGCCACGCCGAGGACGGCGATGAGCGTCCCCCACGGAACGCCCATGACGAGGCGTTTGCGGGCCAGCATACCCCATCGACCGTCGGGACGAGCGAGCCGCCACAAAGCTCCGAGCGAGACGGCGATGCCGGCCGCAAGTGTGAGATACCAGACGGCGACCGGGATATCCATACCGAGGGCCACGGCGTGGTCCGATATATAAGTCGGCGATGTCGCAACGTTTCGTGCCTGTCGGCCCGTCCGCGCGAGTTCCACAGCGTTTAGCCGTCGGGCGCCAACCCTCGGGTATGGACATCGAAGCCGTCTTTCCGGAAATCGAGACCATCGAGGACGACACGCTTCGAACCGGCGTCGCCTCGGCGTGGACCAGCGCCGCGGGTGTCAACGGGCTCGATATCGAGGAGTTGCCCGAGGTGCCGTGGCTGCCGCCCGCACAGGACGACCTCGACATGGACGCCGACGACGCGCTGTTGGTCGACCACGTTCAGGACGTCACTTCCTGTGCGCTGGGCCTCGCGGAATCCCTGCTCGCGCGCAACGATGACCTCGAAATCGATATCGACACCGTCATCGCGGGCGCGCTGGTCCACGACGTCTCGAAACTCTACGAGTTCGACGGCATGGAACGTACCGACGTCGGCCGTCTGCTCGGCCACCCCTACTACGGCGTCTCGGTCGTCTCCCGGGCGAACCTCCCGGTCGACATCGCCCATATCGTTCTCTCACACAGCAGTCGCACGAACGTCGAACCGGCAACGCTGGAAGCAGAAATCGTTCGCCGGGCCGACGAGGTGGCGGCCGCAAGCCTCCGGTCGACGGCCGTCGAGGACCTTCGGGACGCCTGAATCGGGCATCACATTGCACCGCGGCCGAACGCAAGGACTAATCGCTTCCCTCCGAAGGACCGGGCATGAGCGATGACGAGGGGGACGCCCAGTCGGACCACCAGCAGAAGCAGTTGCGCCGCATCGGTTACGGTATCGTCGTTTCGGGCGTGCTCACGTATTTGGTCACCTACTTCAGTTCCCGGCCGTACGAGATTCTCGTCTTTGGCCTCGCCGGATTAGCGGTCGCCCTCCTCGTCTTCGAGAAAATCGAAGGCGGCGGGATGGGCGTCTCGCTGGGCCTGCTGACTGGGTCCTTTGGCGTCTGGCTATGGCCGCAGGTCGAGGGTGGTAACTTCTACGTCCTCGGCTATATGCTGATTCTGGCTGGCCTCGCCAACGTCCTCCTGATGCCGTACTTCCGGGATATCGGCGAACGGTTGGCGGGCGGTAGAGAGTGAAATAACTGCGGAAATCGATCCTATATTGGGGAGGGTTTCTAAATTCGGGGAAAACTTTTGTTTAGTCCCACTCTATTTTGTAGCCATGTCAGAAGCAACGCTTGACGACCGGGGGCGACTCACCCTCCCGAAGGAGGTTCGAGAGCGATACGGCGACCGGTACCGTATCGTCGAACTCCACGACGGGGTCAAACTGATTCCAATCGCGGAAGACCCGCTTGACGCGCTTCGCGCGGAGTTCGATGACGTGGACAAATCGGCCGATGAACTCCGGGAGGAAGCACGAGAGGCGGCGCTGAACGAGGCTGGCCGCTAAATGTATGCGGAGACGGATTTCCTCTTGGCGCTCATCAAAGATGACGACTGGTTAGGCGAATCCGCGGAGAAGGTGTACCGTGCGCATAGCGACGACCTCTGGACGTCGCAGTTCACGCTCATCGAACTCCTTGTCGTTGCCTATCGGGAGGACCGAGACACTGAGCGGGTGGTCGCGAATGCCGCTGCACTCGTAGATGTGCGTGGGGACGTGGATACCGTCGTAGCAGCAGCCACGTACGTTGAAGACCACGGATTCACCCCGTTCGATGCACTACATCTCGTCGAATCCGACGGCGAGACGATCGTCTCCAGCGATGATGCTTACGAGGGATTCGCCACACGAGTCGACCTGAAAGACGCGGCCGAAGAGTGACCCTCCGCAACCACTTTACCCGCCACCCTCTTTCCCCCGACAATGAGTGATTGGACGGAAAAATACCGCCCGGAGACCCTCTCGGAGGTCCGGGGGAACAACAAGGCCCGCGACGCGCTGAAGGAGTGGGCCGAGACGTGGGACGACCACGGCGATGCGGTCGTTCTCCACGGCGCACCGGGGGTCGGCAAGACCTCCGCCGCCCACGCGCTGGCCAACGACATGGACTGGCCGGTTCTGGAGATGAACGCCTCGGACGCCCGCACGAAGGACGAAATCGAACGGTTCGCGGGCCGTGCGGCCTCGAACACGACGCTGGGCAGCCAGCGACAACTCATCATCCTCGACGAGGCCGACAACCTCCACCAGCACAAGGACCGCGGCGGCGCCGCCGCGATGACCCGCCTCGTCAAGAACGCCACCCAGCCCATCGTCCTCATCGCCAACGACTACTACGAGATGTCGTCGGGCCTCCGCAGCGCCTGCGAGGACATCGAGTTCCGCGATATCTCGACGCGGTCTATCGTCCCCGTCCTTCGGGACATCTGCCGACAGGAGAACGTCGACTTCGACGAGGAAGTCCTCAAGAAAATCGCCGAACAGAACCGCGGCGACCTGCGCGGGGCCATCAAGGACCTGCAGTCCCGCGAGCGGAACGGCGAAATTCGCGCCGAAGGCTCGGAGGGCGAACGCGACAAGACCGTCGACATCTTCTCGTTTCTGGACGCCGTCCTCAAGGAGGAATCAGCTGAAGACGCCCTCACAACTGCCTACGACGTCGACGAGACGCCCGATAACCTCCTGCAGTGGATCGAAGACAAGGTGCCGAAGGTCTACGAGGCCGACGAGTTGGCTGACGCCTACAAACACCTCGCGAACGCCGACGTCTGGCTCGGCCGCGTGCGCGCCACCCAGAACTACAGCTACTGGCGCTATGCCACCGACAACGTCGCCGCCGGCGTCGCCTCGGCCCGCCAGCAGAAACGCGGCGGCTGGACCCAGTACGGCGGCGCACCCTACCGCTCCTCGCGGGACGCCACCCGGGATTACATCGCCGAACAGATAGCCGCGAAATCGGGCGTTTCGACGGCGACCGCTCGGCGCGAAATCATGCCCTATCTCGCGGTGATGACCCATCACTGCAAGAACCGCGAGTTGACCGTCGAGATGGTCGCCCGCTACGACCTCGATGCCGAACACGTCTCCTTCATCACCGGGTCTGGCAAGACAACCAACAAGGTTCAGGGCATCATCGAGGACGCCGAGGAGCGACTCGAAGCAGAAGCCGTCGAACACTCCGGTGGGGCCTTCGCTCCCAGTGTCACCGACGGTGCGGAAGCAGACGGCGAGGATGGCGAGGAGACCGAATCGGAAACTGAAGACGACACGGAAGGTACCCTCGCGGAGTTCGGCGCTTCGGGCGGTGAGGGAACGGCCAGCACGGACGATTCGGGCGACGACCAATCACCCGAAGAACGCGCCGCGGAAGCCGAAGACGACGACGGGCAGGCCGGCCTCTCGGACTTTATGTGATCAGAGCAATCGGGAGAGGAACCGCTCGCCGCGTTCGGTCTGCGGGTTCTCGAAGAAGGATTCCGGTTCGCCCTCCTCGACGATACGGCCTTCCGACATCAGGACGATGCGGTCGGCGACTTCGCGGGCGAAGCCCATCTCGTGGGTGACGAGCATCATCGTCATGCCCTCCTCGGCGAGGTCCTCGATGACGTCCAGTACCTCACCGACGAGTTCGGGGTCCAGCGCGCTGGTGACCTCGTCGAACAGCATCACTTTTGGGTCCATCGCCAGCGCACGGGCGATGGCGACCCGCTGTTGTTGGCCGCCGGAGAGTTCGTGGGGATAGGAATCCATCTGGTCGGCGAGACCGACGCGGTCCAACAGTTCCTCGGCGCGGCGCGTGGCCTTCGACGCGGGGAGACCGCGGACCTCGTTCGGGCCGATGGAGACGTTTTTGAGGGCGTTCTTATGCGGGAAGAGGTTGAACGACTGGAAGACCATCCCGACCTGCTGGCGGACCTGATTGACGTCACCGTCGGTGATCGACCGACCGTCCAACCGGATCTCGCCGCTCTGGATTTCCTCGAGGCGGTTCGTACACCGAAGCAGCGTCGATTTTCCCGACCCTGAAGGGCCGATAACGACGACAACCTCCTGCTCGTCGACTTCAAGGTCGATATCTTTCAGCACATGGGTGTCGCCGAAGTACTTGTCGACGCCCTCGAACTCGACGAGCGGTTCGTGGCTCATTCGTTACCACTCCCGACAGTTCGGGAGAGGTTCGACAACCGCCCGAGAATGCCCCCGTCGGAGCCCCAGTCGGAGTACTTCTCGAGGGAGTTGACGACCTGACTCATCGACATCGTAATCATGAGATAGAGGATACAGACCCACACCAGCGGCGTCCATGGGTCCAGTTGGTTGCTGTTGATGTTCCGGAAGACGCTCATGATCTCGGGGACGGCGATGACGGTCAGAAGCGAGGTGTCCTTGACGAGGATAATCTGGTCGTTGCCGATGGCTGCCAGAGCGTTTCGCCACGCCTGCGGGAGGACGATGTGTCGAAGCGCCATCACTCGCGACATCCCGAGGGAGCGGGCGGCTTCCATCTGTCCGTCGGGGACGGCGTCGATGCCGCCGCGAATTGCCTCGCCGACGTAGGCGCCGTGGTTCAACGTGAGGCCGATAATCGCCGCCGGAACCGCCCAGTTCTCGAAGGGGAACTGGCCGGTCGCCCACAGTCGAGGGATGCCGAAGTAGATGACGAAAAGTTGGAAGAGCAGCGGCGTCCCGCGGAAGAACTCGACGTAGCCCTTCGCGATACGTCCAGTAATACCGGAGGTGGAGATCCGCCCCAGGCCGACAATGACACCGAGGGTCACCGAGAGGAGACTCGAGATGACGACGATCTGGAGGACGAGAACGAAGGCCTCTGCGAACCGTTGGGCGATGAACGGCGACGTAAGCAGCGTGTAATTGACCTGTGTTTGCAGGATCCATACCACGAGGGCGCCGATTAGAAGGAGGAACCCGCCGGATACGATTTCACCGAATCGTCTGACGAGTGCATCACGCATCAGCACGCCGCCGCTCTCGGCGTCCTCCTCGCCGGTGTGCGCTTCTGCCATATGCTATCCGAATCGGTCCCGAAGGGATGAAACTACCGAGACGGATTCGCCTATGCAGCGAAGTACTCGTTGTAAATTTCGTCGTAGGTGCCGTCCTCGCGGATGGTTGCCAGCGCGTCGTTGACTTCCTGACGGAACTCGTCGTCGTCCTGTCGGAAGGCGATGCCGTACTCCTCGATGGTCAGCGTGAGGTACGGCGGCGCGTCATCGCCCTGGGCGGCGGCCTCGCCCTCGCCTTCGAGGAAGACGACCTCGTCGTTCTCGTTTGCGAACTCGGCGCTGACGGTGTTGTCGTTGATGACGGCGTCGACCTGATTGTTCAACAGCGCGTCGAAGGCGCCGGTAATCTGGTCGTAGCTCTCGATGGTGAGGTCGCCGTCGAACTCCTCTTGAAGCCCCTCGGCGGCCGCCTCGCCGGTCGTCCCCTTCTGGACGCCGACCTGCGTGCCCTTGAGGTCCTCCTTCGAGGTGATGTTCCCGTCGTCGAGGACGAGGACGGTCTGGTAGGCCGTGAAGTAGGGGTCCGAGAAGTCGACCTCCTCGGCTCGCTCGTCGTTGATGGTCATCGCGCTCATGATGACCCGGAAGTTACCGTTGTTCAGCGACGGGATGATGCCGTCGAAACTGGTCTCCTGAAACTCGTATTCGTAGCCGAGTTCGCCGGCGAAGACCGCTTCGGCGATCTCCACGTCGAAGCCGACGAGTTCGCCCTCCTCGGTTCGGTACTCGAACGGCGGGTACGGGATGTCCGAACCGATAGTGATAGTCTCCGCTCCGTCCTCGCCATTTCCGTTTCCGCCGTCGCCGAGACAGCCGGCGAACGCCGCTGCCGCGCCGGCGCCACCGACCGTTTTCAGGTACGAACGACGGTCCAGATTGGTTTTCTCTACCATATCCGTCTTCTTGGCAGAAGCCCGTTTTAAGGTTTCGACGTCAGACGAGCAAAAGGCGGACTATACGTACGGAAATGGGTCGGTTTATTGACCGTTCGACTGCGCGTCAACGACCGCGACACCGGCCAGATTCACGATGTCCTTGACCTCGTCGCCCCGCTGAAGGACGTGGACCGGCTTGTCCATCCCAACGAGCATCGGGCCGATGGCCTCCGCACCGCCGAGGCGCTGGAGGAGTTTGTAGGCGATGTTGCCCGCTTCGAGGTTCGGGAAGATGAGGACGTTGGCGGGGTCGTCCAGGTCCGAGAAACTGTAGGTGCCTTCGAGCATGTCCTCGACGACGGCGGTGTCGGCCTGCATCTCGCCGTCGACCGGGAAGTCGACCGCGTCGTCGGCCCGAAGCATCTCCGCGGCCTTCCGCGGCTTGCGCGTACCCTCGTTGTCGACGCTGCCGAAGTCAGAGTAGGACAGCAACGCGGCCTTCGGGTCGATGTTGAACCGACGGGCGAGTTCGGCGGTCTGTTTGGTCACCTCGGCCAGCACGTCCTCGTCGGGCGACTGGTTGACCGTCGCGTCGGCGACGAAGACGACGCGGTTCTTGAACGTGAGCATGTAGACGCCCGCGGCGTGGTCGGCGTCGTCGGCGGTGCCGATGACCTGCAGCGGCGGCCGCAGCGCCGACGGATAATGGTGCATCAGGCCGGTCAGCATCGCGTCGGCGTCGCCCATCTCGACCATGACGCTGCCGAGGTAGTTGCCGTCCTCGATGAGTTCGTCGGCCTCGCGGCGCGTAATTCCTTTCCGCTGGCGGAGTTCGTAGAGCCGCTCGGCGTAGGGGTCGAGGTTGCCCTCCTCGGGGTCGACGATTTCCGGCTCGAAGTCGAGGCCGAGGCGTTCGGCGTGCTCCCAGACCTCCTCCCGGTCGCCGATGAGAATCGGCTCGGCGATGCCCTGGTCGACCAGCTGGTAGGCCGCACGGACCATCTTCTCGTCGTCGCCTTCCGCGAGGACGAGCCGCTTGGGTTCGCTTTTGGCCTTGTTGAGGACGACCCGCATCATCTCGCGGGACTTGCCCAGACGGGCTTCGAGTTTCTCGGCGTAGGTATCGAGGTCCAGTTCGATGCGGGCACAGCCGCTATCGATGGCGGCCTTCGCGACGGCCGGCGCGACCTCGAAGAGCACGCGGGGGTCCAGCGGTTTCGGGATGATGTAGTCGGGCCCGAACTGCAGCGGCTGGTCCCCGTAGGCCTTGACGACTGCGTCCGGCACGTCCTGCCGTGCGAGTTCCGCGAGCGCCTCGGCGGCGGCGACCTTCATGTCCTCGTTGATTTCCGTGGCACGGACGTCTAGCGCACCCCGGAAGATGAAGGGGAACCCGAGAACGTTGTTAACCTGATTCGGGTAGTCCGAGCGACCGGTGGCCATGATGACGCTGTCGTCGCGAGCGTTTTTGGCCGCCTCGTAGCCGATTTCGGGGTCGGGGTTCGCCATCGCGAAGACGATGGGGTCCGACGCCATCGACTGGACCATCTCCTCGCTGACGATGCCGCCGACCGACAGGCCGACGAAGACGTCGGCACCTTCCATCGCGTCCGCGAGGTCGCCCTCGGGGCAGTCCTGTGCGAACTCCCGTTTGAACTCGTTTACGTCGCCGGCCTCGGCGCGTTCCTCGGTGATGATGCCCGTCGAATCGCACATCGTGATGTTGTCGCGGTCCGCGCCGAGCGAGACGTAGAACCGGGCGGTCGCGAGCGCGGAGGCACCGGCTCCCGAGAAGACGATGTCCAGTTCGTCGAGTTCCTTGTCCGCGATGTCGGCGGCGTTCAAAAGCGCCGCGCCGGAGATGATGGCCGTCCCGTGCTGGTCGTCGTGGAAGACGGGAATGTCCATCTCCTCCCGCAGCGTCTCCTCGATTTCGAAGCATTCGGGCGCTTTGATGTCTTCGAGGTTGATACCCCCGAAGGTCGGTTCCATCGCACTGACCGACTGGATGATGTCCTTCGGGTCGTCTTGGTCGAGTTCGATGTCGAAGACGTCGATGTCGGCGAAGCGCTTGAACAGCACGCCCTTGCCCTCCATGACGGGCTTGGAGGCCTGTGCGCCGATGTCGCCGAGGCCGAGCACGGCCGAGCCGTTGGAGACGACGCCCACCATGTTGCCTTTCGTCGTGTAGGTGAAGGCGTCCTCGGGGTTGTCGGCGATTTCGTTACACGGTGCGGCGACCCCCGGCGAATACGCCAAAGAGAGGTCTCGCTGCGTGTTGGTCGGCTTCGTCGTGGATATCTCGAGTTTGCCCGGTGGCTCACGCCGGTGGTACTCGAGTGAGTCCTCGTCTAGTCCCATACGGGTACCCCGTACAGCGGCCTCAAAAAGCTACCCAACATCTCGGGGGCGGCAGGCCTTGCCCCAACCGGTCAGCAACCCCCTTCGGGAGGGCCCCACCGGGTGACACAGCCGGTTTCGGGGGGTATATACTCACGGGAAACCCAACACCCGACATGGACCTCCGCCGGCTGCTGTTCGTCACGACCATCACGACTGCGCTCACCGCGCTGGTGGGTGTGATAACCGCCACCTCCGGGGCCGGCCTGACCTGCGAGGCGCGGTGGCCGCTCTGTGACGGCGCCGTCTTCGGCCTCTTTCCGGCCAACTTCATGTCCTTCATCGAGTGGTCCCACCGCCTGGTGGCGATGATAACCGGCTTCCTCATCATCGGCTCGACGATTGCCGCCTGGCGCGGCAGCCACCCACGCCGGGTTCGGTTCGCGACGCTGGCTGCGCTCGTCATCACGCCCGTCCAGATAATTTTCGGCGCCTTCACCGTCCTCGTCCACGAACTCGTCTTCGGCTACTCCATCGTCGTGTTGACGCTGCATTTCGCCTTCGCGGCGACCATCCTCGGCCTGCTCGTGGCCGCGACGGTCTGGGCCTACGCCGAAACGGGAGCGGTCTCGCTGGACCGCGTCCAGCAGGCGGGCGGCTTCGCGCTGCTCGGCTATCCCGTCATGGTCGCGCTCACGCCGCGCCTGTTCGTCACCTTCGGCGAGGTCGCACAGTTCATTTATTACGGACTCGGTTTCGCCATCTTCGCGGCGCTTGTCGCCGTCGCGCTGTGGGGCCGCGAACTCAGCGCACGCGGCGTCTCGATTGCCGGTGGCATCGCCGCGCTGGCCGTCGTCGCCCAACTCATCATCGCCCGACAGGCCTTCGGCAGTCGCGGCCAACTGCTCATCCTCGCGCTGTCGTTTGCGGCCTTCGGGCTGACGCTAGGGGCCGTCAGTCGGAGTCGGAGCCTCGATTCCGGGTCGGCACACGCCGTCGCGAGCGAGTAGCCACAAAATCACTCTCGACTGCCGCCGAGTCACGAAGCCTTTTGAGCGAAACCGCCCCACGTTCGGTATGGAGAGTCTCAATCGGATGGCCCTCGAACTCGCGGACGAGGCCATCGACTTCGCCGACGAACTCGCGATAGAGGTTCACGAACTCGACAACGGCGCGATGGTGCTGGACTTCGGCGTCCACTCGCCGGGCGGCATCGAGGCCGGCCTTCTTTTGGCCGAAATCCAGACCGGCGGGCTGGCGACGGTCCAGACCGGCGTCGACGAAATCGAGGGCGCGCCGCTGACCCACGTCGAAACGTCGACCGACCACCCCGCAATGGCACTGCTCTGTGCACAGAAAGCCGGCTGGGAGTTGTCGGTCGACGGCTTCGAAGGCCTCGGCAGCGGCCCCGCTCGTGCGCTCGTGGCCGAGGAAGACGAGTTCCAGCGCATCGGCTACCGCGATGCCTCGGATTTCGCCGTGCTGGCGGTCGAAAGCGAGGAACTCCCCGGTGAGGCCGTCGCCGAACACGTCGCGGACATGACGGGCGTGCCCGTCTCCAGCGTCTTCCTGCCGACCTTCTCGACGGCGAGCGTGACCGGCAGCGTCGCGCTGGCCGCTCGGGCCGCCGAACTCGCCGCCTTCCGACTGTCGGAACTCGGCTACGACCCACTGGAGATGCTCTCTGTCACGGCCTCCTCGCCCGTCGCGCCGGTCGCGGAAAGCGACGAACTGGCGATGGCCCGAACGAACGACGCGCTCGCGTATGGCGGTCAGGTCCACATGACCGTCGACAGCGACTTCGACCGCTTCGAGGAAATCGCCTCGACGGCCCGCGAGGAGTTCGGCCACCCGTTCGTCGAAGTCTTCGAGGACCACGAGTGGGACTTCTACGACCTGCCCGTCGAAGTCTTCGCGCCCGCGCAGGTGACTATCGACATCGTCGGCGAGGGCGTCGAAGTGGTGGGCCGCACCGACGAGGCCCTGCTCGCCGAGAGCTTCGGACTGTGAAGTTCAAGGTCCTCCCCGCCCCCGTCGAATCCGTCGAGACGGTCGCCGAGATGCAGGCGGCGGTGCCGCTGGTGCCCGACGAGGAAACCTCCTGCTGTGCGAGGGTGATACAGCGGACCGGCGTGGGGTCGCAGGACCGCGCCAAGGAGTGGCTGACGTTCCTGCGAGCCCTGCGGCTCGTCGAGGAAGACGACGGGAAGTACCACCGGCTCCAGCGCGACGCTGACCCCGAGGACCTTCGTGAGGCGTTCCTCGAACGCATCTATCTCGCCGAGGACGTCATCGAGTTACTCGAAACGTCCGACGAACCGCTCGACCTCGATGCGGTCTTCGAACGGCTGACCGACCGCCTGCCGCAGTGGGAGCAGTTGCGGCACACCGACCCGGAGGCCGTCTGGCGCGAACGGGTCTACCGAATATTGGAGTGGGCGGTCGTCTTCGGACTCGCCGAACGCGCCGATGGCGGCTACGTGGCGGCCTGACACCCTCGGGCGCTTCCAAACGGTTTATACTGTCCCGACGGGAAGCCGTGGGTATGCCGAAAGAGCAGAATGAGGTCCGAGACCTTCAGGAAGGTAACTACGTACTGATCGACGACGTGCCGTGTAAGATCACCGCCTACAGCACGTCCAAGCCCGGTAAGCACGGGAGTGCGAAGGCTCGCGTCGAGGGCACCGGCGTCTTCGACGGCCAGAAGCGCAACTTCACCCAACCCGTCGACCAGAAGGTCTGGGTTCCCATCGTCGAGCGAAAGCAGGGCCAGGTCGTCTCTATCTCCGGCGACGACATGCAGGTCATGGACCTCGACACCTACGACACCATCACCATGCGCATCCCCGAGGACCTCGACCCCAGCCCGGACGACGACATCGAGTACCTCGAGTGGGAAGGCCAGCGAAAGGTTGTTTAAATAGGGCACGACGGTAATGGGCGACTTTCCCGGTGCGCGAGCCGCTTTGGACGACGCCGCCTACGCGGTCGTCGGCGCACCGCTCGACGTTTCTACCACGTTTCGCCCCGGCGCCCGGTTCGGGCCCGACCGAATCCGTCGATTCGCCCGCCCGTTCGACGAATACGACCAGCGCACAGGCCGGCACTTCTCGGACCTCGCCTGTGACTCGGGCGACGTCTCCCCCTGGGGGGACATCCCCGACTACCTCGACTTTCTGACCGGACAGCTATCCGACCACCACGACGACGGCCGGCTGCCGCTCTTGCTCGGCGGCGAACACACCGTCACCGTCGCCGGCCTCCGGGCGGCCGACCCCGACGTCTACGTCTGTCTGGACGCCCACCTCGACCTGTACGAGGCCTACGCGGGCGACGAGTACGCCCACGCGACGGTAACCTCTCACGCCCTCGATATCGCCGACGAGGCCATCCTGCTAGGCGCACGCACGGGCAGCGAAGACGAGTGGGACCGCGCCGCCGAGGCCGACGTGACGGTCGTCCCGCCCGAAGACGTGGGCGGCTGGACCCCCGATTTCGACGGCGACGCCTACCTCAGCGTCGACATCGACGCCGCAGACCCCGGGTTCGCGCCCGGCACGGGAACCCCGGAACCGTTCGGCCTCGAACCGCGCGAGATGCGCGATGTCGTCCGCGCGGTTGCACCCCAATCGGTCGGCTTCGATATCGTCGAAGTCAACGACCGCGACGACGGGCAGGCCGCTTCGCTGGCCGGCAAACTCCTCCAGACGTTCGTCTTCGCCCACGCCGAGGCGACCCTCGACTGAGGTTTATATACCGGGACGAGCCCATCCCGTCGTAGCATGACGGAAGCCACCCCCTCGCGCCGAACCGTCCTCAAAAGTCTCGCCGCCATCACCGGCGCTGGCGGCACTATCGTCGGCGGCAGTTACGTCGCCTCCCAACCCTCCGTCGCCGTCGAGACGGAGGACGTGCTGGAGGCCAGCGACGTCCGAACCGAGCGCAACGACGGCGAACTCGACGCGGTGGCCGTCGCGCCGGAACTCGCCGTCGAGTGGTCGGATTTCGGCGGGGGTCTCGACCGCATCGGCATCACCCTGGGTGCGGCCATCGACGGCGAATCCGGCTACGACCTGCTGTTCGACGGGACGACCGAGGCCGACGGCGTGACCGCCGAAGGCGACAACCTCGATGCCGTCGATGGCGCACTCACGCTCTCCTTCGAACGCATAGACATCACGACGGTCGGCGACACAGTCACCGAGGCCGATTTCGGTGCGGACCTCATCCCCGGCGAGGTGGTCACAACCACTGTCGAACTCACACTCCGGGTCGACGTGGTCGGCACACAGAACGCCGAGACCCAAACCGCCTTCGAGACGGTTCCCTTCGACGTGACGCTCCGAAACCCAGAGGGCGAGGCGACTGCGAGCGGGTCGGCGAATACCGACGTCGAGTGAGGAAGGGCCGACCAATACAAATGGGCGCCGCCCGACCCCTCGCGTATGCACCTCTCGGAGTTCCGTGACCGACTGAACGACGTGCTGAACCACGACGAGTACGCGGGCGCCGACGCCAGCGCCAACGGCCTGCAGGTCGGGGGCGTCGAACCCGGCGACACCGTCGACCATGCGGCCTTCGCCGTCGACGGGGTCGAAGCGACCTTCGAGGCTGCGGCGGCCGCCGATGCCGACGTCCTGGTCGTCCACCACGGCATCGTCTGGGGCGGTCTCGACCGCGTCACAGAACTGGAATACGACCGCATCGCCACGCTCGTCGAGAACGACCTCGACCTCTACGTCTCCCATCTCCCGCTGGACGGCCACGACGAACTCGGCAACGCGGCGGGTCTCGCCCAATTCCTCGACTGCGAAATCGCCGCGCCGTTCGGCGAGGCCGGCGGCGTCACGATTGGCCAGCGAGTCCGCGCCGAGACGCCCTACACCGTCGAGAGCCTGCGGGACCAGCTATCTGGGCTGGACACCGGTGGTAAGGCAATCGACGTGCTCGACTTCGGCCCCGAGGAAATCGAGGACATCGGCATCGTCACCGGCGGTGGTGCCGACTGGATTCGGGAGGCCGCCGAGACAGGCGTCGACGCCTTCGTCACCGGCGAGGGGAAACAGAAGGTCTACCACGAAGCCCGAGAGGCGGGCGTAAACGTCTTCCTGGCCGGCCACTACGCGACGGAAACCTTCGGTGTACAGGCCCTCGCGGATCTGGTGGAGACGTGGGGCATCGAGACGACGTATCTCGACCACCCGACCGGCCTATAACCGTCGGCTGTTCGGCCCTCCACCACGTCGCCGTAGCAACCGACGCCCCGCTCGGACAGCAATATCTTAGGGGGTACTCATAAACAGCGTCCGGCCCCACGTCCTTCGGTATGAGTCGTGACGCAGGCGGCACGAATATCGAGGGCGAAGCCCCGGTCTCCGAGACCGTCGTCGAAACCGAAGAGGCGACGGTCACGGAAAACGCCGAACTCGAACGGACGCTCGGGTTGTCGGGCGGTCTCGCCATCGGTATCGGGACGATGATTGGCGCCGGTATTTTCGTCTTCCCGGGGTTGGCCGCCGGCAACGCCGGCCCCGCGGCGGCGCTTTCCTTCGGCATCGGTGCGATTATTGCACTCCTCGTCGCGCTTCCGGCCTCCGAACTGGCGACGGCGATGCCGAAATCCGGCGGCGGCTACTACTTCATCTCCCGCGGTCTCGGCGCGCTTGCGGGCGCCATCGTCGGCCTGTCGCTGTGGTTCGGCCTGGTCTTTGCGACGGCCTTCTACCTCGTCGGGTTCGGCTACTACGCCGTGGACTCGCTGGCCGAAATCGGCGTCTCGGTCGGCGCCGATTGGGTCATTCCGCTGGCTATCGTCTTCGGCGCGGCGTTCACCGTTCTGAACTTGACCGGGACCGAAAACGCCGCCAAACTCCAGAACGGCGTCGTCGCACTGCTACTGTCGATTCTCGCGGTCTTCCTCGGCTTCGGCGTCCTCGACGCCGTCGGCATCGTCGGCCAACCGACCGCCCCGGAAGACTTCACCCCGTTCGGCTACGGCCCGGTCTTCTCGACGGCGGCGCTGGTCTTTACCTCGTATCTCGGCTTCGCGCAAGTCGCCACCGTCGCCGGCGAGATGAAGGACCCCGGCCGGAACCTCCCGCTGGCGATGGTCGGGTCTGTCCTCGTCGTCGGCGTCCTCTACGTGATGACCATCTTCGTCGCGACGAGTGCCTTCGGCGCCGAGCGACTGGCCGCGGAGGGCGAAACCGCGATGGTCGCCGTCGGACGGGACTTGCTTGGTCCGGCGGGCGCCCTCGCCATCCTCTTCGGCGGCCTGCTGGCGACGATGTCGAGCGCGAACGCGTCGATTCTCTCGACGTCACGGGCCATCTACGCCGTCTCGAAGGACGCCCTGCTTCCGAAGTGGGCCAGCCGTATCAATCTGAAATACGGCACGCCACACGTCGCGCTGGGAATGGCCGGCGGCCCGATTCTCGCGTTGACCGCGACCGGACGCGTCGAAATCCTCGCCGAAGTGGCCTCGTTCCTCCATCTCATCATGTACAGCCTCATCTGCGTCGCGCTCATCGCGTTGCGCCGCGACGAACCGGAGTGGTACGACCCCGATTTCCGGGTCCCGGCCTACCCGCTCGTGGCGGGCATCGGCGCCGTCGCCAGTTTCGCGCTCATCGGGTTCATGCAACTAATCTCGCAGATTCTCGGCCTCGCCATCATGGCCGGCAGCGCCGTGTGGTACTTCTACTATGCGCGCGATATCGAACTCAAGGGGGCACTATAGATGACACGCGTACTCGTTCCGGTCGAGATTCTCGAGGGCGAATCGGTGTCGTACGGCCTCATGAACCTGCTCGGCACGATGGACGTGACCGTCCTCGGCTACCACGTCCTGCCGGAGCAGACGCCGCCCGACCAGGCCCGCGAGCAGTTCGAAGAGCGGGCCGTCTCGGCGCTGGATGACCTCGCCGAGGAGTTCCGCGAGGCTGGCGGCGCCGCCGAATCCCGCCTCGTGTTCACTCACGACCGAGAGCAGACGGTCGACCGGGTCGCCGACGACGTGAACGCTCGGGCCTATGCCCTCACGGGCGCGACCGGCGACGTCGACCGCCTGCTCGTGCCGCTGGCCGGCGACGTGGCCGTCGACCGCATCCTCGATTTCGTCACCGAACTCGTCGGGGACCGCGACATTACGGTCACGCTCTTCCTTGCCAGCGAGGCCGACGGCGCCGACGCCCTGCTGGAAAAGGCGGCTACCCGCCTCGGAGAGGCAGGCATCACCACCGAGACGGACGTCGTCGTTTCGGGCCAGCCGTTCGAGGCCCTGATAGAGGCCGTCCCGGGCCACGACGCCATCGTCATCGGCGAGCGAGCCCCCTCGCTGTCGACGTTCCTCCGCGGCGACGAAGCCGAACGGGTGGCCGCAGCCTCCGTGGGCCCCGTCCTCGTCGTCCGCGGCGGCCAGACCGCCGCCGAATCCCTCGGCGAGTAATCAGCGCGTCGCCTGCTTCCATTCTCCGAGGCCGACAACCGCTCCGTCGACGGTTTCGGCGTCCGCCTCGCCGGCGGCCCACCAGACCATCGGCGCGACGTCTTCGGGGGCGCGGCCCTCGGCGTGGTTCGTCAGTTCGGTTTCGACCTGACCCAAATCGAGTACGCCGACGGCCGCGTCGAGGTCGGCAGCGAACTGCCGGGCGACGGCTTCCGCCGCGGCTTTCGAGACCGCATAGGCGCCGAATCCCGGTTTCGCCTCGCGGGCGATTCCCCCGGAGGGAACGAGGGCGCGGGCACCTTCGTTCAGATGCGGGACGGCCTCCCGAATCGTCGCGAAGACGCCGCGGGCGTTGCTGCGGAGCGTATCGTCGAAGGCCGCGTAGGATTCCTCGGCCAGCGGCGTTTCGCCGGGCGCTCCGTGATAGACACCCGCGTTGGCGACGACACAGTCGATGCCCGTCTCCTCGCTCGCTCGGGAGGCGGTTTCCATCAGGCGTTCGACGTCGAACTCGTCACGGACGTCGGCCCGCATCGCCGTCGCCGAGCCGCCCTCTGCTTCGATATCCTCGGCGACGGCCGTAATCGACGCTTCGTCCCGCGCGCAGATGACGACGTGGACACCCTGTTCGGCGAACAGTCTCGCGACTGCCTCGCCGATGCCCCGGGAGGCGCCGGTGACGACTGCCGTGTTCATAACCCGTCCACACGCGGCGTCGCCAAGGCCGTTTCCCTCGCCCGTGTGGATGGCCGCCACACCCGTTTTAATGATGGCGCCGCCGCTAGAGGCGTGTATGTCTACCGACCGGGTCATCGTCGTGGGATCGGGCTTCGGCGGCCTCTCGACGGCCTGCTATCTCGGCGACGCGGGCTACGACGTGACCGTCCTCGAAAAGAACGAGCAGTTGGGCGGCCGCGCCTCCGTGCTTGAGGCCGAGGGCTTCAAATTCGACATGGGCCCGTCGTGGTATCTGATGCCCGACGTCTTCGAGCGATTCTTCGGCCATTTCGACCACCGGCCGAGTGATTTCTACGACCTCGAAGCGCTGGACCCACACTACCGCATCTTCTTCAAGGACGGCGACTCCGCGGCGATTACCTCGGACCGCGAGGAGATGTACGACCTCTTCGAGTCCTACGAGGACGGCGCTGGCAAGGCGCTGGAATCGTATCTCGACACCTCCGAGACCCACTACGAGACGGCCATGGAGAACTTCGTCTACGAGGACCGGCCGAACCTCCGCGATTGGGTCGACCTCGACGTGATGCGGGCGGCACCCATCGGCCTCCAGTTGCTCGGGACGATGGACGACTACGTCGCCGACTACTTCGACCACCCGAAACTCCGGCAAATCACCCAGTACTCGCTTGTCTTCCTCGGCGGCGCGCCCTCCAACACGCCCGCGCTCTACAACATGATGAGCCACGTCGATTTCAACCTCGGCGTCCACTACCCCGAAAACGGGATGCAGTCGGTCGTCGACGCCTGCGTCGAGTTGGGCGAGTCGATGGGCGTCGATTACGTCACCGACGCCGAAGTCGGCGAGATTATAAATCGAAAGCGGGGCTTCGAGGTGGAATCGGCCGCCGGCACCTTCGAGGTCGATTACGTCGTCAGCGACGCCGACTACGCCCACACCGAGCAGGAACTCCTTCCCGAGCATGAACGCCAGTACGACGAAGAGTACTGGGACTCCCGGACCTACGCCCCGTCGGCGTTCCTCATGTACATGGGCGTCGAGGGGGACGTCGAACCGCTGGAACACCACACCCTCGTGCTGCCCGAAGACTGGAACCACCACTTCGAGCAGATTTTCGACGACCCCGAATGGCCCGAGAACCCGGCCTACTACCTCTGTGTCCCCTCCAAGACCGACGAAGACGTCGCACCCGAGGGCCACAGCAACCTCTTCGCGCTCGTGCCGGTCGCCCCCGGCCTCGACGACAGCGAGGAGGTTCGGACGTGGTATCGCGACCTCGTCCTCGACGACATCGCCGAGAACACCGGCGTGGAGTTGCGCGACCGCATCGTCTTCGAGGAGACATTCAGCGTCTCGGAGTTCGCCGACCGCTACAACAGTCGCGCGGGGACGGCCCTCGGCCTCGCTCACACCCTCCGACAGACAGCCGTCTTCCGGCCACCGCACCGCTCTGAGGCCTGTCCCGGACTGTATTTCACCGGTTCCTACACCACCCCCGGAATCGGCGTGCCGATGTGTCTCATCAGCGGCGAACACGCCGCCGACGCGCTCATCGACGACGCCTCCTGACATGACCGACCACGCGCTGGACCGACTGCTGCCGAGCGAATCAACGCCGACGGGCTATCTGCTGCGAGCCTCCCGACCCCGGTTTTGGCTCTACCTCGCCGGCCCAGTCATCGTCGGCGTCGCCTATGCCGCGGCTGGGGTCGGTGACCTGTTCTCGCCGCTCGCCGTCGCGCTGTTCGCCTACTTCCTCCTGCCGGCGAACGTCTTCCTCTACGGCGTCAACGACGTCTTCGACGCAGATATCGACGAGGAGAATCCAAAAAAGAAGGACCGCGAGGTCCGCTATCAGGGCGACCGACTGGTGCCTGCGGCCGTCGTCGTTTCGGGACTGCTGGGCGTCGCCTTCGTACCGTTCCTGCCGACGGTCGGCGTCGCCGCGATGGGTGCCTTCCTCCTGCTATCGGTCGAATACAGCGCGCCGCCGCTCCGATTCAAGACGACGCCGTTTCTCGATTCGCTGTCGAACGGCCTCTACATCCTCCCGGGTGTCATCGCCTATGCCGGCCTGACAGGACAAGGGCCGCCCCTCGCCGCCGTCGCCGGCGGGTGGCTGTGGGCAATGGGGATGCACACCTTCTCGGCGATTCCCGATATCGAACCGGACCGCGAGGCTGGCATCGAGACGACCGCCACCTTCCTCGGCGAGTCCCGAACCTACGCCTACTGTGCGGTCTGCTGGCTCGCGGCGGCGGTCGTCTTCGGCCTCGTCCACCCATTCTTTATCGCGGTACTGGGGGTCTATCCCGTCTTCATCGCGGGTATCGTCGCCAGCGACATCAGCGTCGACCGCGCCTACTGGTGGTTCCCGTTTCTCAACACCGCCGCAGGGATGGTCCTCACGCTGGGTGCTCTGTGGGTGATGCTGTATGGCTGACGGCGATAGCGCGGTCGCGACACCGGCGGAGGTTCCAACCCGCCAGCGCGTTGAGCGTCGCCTCGATGCCCTTGTCGACGACAACCGATTTACTATCGCTGTCGTCTTCCCGACTATCGGGGCAATCATGCTCTTGGCCTCCGCCGAAGGGTTGCTCCCCGAACCCCTGTCGTTCAACCCATATCTGGTGCTGTTCGGCGTCGCGATCATGCGATTGCCGCTCATCGCCGGCGTCGCCCCGCTTCTGACCCGAAAGGCCGGCTTCGGCCTGCTGGCGCTGTGTGCCTACACCTACGGCATCGAACTCGTCGGCGTCTCTACCGGCTATCCCTATGGCCACTTCGAGTACGGCGTCGACCTCGGACCGATGATTGCGGATGCGATACCGGCGGCGCTGCCGCTCTTCTTCCTGCCGCTCGTGCTCAACGCCTACCTGCTCTGTCTGCTCCTCTTGGGCGAGTCGGCCCGCAACGCCGTGTTTCGGGTGCCGGCCGTCATCGCTGCCGTCGTCGGAATGGACCTCATTCTGGACCCGGGTGCCGTCGCTATCGGCTTCTGGAGTTACGATGCGGGCGGCCTCTACTACGGCGTTCCGTGGCTGAACTACGCTGGTTGGGTGCTGTCGGCCACCGTCGCCGTCCTCCTCTTCGATTACGCCTTCGACCGGGCCGGCCTGCTGGCCCGCGTCAACGCCTGCCCGTTCATGCTCGATGACCTCGTGAGCTTCGTCATCCTCTGGGGGTTCGTCAACGTCTTCTACGGCAACTGGGTGCCCGCGGCCTTGGCCGTCGGCTACGGGGCCGCACTGTGGCGCGTCGACCGCTTCGACTTCCCGGAGCGTTAGGCCTCGGGGAGATACCGCCCGTGGAACCCGAACGGGACGACGTGCGGGAGCGGGGCTCGCGCCAGTTCGGTCAGCGTCTCGGCGTCGAAAATCAGGAGTATCGAGCGTTCGGCCTCGGTATCCAGCGCGGGCGCCAAGACGACGCCCTCGTCTTCGCCCTCGGCCTCGGGATGCTGGACCATGCGCGGTTCCTCGACGTAGACGCCACGCTCCCACCACTCGGTGGCCGTGCCTGATTCGACGTCAATTTTCGCGAGGCCGTTGGCGCCGCGTCTGTCCGTCGCCTGCGCGTAGGCGTAGCGGTAGGGACGACCCCTGACCGCTCGTGGGACTGTCGGCAACTCCAGACCACCGTCGTACTGGCGGCTTCGGGACACCTCGCCCGTCTCCGGTGAGAGTCGGAATCTGACCAGTCGGCCGTCCGGCGCCGCATCGAAGGCGTCCCCCGAGAGTGCGTCGAATCCCAGCGCCTCGACGATATCGGCGTTTTCGAAAGCCACGAGGTCGACCACGACGTCGTCGCCGTCCTCGTAAGCGTTGATGTGGTGGAAGACGAAGAAGGGGGCCGTTCGCAGGTCCGCAACGAGGTCGCCGGAATCGCGGTCGACGACGATGAATCTGGCCCGTCGGTCCTCGTCGTACTCCAGCATATCCAGCAGGCCCTCCTGCCACGGCGCCAGCGCTCGCAGCAGGGCGATTCTGAGCGGCGGTTCGACGAGGATGGCGTAGTTTTCCGTGATGGCACAGTCGTGGACGTATCCCGGCCCCTCGGCGTCGACGGAGGCGAACCGTTCGCGTTCGGCCGACCCGTCGGGGATACGGTAGAAGTGGTACGTCGACTGCCGGCCGAACGCCGTCGCGTAGCCGACCGTCTCGTCGCGATGGGGGTCGACCGCGAAATGCGCGGTCGCGAGGTGCTCCGGGATGTCGTCGTTCCAGCGGAACTCCCCGCGCGTTTCGAGCGTTTCGGCGTCGAAGGCGATACGGCGTGGCGCTTCGGTCAGCGCGACGTGGTGGCCACCGAAACGGGCGACGTGGACGTTCGCGTTGTCGGTCGGTTCCGGCGGGCCGAGCGCGCGAAGCCAGCGGAGTGCTTCTCGGAGCGGCCCGCCGCCGCTGGCGAACTCGCCGGCCGTGGCTCCCGACTCGGCGTCCTCGTAGGCCTCGGTTCGGAGAAAGCGGTTCGTATACCGGACGGTGCCGTCCGAAAACGCGTATCGGCGGAGCATGGCGAGGCCGTCGAACCAGTGAGTCGCTCGCTCGTCGCCGAACTCGAAGGAGCCGGGGCCGTTCCGTATCAGGGCGCCGGAGAGCCACGTCGGGACCGACCCTTCGACGGGGAGTTCGCGGGCCGATACCTCCTCGTCGAGGGACCGAAACCCGAGTTCGTAGGCGCGGTCGGATGACGCCACGGTCAGTGCGTCGGCAGCGGGCCCTCGGAGCGGGAACGGGACGACCGCTCGTCGGACATCGGGACCGCGCTAACCTTCGCGAAGACGGTTTCGGGGTCGCCGTGGCGCATCCAGTGCCATCGCGTTCGGACCAGCAGCGATATTTTCCGGAGCGTGCCGAGCGATGGCTGTTCGGAAACCGTATCGTATCCCTGCTCACGAATCAGGCGATGGTGTTCGGCGTACAGCACCGCCGCCGTCAGGACAGGGAGTTGGCAATCACGGGGGAGGTACTTGATGCCGGCCACGCCCTCGCGATAGAG
Source organism: Natronomonas halophila (assembly GCF_013391085.1). Taxonomy (NCBI): domain Archaea; kingdom Methanobacteriati; phylum Methanobacteriota; class Halobacteria; order Halobacteriales; family Natronomonadaceae; genus Natronomonas; species Natronomonas halophila. Next base: position 3,156,231 of record NZ_CP058334.1, on the reverse strand, counting down.
TCCCTCGGCACGACGGAGTTCGTGGCGAATCGCGTCGCCGATTTCGTCGGTAAACCGGAGGTTCTCGATGTCCTCGGGGTCGGCATCGTAGGTTTGCAGCGTCTCCCGCGGGAGGTAAATCCGGTCGAGGTCGACGATGTCCTCCCGAACGTCGCGGAGGAAGTTCGTCAACTGGAAGGCCTCGCCGAGTTTTCGGGCGTGCGGAACGGCCGTCCCCCGGTCGTCGGTATCCATGATTATCGTCATCATGACGCCGACGGCCGACGCCGACCCGCGCATGTAGGTTTCGAGGTCCTCGTAGGTCTCGTAGCGGTCGGTGTCGATGTCAGCCACCATCGCGTCGATGAACACGTCGACTTCCTCGTCCGGGATGTCGTAGGTCTCCCGGAGTTCGGAAAACGCCGACAGGACGGGGTCGTCGGTGGGGTCCTCGCCGAGAGCCGCCCGTCGAATCGCCATCAGTCGGTCGCGCTGTTCGCTGGGAGCCATCCCCTTCGGATTGTCGACGACCTCGTCGGCGACCCGGAAGAAGGCGTACAGGACGTACGTCGCCTCTCGGACTCGTTCCGGAAGCAACCGTGTCGCGTAGTAAAAGGTCTTCCCAGTCCGTTTGTGGATGGACTTGCTCTCCGCGAGCTGGGTTCGGTCGACCATTCGGCTACCCAATATCAGGGCTTCCCACATCTTAGGTGTTTGTGAGCCGGCATCTCCATCAACGCCACGAGCGGCCGCTGCAAAACGAGAGGTAGCCATTCCGCACGGAAAGTACATTCTTCTGACAAGAAGAGCTGGTTCGGGACCGACAGCAAACGCCGTAACGAACGGTTACCCCAGCTGGCCTTCGTACTCGTCGGGCGACAACAGGTCCTCGTACTCGCTCTCGTCGGCGAGGTCGATTTCCAGCATCCAGCCGTCACCGAAGGGGGCTTCGTTGACCAACTCCGGCGCGTCGAAGAGGTCCTCGTTGACCGCCGTCACTTCGCCGGAAACCGGCGCATAGAGGTCCGAAACGGCCTTGATGGATTCGATGACGCCGAACTCCGCGTCCTTGTCGATGGCGTCACCGACCTCGGGTAATTCGACGAAGACGACGTCGCCGAGTTCGTCCTGTGCGAAGTCGGTGATACCGATACGCGCCGTTCCGTCCTCGCGCCGTGCCCACTCGTGGGATTCCAGATAGCGACAGTCCTCGGGAACCTCAAAGCTCATACGTGTGGTATTCGGGGTCGGGAATGTAGTGCTTTCTATGCCCCGCTCGTGGGGGTCCCGACGAACACGCTGACGACGAACACGCTGACGACGAACACGCTGACGACGAACACGCTGACGACGAACACGCTCAAACCGAGACCGCTCGTAGCAAGGAGGGACGTGCCACCGACGGAGAGGACGGGCTTTCGGAGTTCCGTATTGGGGTCACTCCGATCCGTCTTCAAAAACGCACGGGACATACCGGCGACGTACCGAACGAAACGATACCTCCGTTGGTCGGAGGGTTCACCCAGTACCGGGCACGCTACGGCCATCGGCCGGGAACGCGTCTTGGGCTCCCCCGACGAGATACTCCGGGAGGAAGATGTTCGCTATCAACTCCGTCGCGAGAACGACCAGCATGAGCAAGACCAGACCCGCCAGTAACCCGAGGAACAGATGCTTCAATTTCTCCTGACTCAGCGTGGCCACGCCAGTCTTACGAGCCCCGTATAAATAACGTGTAGCCTGCCGAAGAACGGAACGCCGCTACGCCGACTCTCTGTCGGATTTCGCGTCTTCTCGCCTCTTCGAGGGACCGGGGTCGACATCCCCTCGGGATAGGCCTCCGTCGGGCGGGGTGTTCACTCCCGCTCGTAGAACGGCAGCGACACTACTTCTGCCTGCTTTTCGCGACCCCGAACGAGGACAGCCAGTTCGGTCCCGGGGTTGGCGTATTCGACGGGCACGTAGCCGAGGCCGATGGCGTCGCCGAGCGTCGGGCTCATCGTCCCGCTCGTGACTTCGCCGACCGTCTCGCCGTCGACGGCGATTTCGTAGCCATGCCGGGCGATACCGCGCTCCTGCAGGCGGAAGCCGACCAACGTCTCGTCGACGCCCTGCTCGTCTACCTCGGCGAGCGCATCCCGGCCGACGAACTCCGTCTCCAGGTCGACGACGAAGGAGATGCCGGTCTCGTAGGGGTTCCGGGGGTTTTCCTCGATATCGAAATCCTGCCCGGAAAGCAGGAAGCCGGCTTCCAGCCGGAGGGTGTCACGCGAGCCGAGGCCGCAGGGCTGGCAATCCAGCGCCGACCAGACCGCCTCGGAATCGTCGGCGGCGAAGAGCAACTCGACGCCGTCCTCGCCCGTATATCCCGTGCGAGCGACGAGGCAATCGGTTCCCGCCACGTCTCGGTGTTCGGCGGTAAAGCGCGCGATGTCGCTCGGGTTCTCACACAGGTCGGCCAGCAACGGGAGGGCATCGGGACCCTGTACGGCAATCATCCCGTACTCGGTCGTCGCGTTCTCGATGGTGGCGTCGAGGTCCCACGCCTCGGCGTGGTCGGTCCAGCGGTCGTACAGCTGGCCGTCGTGGCCCGCGTTCGGGATGAAGAGGTAGTCCGCGTCGTCGCGGGCCGGCAGCCGATAGACGACCGTATCGTCGATGATGTCGCCGTTCTCGTCGGTGATGGTCGAATACTGGGCGTCGCCCGACCCCAACTCGGTGACGTCGTTGCTCGTCAGGCGGTTCATCAGTTCGGTCGCGTCGGGCCCCGACACCTCGATTTCGCCCATGTGGGAGACGTCGAACTTCCCGGCGGCGGTGCGGACGGCCTCGTGTTCTTCGCGGATGGAATCGAACTCGACGGGCATCTCCCACCCGCCGAATTCGGTGAGTTTCGCGTCCGCGTCGGCGTGGACCTCGCCGAGCGGTGGGGTTCGAAGGGACATACCTACTTCCTCGTTGGGCGGGGAGTAAGTAGTTCCGCACTCGATGACCTGTCGCCGGTTTTCGCTTCTTCCAGGCCACCAGTACCTTGTAGTTCGTTCGCCGCGTATTATCGAACGAGTCGGTTCGACGTGGAACGTAGCCAATTGCGCGGACGGGAGGGCCTTCTGACGGCTCGGGAGCCGAACGCTCGGTGGTCCCAAAGCCATGAGTGACGGGTATCGGAAGGCAATCGCCATCGTCGTCGGCGCGACGGTCCCCTGGGTCGCCGTCTGGGCTGTGACGACCCTCCTGCCCGCAATCGCGGGCGTCCTCGGCATCCCGTATGCGGTGCCTGCAGTACTGCTCGACCCCTCGACGCTGGCCGTCGTCTTCGTCAGCGGGGTCTCCATCCTCGGGGCATCCTTCCTCCTCGCGTGGGGTGCCGAAACCGCCGAAAAGGACGTTCCGCGCGCCTTCGCCATCGCGGTGCTCGCGGTGCTCGCCGTCGCTCCCGAGTACGCCGTCGACGCCCTCTACGCATGGGACGCCGGCCAGTTCGCGGGCACGACCCGTGGTATCGAGGCGGGCAACCTCGCCGTCGCGAACATGACCGGCGCCAACCGCATCCTCATCGGCCTCGGGTGGGCCGGCATCGCGCTGTTTACCATCTGGCGGAGTCAGACGACGAAGGACCCCGCCGTCGAGAAGCGGTCCGGGTTCCTGCAGGACGCCGTCACGCTCGACCACGACGTCGGCCTCGAAATAGTCTTCCTGCTCGCGGCGACGCTGTGGGCGTTCTTCATCCCGCTGAACGGCGGTATCGACATCGTCGATATGGTCGTTCTCGTCGGCATCTACGTCACGTACATCGCCATCATTCTCAAAGGCGACATAGACCCACACCTCGAACACGTCGGCGTTCCGGCCCGCCTCCAGCAGTTCCCGAAACGCTCCCGAATCGCGACGGTGCTTTTGCTCTTCGTGTACTCCGGGCTGGTAATCTTCATCGCTGTCGAACCGTTCGCCCACGGCCTCGAAGAGTTGGGCAAGAACGTCGGCATCCCGTCGTTCTTCATGATTCAGTGGATTGCGCCGCTTGCCTCCGAATCGCCGGAACTCATCGTCGTCGCCTATCTGGTGAACAAGGCCCGCTCGACGGCGGGGTTCAACGCGCTCATCTCCTCGAAACTCAACCAGTGGACGCTGCTCATCGGGACGCTCGTGGTCGTCTACTCCGTCGCGCTCGGGCGCTACGGGGCGCTTCCGTTCGACCCCAAGCAGAGCGCCGAAATTTGGCTGACCGCCGCCCAGTCGTTCTTCGCCATCGCGATTCTCATCAACTTCGAGATGTCCGTCCGGGAGGCTGTCGTCCTCCTCGTACTTTTCCTCTCGCAGGTGCTCATCGAGTTCGTCCTCATCCGCGAGTACGTCGCGCTCCCGCTGTCGAGCTACGAGTTCCTGCTGGCGTTCAGCGCCGTCTACGTCGTGCTTGGAACCGCGCTGTTCGCCTATCGCTGGCGGGATTTCGGAGCGATTCTCCGGCGGACCGGGGAGACGATACGCAGCGCGGCCGGCCGATAGGAACCCACGGAACCGCTGCGGGAGCGTGCGCCTGCGGGACGGACCAACAGCGATTTGATGCGGCCGGTCGGAATCGGCGATATGGGACTGTTCGACCGACTTCGAGGCGGGCCGTCGGCCCCCGCCAACGTCGGTATCTTCGTCGACGGGCCGAACGTCTTCCGCGAGGAGTTCGACGTCGACCTCGACGACCTGCGGGCGCTAACCGAGGCCGAAGGCACCAGCACCATCGCCCGCGTCTACGTCGACGAGAACGCCGGCGGCGGCCTCATTCAGGCCGCCGAGGCGCGCGGCTTCGAAGTCGTCACGACCAGCGGTGACGTGGACGTCAAACTCGCCGTCGATGCCGTCGAAGCCGCCGTTGAGGGCCGCATCGATACGCTCCTTATCGTCTCACGGGACACGGATTTCAAGCCAGTCATCGAGACGGCGAAGAAGCGGGGACTAAACACCATCGCCGTCGCCCCCGGCACCTACGGTCGCTCGGACGCGCTGCGGAACGCCGCCCACGAGGAGGTAACCCTCGAATAATGGCGGGCGTGCCCGTCCTCGCCGGCGTCGGTATCGTCGCGACGGCTCTCGTCTGGGCCGGTTCGACGTGGCTCGAACGCTCCTCGGGCCAACTCGCCGAACACTACGCGCTCCCGCGGCTGATTCAGGGCGCGCTCATCGCCGCTATCGGGTCGTCAGCACCCGAACTCGCCAGCGCTGTCATCTCGACGATTCGGTACGGCGAGTTCGAACTCGGCGTCGGTATCATCGTCGGCTCGGCCGTCTTCAACATCCTCGTGATTCCCGCACTGTCGGTCCTGCTGTCCGACGGACCGCTCGATACCGGCCGGGACGTCGTCTACAAGGAGGCCCAGTTCTACATGCTGTCGGTCGCCTCGCTGTTCCTCGTCCTCTCGTTTGCGGTCATCTACAACCCCGTCGAGGGGGCCGACCTCCGGGGCAACCTCACCAGACCGCTGGCCCTGTCACTGCTCGCGCTGTACGGCCTCTACGTCTTCATCCAGTATCTCGACGTCAGCGAGTCGAACGTGACGCCGGTGACGCTGACCCCCCGGGCGCTCGCGATTCAGTGGGCCCAACTCATCGGCGGCATCGCGCTTATCATCGCCGGCGTCGAGGCGCTGGTGTGGTCCGCGGTCGGCCTCGGTGATGCCTTCGGGACGCCCTCGTTCCTCTGGGGGCTGACCGTCGTCGCCGCGGCGACGAGCCTGCCGGACGCCCTCATCAGCGTCGCCGCTGCACGCCTCGATGAACCCGCAGTGAGTCTGGGGAACGTCCTCGGGAGCAACATTTTCGACCTGCTCGTGGCGGTTCCCGCGGGCGTCCTGCTGGCGGGCGCGACGACCGTTTCCTTCACCGCCGCCGTTCCGATGATGGCGTTTCTGGTCGTCGCAACCATCGTCCTCTTTGCCTTCGCGCGAACGGGCATGGAAATCTCCGACGGGGAGGCGAGCGCGATGCTCGCGATGTATGCCGTCTTCGTCGGCTGGCTCCTGCTGGAAAGCGTCGGCGCCGTGAACTACGTCTGAGGGGCCACCCCACGGGCCGTCACCCGCCGGCCGTTCCCGCACCGTTTTTCCGAACGCCAGTCGAAACCACGGCCATGTACGACGGTCCGATTCTCGATAACCATCTCCACCTAGACCCCGTCAACGGCCGCGGTGCCGAGGCCGCCGAGGAGTTCGCCAACGTCGGCGGCACGCACCTGAACGTCCTCAACAAGCCCTCCTGGCATCTGGTCGGCGAGTTCGACGACGCCGAGGGGTTCCACGAGACGTTCGATATCACCATCGAGGTGACCGAGGAGGCAGACGAGATTCTGCCCGGCCGGGCCTGGCCCGTCCTCGGCGTCCATCCGGGACTCGTCTCCCAACTCGTCGACCGCGGCTACGACGCGCAGGAAGCCGCCGACCTGATGAAGACCGGTATCGAAGTCGCCGCGGAGTACGTCGCCGAGGGGCCGGCGCTAGCTATCAAATCCGGCCGCCCGCACTACGACGTCAGCGACGCGGTCTGGGAGGCCTCCAACGAGGTGATGCGCTATGCCTTCGAGCGCGCGGCGGAGGTCGGCTGTGCCGTCCAGTTGCACACGGAAGGCGGCGAGGACTTCGAGGAGGTAGCGGAGTGGGCCGAAGCCGAGGGGCTGCCCCGCGAGCGGGTCGTCAAACACTACGCGAACGGCCATATCGAGGGGCCGATTCCGAGCGTCATCTGCGACAAGGACGAACTCGAACGCGCCTGCGGCGGCGACTGGCCCTTCTTCATGGAGACGGACTTCATCGACGACCCCGACCGACCGGGCGCCGTCTTCGGCCCCAAGACCGTTCCCAACCGAACGAAGTGGCTCGCCGAAGAGGGCTACGAGGAGTCGCTCTATCGCGCACACGTCGAGACGCCCGCCCGCGTCTACGGCGTCGACACCGAAGCGACGCTGGAGTGAGAACTGACCGAGGACCGGACGGCCGGAACTATCTTTTAATCCGACTGTGAACGAACGAATGACATGTCAGCAAGCGTCGATACGAACGACCTCCCGTTCGGAGTAGGTGCGGTAGCCGGTGCGGTCGCCTGGCTGCTCGGTTACGTCGTGACGTACCTCATCGCAGCGACGGACCTCCAAGACTCGGCGTTGAACCGCATCGTCGAGGGCTTCGAGGGCGAATCCGCGACCTACGAACTCGTCGGGTGGGTGTTTTACAACGCCCACTTCGTCGACATCACCTACGAGAACGTCGGCTTTTTCGAACCACCGGCGGCCTTCATCGGCGGCGATAACGGCTTTACGGTCGCCCTGTACGTCCTGCCGCCCGCCTTCCTCTTCATCGCGGGACTGGCTATCACCCGATTTCAGGGCATCGACGACCTCAGCGACGGGGCCGTCGCGGGTGCGCTCGTGGTGCCCGGCTATCTCGTGTTGTCGGTCATCGGCGCCTTCCTCTTCGAGGTGAGCGTCGGTGACGCCGCCGGGGCACCGGACCTCCTGCCGGCAATCGTCGTCGCCGGCATCCTCTATCCGGTCGTCTTCGGCGCCATCGGCGGCGCCGTCGGCGGTCTAACCTCCTGATAGCTCAATCCAACGAACCCACACTTTTCGCGCGTTATAGCTGCCGAGCAACGATTTCTCCCCACGGTTCGAAGTCGTGCCGCTCGTAGAAGGCGTAGGCACGCTCGTTATCCGGGTCGACGTCGAGGAGGAGACGGTCCAGCGGCAGGTCCTGCTGGCGGGCCACGGCGACGGCGGCGTCCATGAGGCCGTCGGCGACGCCCTCGCCCCGCCACGCGGGCGCCACGTAGAGTTCGTTGACGACGGCCGCATCCCAGATGAAGGCGAGTCGTTCCGGCAAGAGGAAGAGATAACCCACGATGCCGTCCTCGCGGTCAGTTCCGGCATCGGCCTCCCCCTCCGCCAGAAGGAGACATCGTTCCTCGTCGGCGATACAGCGGTCGACCCACGAGAGCCACCGCTCCCGATAGGTGTCGTCCAGTTTGGCCGCGTACTTCTCGGCTTTCTCGTCGCCGCCGGTTCCCGTCCCGAGACCGGTCTCGAAAGCGGTTTTCAGCGCCCACAGGCCGCGCCGGTCGGCGTCGTCCCGTGGGTCGTACGGCCGAAGGGTGATTGCCGCCGGAAGGTCACTCATCGGTTCGTTCCGAGTCGGGCGAGGACTGAAACGTCTTCGCTACGGCCGCAAAGACCCCGGTCGCCACGAGGTAGAGTTGCCAGCCCTGTACCGCGATGGGGAACCGTCGGTCGACCGGTTCGTCCGGCGAGGGGTCCGCCGATGGCTGGGCCGGGTTCGCGACGTGGGTGTTCTGGCTGCTCTCGCCGCCGCCGACGTCGACGGACTGCTGGCCGGTTTCGGGGTCCTCGAAGACTTCGACGAACGTCTGGACGAACCCCTCAGCCGTCGAGTAGTAGGCGTCCCCCTCCAGTTTGAAGAACTGGTCGTGGAGCGGCCACAGCATGTTGACGCCCTCGAGATGCGTCCAGTCGAGGAAGACGTGCGCAAAGAGGTGAACGAAAAAGCCGACCCACAGCAGGCGAGTGCCGTAGTTGCCGACCTGCAGACGTATCCACGATACCTCGCGGTAGTGGGTCTCCCAGTACAGGACGCCCATGCCGGCCGCCGGCAGGACGGCGTTGTGCAACAGCGTCCGGTGGGCGCCGTCCATGACGAACCCGACGAGCGTGTCGGCGTCCGGCAGCAGGACGACCGCCAGCAGGAACACCCCGGCCCGCCGGTCGTAGTAGCTTCCGAGAAGGCCGACACCGACGAGAAAGGCGAGGCCGACCTGAACGATGGTCGACGGCATCAGTGTCGCCCCCCTTCGACCGCGAACTTGGCCGGAATCGCGGCAATCGCCCCCAACACGAGGACGAGTTGCCACGCCGAATCGACGACACGGACCGTTCGCTCGGCGTCGGCCGGGATTCCGGTTCCCGGCGTCGGGTTAACCCACGTCGCGATATGGCGACCCTCGGTCGTGCCGACCGTTCGAACCGACAGCAGGCTATTGCCGAACTCCACGTAACTCTGGACGATGCCCTCCTGTGTCGAGAGGACGAACTTGCCGACGATGGCGTAGTAGTCCGTCGAGAGGGGATATAGCACCGCTGCGCTCTCGATATTGAAGAGGTCAAGCCCGATACCGGCGACGGCGTAGGCGGCGATGGCGACCCACGCGACGCGGACGCCGTACCAGCCGTGACGGGAACGAAGCCACGATTCCTCACGGCGCTCGGTGTCCCAGTAGAGGAGGCCGGCGGCCGCAAGCGGGATGAACGCCGAGTGGAGCGCGGCGTTCGTCGCCCCGTGGACGAACAGGCTCAACACGGCGTCGAAATCCGGCAGCGCGGCCGCGACGGCGGCGAGGCCGAGCGACCGCCAGTCGAAGGCCGCACCCAGCAGGGCGACGCCCAACAGGACGCCGACGGCGACGTTCACGAGGGTCGGCGGCATTACCAGCCCCTTCGTCCGAACCCGCTTAAATTCGCGGGCGGGCATATGGCACGACTGAAGACAGTCGGTCGCCAGAACGGCGGGCCCACGAAGGCACGCTTATACCCGTCGGCGCGCTGGCTTGGGGTATGCGCGACCCCCGCGAGGAACTCGCCGAACGCATCGCCGGCGAGGTGACCCTCTCCGAAGACCCCGGCGCGACGCTACGGAAGTGGCGCGAGGAGTTCGACGTCGCCCAGACGACGCTGGCCGAGGAACTCGACGTCTCGGCCTCCGTCGTCTCCGATTACGAGAGCGGTCGCCGCGAGAACCCCGGCGTCCGCGTCGTTCGCCGCGTCGTCGAGGCGCTGTTGTCGGTCGACGAACGCCGCGGCGGCGACCGCGTCCGCCAGCACGCCCGCGTCATCTCGGCCGGCTTCGAATCCGACGTCGTCTACGACCTTCGGGAGTACTCCGCGACCGTCCCGATTACCCGTTTTCATCGGACCATCGACGCCAAACCCGTCACGAACGGTCAGGCCGACACCATCGCCGGCCACACCGTCATCAACAGCGTCGAGGCCATCAAACGCCTCTCCAGCGAGGAGTTCTACCGTCTCTACGGCCAGTCGACGAACCGCGCGCTCGTCTTCACGGACGTGACCCGCGGGGAGTCGCCGCTGGTGGCGCTGCGAGTCGTCACGCCGACGCCATCCGCCGTCGTCCTGCACGGCATCGAGTCGGACGACCTCTGGGAGCACGCGCCGGCGCTGGCCCGTGCCGACGGCGTCTCTCTGGCGACGACGACGAAACCGCTGGAAGAAATACTGGCCGCACTCCGGGAGTTCCCGTGAGGAGCCGTCTCAGGCGCGCGGGAAGTTGTCGATAGTTTCGCTGCGGAACGACTCCTCGTCGAACTCGTAGTCGCCGTCGAGGAACTCGACGATCTGGTGGGTGTCGCGCATCGCGTTCTTCAGACAGGTCGAGGCGCCCGGCGAGGGCGTGATGTTGTAGATGATATCGTCCTCGACGATTTTCGCCTCGCCCATTTCGAGGGACTTCTTGCGCGTGTTGACGATCTGGGGTCGGACACCGCCGTAGCCCTTCGCACGGTCGATATCGGAGGCATCGACGTTCGGCACGACCTTCTGGACGTGCGGGAGGAAGGAGCGCTTGCCGACCTCCGGCAGGTCGTAGACGAGGTTCTGGAGCACATACGGCAGGAGAACGCGGTCCGCGAGGATGTTCGCGTAACTCAGGAACGCGCTGGCCCGAAGGCCGAAGACGTCGAAGAAATCGTTGACCGTCGAGATGCGACCGCGTTCGAGGGCCGGCACGAGTTTCGCCGTCGGGCCGAACCGCGTGATGGAATCGTCGTGGACGTCCGCGTCGCCGTGGACGGCCGCGAAGGGGAGTTTCTTCATCTGGAGGGTGTAGACCTTCCCGTTCAGGAGGTCATCGGCGAGGAAGAAGCTCCCGGCGACCGGCAGAAGCGAGAGGTGTTCGGCATAGCCCATCTCCTGGGCTATCTGGAGGCTGTGGGAGCCAGCGGCGACGACGGTGGTGTCCGCCGAGAACGAACCCTCGTCGGTCCAGATGTCGAAGCCGTCGTCGGTCTCCTTGATGTCCTTGACCTCGGTGCCGGTGAAGACGTCGACGCCGGAGTCGTCGCGGACGTCGTCGACGAAGGACTTGGAGGTCTGGCCGTAGTCGACCGTATAGCCGTCGGGCGTCTGGAGCGCGAGCAGTTCCTTGTTGGGGTCACGACCCTCGACGACCGCCGGTTCGTGCTCGGCGATTTCCTCGCGGCCGATGGGTTCGAGTTTCGGGAAGAGGTCGCCGAAGCCCTCGTCGTGGTATCGGGCGTCGAGTTTGTCGACCTCTTCGTCGCCGACCGCGAGCACCATCTTGCTGCGCTTGCTGTGCATCTCGCGGTCCGAATCGACGTTTTCGAGATAGCCGGCCAGCAGTTCGGCGCCCTCCTTTACCTCCTCGGCCTTTTCGAGGGAGTAGTTCGTCTCGATGTCCCCGAAGTGAAGCGTCTGGGAGTTGTTCGTATGATGAGAGTTGATGGCCGCAATCTCGTCTTCCTTTTCGATGAGCGCGACGTTCTCTATGTCGGTAAAGTTCGCAACAGTGTAGAGAAGCGACGCACCCGATATTCCGCCACCAATGATGACTAGTTCGTATTCCTCGGACATTCTATAACGGAACCCTGCTACCAGTAATCACCGAGGAAGGTCACTTAAGCCCCTTCATACGCCACCTCTGCGTCATGCGACAACGCATATCACAACTATATGAAGCCCCCTATCGAACGATACCGAACGCGAGTGCTACGGGGGCGGGAATCCGAAGAAAAACGAGCGACGTTACTCGACGAGAACCGCGTTGACCTGTCCGTCTTGACCGGGGCGGGAGGTAACGCGGGCGCGGCCTTCGGTCGTTTCGACGATGGCGCCCTTCGTGATGATGTTCCGTCGGACGTAGTTGGGGTTCGAGGCGTTCTCGACGACGTCCTCGATGTCGGCGCTGACGACGCCGTCGTCGGTGGCGACGCTGGCGACTGCGCGGGCGACCGCACGGACCTTCGTCGTGTTGCCGTGGGAATCGACGACTTTCAGTTTGTCCTCGCCGACGCGGGTCTCGGTCGGCTCGTTGCCGAGTTCGTGCTTGCGCTTTTTGCGTACGTTGCGTCGTCGACCGCCAGTCCGTTTCTTCTCGGACCGTCCGTGACTGTTCATATGCGTTAGCTATCCCGGGCGCGTACTTCAATGCCTCGGGTTGGAGTGGATGGATGAAACGTAGGTTTCAGTCGATGTTGGCTAGGTGTCTCTCTCGACTGCAACACCTCCGAAGCCCTCAGCCGGCTGGCGGTCGCTCAGCGGGATACCCTCGCTTCGCTCGGATAGTGCCCGCTGAGGCGACTAAAATAAACGCCACCCGGCTTCGCCCTTCGAGTCCGCCAGGACAGCACCGCACCACGAACCTCCCCAACCGACTCCCTCCCTCACGGCTCCCTCCGGTCGCCGTTCGGCATCCGAGGGTCTCGCTTCGCTCCGACCCTCGCTCTCCCTCACTTCGTTCGGTCAGTCGTCCCTCGCACGGTTTCGTCCGACCGCCGCTCACGGGGTGTTCGCGGCGGTCGGCCAGCGTGCGCCATTTATAAAAACCAATTGGCCGGGAGCGAGTGGCCGCCCGTGGCGGCCCTCGCGACCCGGGGAAGGGCAGGCGTCGTGTGGTCCCTGGTGGACTGAAAGGGCGAGGCCCGGTGGCGCCGGTGGGGAGTCGCTGAGGAGGCACTACCCGAGCAGAGCGAGGGTATCCTCCTCAGCGACCGCCACCGGGCCGAGGGCTTTCCGACCGTTAGCGGTCAAGCAGTCGCCAAGCTTCCTTTATAAACAAACACCTAGCGGACCGACGGGTATTTGGCCGCGCCACGACAGCGATTTATCATGAGCCTCCGGACGGCCGTCGCCGCCCCCTTCCGACAGGAGGGGAGCCGCGAAATGGGGGAAAGCGCCTTCGTCGTCGCCCTCTCTCTGGACCGCGACTGGTTCTCGCCGGACCAGGCGAAGCGACTGGTCGACGTCGCCGCCAGCGAGGGGATGGTCGACCGGGCCGAGGGCCAACTGGTCGCCCAGTTCGACCCGAGCGATGTCGACGTGCCCGAGGATTTCGTCCCCGACGAATCAATCCTGCAGGAACGGTCGACCTTCGAGCGGGTCCTCGGCGCGCTGGTCGATGCCGGCCACGACAAACAGGAGGCCGTCGCGGCCGTCAACACCCTCCAGTCGGACATGGCGGTCACCATCGAGGCCGCGGCGGTCCTCTACGCACACCGGCAGGGAATCGACGTTCAGGAAATCGCGGATGTCGCCCGCTCGGAGTTATAAATGGTCAACGACGAACTCACCGACGGCAAGCGCATCGGGCAGTTACTCTCCTCGGAGATTCACGGCTACGAACGCGGCGCCCTGGGCCGCCTCTCGGTCGTCGACGCCGACACCGAGGTCGAACCCACCGAGGCAGGGGCGTTCGCCTACGCCATCGAGTACGAGACTGGAGACGGGCCCGCGGACACCAAGGACGGCGAACCGACGCGCATCGCCGAGGTGTACGTCCATCCGGACCGCGCCCACGTGGAGTTCCGGGAAGGCGTCGATATCGCCGCCGAAACGGGCGAATCTGAGGGGCTTCGCGTCCGCCCGAGGGCCGTCGAACCACCACGGACGCTCGTGTTCGTCGAGAACGGCGCCGAAGTCAAGGGCACCCTGCGGGTGATTCGCACGGTTGCAGAAACGCTTACTGCCGACAACTGAGTGACCGGCCAAACGGGTGCGCTTATAAACACCGCCCGCTACACGCCGGTAAATGGGTTTCTTCGACGACCTCGCCGACCGCATCGACTCGACCGATAGCGTCGTCTCCGTCGGGTTGGACCCCGACCTCGACCGCCTGCCGGAGTTCCTCGACGGCGACCTGCCGCGCTGGCAGTTCAACCGACGGGTTATCGACGCGACTCACGAACACGCCGCCTGCTACAAGCCGAACGCCGCCTTCTACGAGGACGCCGACGGCTGGCGTGCGCTCGAAGAGACGATTGCCTACGCCCACGGGAAGGGCGTCCCCGTCCTGCTGGACGCCAAACGCGGCGATATCGGCAACACGGCCCGCCAGTACGCCGACCTGCTGGCCGACGACGGCCTCGGCGCGGACGCGATGACTGTCAACCCCTATATGGGCCGGGACACCCTCGAACCCTATCTCTCGATGGAGGACAAGGGCGTCATCGTCCTCTGTCGGACCTCCAACGAGGGGGGCGCGGACTTCCAGAACCTCAACGTCGGCAACGGAAAGCCCCTCTACGAGTACGTCGCCCAGCGCTGCGAGGAGTGGAACGACAACGACAACGTCGGCCTCGTCGTCGGTGCGACGGCCCCCGAAGAACTCGAATCCGTCCGTAACCTCGTTGACCTCCCATTCCTCGTGCCCGGCGTCGGCGCACAGGGTGGCGACGCCGAAGCGGCCGTCGAATACGGACTCGCAGACGGAGTCGGCCTCGTCAACTCCTCGCGTGGCATCATCTTCGCCGGCGAAGGCGCCGACACGGAGACGGAATACTTCGGCGCCGCCGGCCAGTCGGCGAAGCGACTCAAGAAGCGACTGAATAAATACCGATAGAAAGCAGTTCGAGAACGGTTTCGGGTTATTCCACTCTTAATACGGCGCTAGAGGCGCCGTCACCTTACATATCGGGGAAGGCTTTCGCGGCGTCGGCGAAGCCGTTGACCTTTTTGATCCAGCGTGCGGCAACGGTCTTCTTGAGCGCCTTCGCGGCGGAGCCGCCGAAGGTGTCGACGGGCAGGCCCTTGACGTCGTGGGCGACGGCCTTGCTGCCGACGGAGATGAGCGTCCCTTTGTCGTCGTAGGTCCATTCCTTGAGCGGCTGGCCGCGAATGTCACGGGCGATGTTCTCGCCGGCGACTTCGGCGGCCTGCCAGGCGGCCTGTGCGGTCGGCGGTGCGGGGTTGTCCTGGTCGGGCTGGTCGACGAGGGCGGCGTCGCCCAGCGCGAAGATGCGCTCGTCGGTCGTCTGGAAGTTCGAGGCAGCCTCGATGCGGTTGCTGCGTTCGTCCTTGTCGACGTCGACGGTTTCGGCGGCGTCCTGACCGGTGATGCCGCCGGTCCACAGGAGCACGTCGTAGTCGAGTTCCTTCTCCTCGCCGACGTAGACCGTCTCCTCGTCGACTTCGCCGATGAACTCGCCGGTGTGGATTTCGACGTCCTTGTCCTCCAGCAGTTTGCGGAGTTTGGCCTGCACGACCGGGTCGTTGTTCGGGAAGACGTTGTCCAGCCCCTCGACGAGGTGGATTTCAAGCGGCGCGCGGTGCTTGTCGCGGAACTCCGCGATTTCGCCGGCCGACTGGATACCGGAGAGGCCGGCACCGCCGACGATAATCTGGGCGGGATCGTTTCGGGAGGCCTCGCGTGCGGCCTCGCTGACCGCGTCGTGGATTTCGAGGGCGTCTTCGAGGCTCTTGAGCGTCAGCGAGTGTTCCTCAAGGCCGTCGATGCCGAAGAAGGCCGTCTGGGAACCGAAGCCGACGAGCAGGTAGTCGTATTCGATGGTCGAGTCGTCCGCGAGCGTGATTTCGCGGGCGTCCTCGTCGACTTCCTCGACGCGGCCCTGCACGAAGCGCGTGGAGGGCGACTTGATTTCGTCGATGTCGAAGGTGATCTTCTCCTTGATGTCGGGGTCCCGGATACAGCGGTGGGACTCGTGGAGAACGAGGTGGTGGTCGACGTCCGAGACCCACGTGAGGTCCGCCGTCTCGTCGAGTTCCGATTCGAGTTTCTTGACCGCGCCGGTGCCGGCGTAACCGGACCCGAGCACGACGACGTCATCCGTCATATGGTACGATGGGTAATCCACCGATACAAAGGTGTTGGAACTGGATTCTCGGCGAATATTGCTATACCGACGGAAAACGGCGCCTTAGTGGAGCGGGTCGGCGTTGCCCGCGGGCGCCTCCATGTTGTCGATAGTGAGAATGAGGCTGTTGTTCGTGTCGTCCTTGCCTTCGAGTTCGCCCTCGATGAGGAGCTTCGATAGCGGCGTCGGGCCGACGCTGATTTTGTCGCCCTCGTCGAAGTCCGCGATAGAGCCCTGCAGTTTGATTTCAGCACGACAGAGTTCCGGATGATGGACGCTCGTGAGGTCGATTTCCTGAACGTTCGCGCCCTCGATGAGTTCGCCGTTGTGGCGGAAGGGAACGTCTGCGGCCTGCTCCATCTCCTGAATCTTCAGTGCGTCATACGCGTTGGCCGTCGGCTTGTAGCCGCCCTTCGGCCCCGGTACGCCCTCGACCAACTGCAGCGCCTTGAGGCTCTGCATCTGGTTGCGGATGGTCCCCGGATTGCGATCTACCTGCTCGGCGATGTCCTCGCCTTTAACCGCACTTTCGGACTCCCGGTAGAGATTGACGAGTTCCTGCAGAATCGTCTTCTGACTGGGAGTCAACTCGATTGATGACATAAACTAGCATTTGGTAGTTTCATCCTTAAACCCGACGGTGGGGAGATGCCGTTGAGAGTGCGTTCTACCCGGTGTACCGTCGAAGAACGCGTACGGCCGGTCTACGGCCATATTCGGTCGGCCGGACTCGCACACGCTCGCCTCCCCCGGCGTTTCGGACCCACTCTTCCGGCAACGATTGCGACCGTTTTTATCGCTGGCGGCGGAGGAGTCGATATGGACCTGCGAGTCATCGGTGCGCCGATGGACCTCGGTGCGGACCGCCGTGGCGTCGACATGGGACCGTCGGCCATCCGGTATGCTGGCCTCTCGGACGCCGTCAGGGACGTCGGCTACTCCTACGACGACACCGGCGACCTGCCCGTCCCGCGACCGGAAGGTCGGAACCCGAACGCCGAACGCCCCGACGGCGGCAACGCGAAGTACCTCCGTGAAACCCGGTGGGTCTGCCGTCGCGTCGAAAGCGCCGTCGCCGACGCCATCAACGACGGCGATTTCCCCCTCGTGTTGGGTGGGGACCACTCCATCGCCATCGGGAGCGTCGGCGGTGCGAGCAAGGAACAGGATATCGGCCTCCTTTGGCTGGACGCCCACGGAGATTTCAACACCTCCGAAACCTCGCCGAGCGGCAACATCCACGGGATGCCCATCGCCGCGATGCTCGGCCATGGCTCCTTCGCCGACAAGAGTTGGGCGACGGCCAACATCGACGAGGAGAACATCGCCATGGTCGGTCTCCGCGATATCGACGCCGAGGAACGAACCGCCATCAACAGCAGCGACGTGAACGCCTACACGATGAGCGACGTCGATAGTCGCGGCCTGACACCCATCGTCGAAGACGCAATCGAGGCCGCCCTCGACGGCGTCGACGCACTCCACGTCAGCCTCGACATGGACTTTCTGGATCCCAACGAAGCGCCCGGCGTCGGGACGCCCGTCCGCGGCGGCGCCAGCTATCGGGAAGCCCACGCCGCGATGGAACTGGTCGCCGACACCGACGCCGTCTGCTCGATGGAAGTCGTCGAAGTCAACCCAATTCTCGACTCGCACAACAAGACCGCCGACCTCGCGGTCGAACTCATCGCCAGCGGGCTCGGCAAGCGGATTCTCTGAGCGCGACGGATACTCTTTTAATCCAATTCGAGCATCTCGGCGACCTGCTGCATGTCCTTGTCGCCGCGGCCCGAGAGGTTCACGACGATGGTGTCGTGGTCGCCCTCGTCGGCGAGTTCCCCGGCCAGCGCGACAGCGTGGGCCGATTCGAGCGCCGGGATGATGCCTTCGAGTTCCGAAAGGTCGCGGAACGCTGCCAGCGCCTCGTCGTCCGTAATCCCGCGGTACTCACAGCGGCCGACCTCGCGGAACATGGCGTGTTCCGGGCCGACGCTCGGGTAATCGAGGCCAGCGGAGACGCTATGGACGTCGACGCCCTCGCCGATGACGCGCGTTTTCATGCCGTGAAGGACGTCCTCTTCGCCCTCGGCCAGCGGCGCAGCGTGCTGGGTCGATTCGGAGCCCTTGCCGCCGCCTTCGCCGCCGTAGAACTCGACGGGGTCGTCCCGGAAGGCGTGGAACAGACCGATGGCGTTGGACCCGCCGCCGACGCAGGCCACGCAGGCGTCTGGAAGGCCTCCAATCTGGTCGATGATTTGTTCGCGGGCCTCCGTGCCGATGACCGACTGGAACTCCCGGACCATCCGCGGGAAGGGGTCGGGGCCGACCACGCTGCCGACGAGGTAGTGGGTATCCTCCATGTTCTCGGCGAAGTCCTCCAGAGCGGCGTCGACGGCGTCGGCAAGGCCCTCGCCGCCGCGCGTGACTTCGTTAACTTCCGCGCCCATCAGGCGCATGCGGAAGACGTTCATCTTCTGCCGCTCGACGTCCTTCTTCCCCATGTAAATCTCCGTATCGAGGTCGAAGAGCGCGCCAACCATCGCCGTCGCGACGCCGTGTTGGCCGGCGCCGGTTTCGGCGATAAGGCGGTCCTTGCCCGCCTTCTCGGCCAAAAGCGCCTGCCCGACGCAGTTGTTAATCTTGTGCGCGCCGCCGTGGAGCAGGTCCTCCCGTTTGAGGTAGATATCGGCGCCGTAAGCCTCGCTGAGGTTCTCGGCGTGGAACAGCGGCGTCGGCCGCCCGGCGTACTGTTCGAGGGCGTGGCGGAACTCTTCTTTGAACGCCTCGGATTGGGCGATTTCCTCGAAGGCGCCCGCCAACTGTTCGAGCGGCTCCTGCATCGGTTCGGGGACGTACCGTCCGCCGAACTCGCCGAACTGGTGGTCGTCGGAATCGGACATACCCGTACCTGTTCGGTGGTGTATAAAAGAGTTGGCGGATGGCCAGAATCGGGACGTGAGGGAGTTACTCCTCGTCGCCGTCCGCGTCGTCGGCGTCGCCGTCCTCGTCCATCGCTTCGGCGGGGACGACGTCGACGCCAGCGACCTGGTCGTCGTCATCGACTTTCATCACGACGACGCCCTTGGTGTTCCGGCCGACTTCCGACACCTCGTCGACGTGGGTGCGCATAATCTGGCCGGACTCGCTCATGATGACGAGGCCGTCGCCCGCCGAAACCGTGTTGATGGAGCAGACGGGGCCGTTGCGCTCGTCGGTCTTGATGTCGATGAGACCCTTGCCGTAGCGGGACTGCTGGCGGTATTCCTCGAGCGCTGTCCGCTTGCCGTATCCGTGTTTGGTGACCGTCAGCAGGTCGCGGTCGTCCTCGCTTTCGGCGGCGACGAGGCCGGCGACCTTGTCGTCGCCTTCGAGTTTGATGCCGTTGACACCGCGGGCCGTCCGGCCCATCGGTCGGGCGTCCTCCTCGGCGAAGCGAATGGTCATACCCTGTCGGGTACCGACGAACAGGTCCCCGTCGCCGGAGGTCACCTCGACGTCGACCAGCGAGTCCTCGTCTTCGAGGCTGACGGCGCGGATGCCGCCCGAGTGGACGTTCTCGAACTCGGAGACGGCGGTTCGCTTGACGTAGCCGCCTTCGGTCGCCATCGCGAGGTAGCCCTCGTCGATGTCGTCCGTGTTGACGACGGCCGTAATCTCCTCGCCGTCGTCGAGGTCGATGATGTTGACTGCCGAGGTACCGCGGGCGGTCCGGCCCATTTCGGGCAACTCGAAGACCTTCAGGCGGTAGACCTGCCCCTGATTCGTGAAGCAGAGCAGGTAATCGTGTGTCGAGGCGGTGAAGACCGTCGACACCTGGTCGCCTTCCTTGGGTCGGGAGCCGATGATGCCCTTGCCGCCGCGGTGCTGGGGGTCGAAATCGGCCAGCGGCATCCGCTTGACGTAGTCGTCCTCGGTGACGACGACGACGACCTCCTCCTCGGCGATGAGGTCCTCGCGGGTGACCGCACCCGCGTCCTCGATGATGTGGGTCCGGCGCTCGTCGTCGTACTCCTCCTTGACCTCGCGGAGTTCGTCCTTGATGACGTCGAGCAGTTCCTCTTCGTCGCCGAGGATGGTTTCGAGCCGTTCGATTTCGGCCTGAACCTCCTCGTATTCGGTCTGGATTTCGCCGGCCTCCATCGAGGTCAGCGAACCCAACTGCATCCGAACGATGTGTTCGGCCTGGGTCTCCGAGAGGTCGAAGTCCTCCTGAAGGGTACCGATGGCTGCATCGCGGTCCTCGCTGTTCTGAATCAGGTCGACGACGCTGTCGACGTTGTCGAGCGCGACCAGTCGGCCTTCGAGGATGTGTGCGCGGTCCTCGGCCTCGCCGAGTTCGAACTGCGAGCGTCGGCGGACCACTTCGCGGCGGTGGTCGACGAACTGTTCGAGCAGTTCCTTCAGGTTCAGCACCCGGGGCTGCTCGTCGACAAGCGCCAGCGAGATGACCGAGAACGTGTTTTCGAGGTGGTTCTCGATGAGCTGGTTCTTGACGACATCGACGTTAGCGCCGCGCTTACAGTCGATGACGACGCGGATGCCGTTCCGGTCGGACTCGTCGCGAATGTCGCTGATACCCTCTATCTTGCCGTCCTTGACGTCCTCGGCGATGCGCTCGATGCGGCGGGCCTTGTTCTCCTGATATGGGAGTTCGTTGATGATGATACGGTCGCCGCCCTTCTCGCTGTACTCGACGTCGAGGTCGGCGCGAACGCGGAGGCGCCCGCGGCCCTCGGTGTAGGCGTCCCACAGGCCCTCGCGGTTGACGATGTTCGCGCCGGTCGGGAAGTCCGGCCCTTTGATGTAGCCGTCCGATTCGGGCGTGTCGATGAGGTCCGACACCGAACAGTCGGGATTGTCGATGAGGTGGATTGCCGCGTCAACGACCTCACCGAGGTTGTGCGGCGGGATGTTGGTCGACATCCCGACGGCGATACCGGAGGCGCCGTTCAGAAGGAGGTTCGGCACCTTCGACGGCAGGACGTCGGGTTCGGTCAGTCGGTCGTCGTAGTTGCTCGTGAAATCGACCGTATCCTTGTCGATGTCCGCCAGCAACTCCTGAGCGAGCGGGGCCATCCGGGCCTCGGTATACCGCATCGCGGCGGGCGGGTCGCCGTCGATAGACCCGAAGTTCCCCTGTCCGTCGACGAGCGGGTAGCGCAGCGAGAAGTCCTGGGCCATCCGCGCCAGCGCGTCGTAGATGGCCTTGTCGCCGTGCGGGTGGTAGTTACCCATCGTCTCGCCGACGATGGAGGAGGACTTCCGGTGGCCGGACCGGGGCGTGAGGCTCATCTCCTCCATCGCATAGAGGATGCGCCGCTGGACGGGCTTGAGGCCGTCACGGGCGTCGGGCAGCGCACGCCCGACGATGACGCTCATCGCGTAGTCGATGTACGACTGCTCCATCTCGTCCTCGATGCGGACGGGCTCTACCTTGTCTGCCGGAACGTCCGGCGCGTCGGGTGTTTCAGAACTCATATTAGATGTCAATCCACTCGGCTTCGTCGGCGTGTTCCTTGATGAACTGCTTGCGCGGTTCGACCGCATCGCCCATCAGCACGCTGAACATCCGGTCCGCGGCGGCGGCGTCCTCGATGGTGACCTGCTTGAGAATCCGGTTTTCCGGGTTCATCGTCGTATCCCAGAGCTGTTTCGGGTTCATCTCGCCGAGGCCCTTGAACCGCTGGACCTGCGAGGGGTTGCCGTCACAGACCTCCTCGACGATGCGGTCCCGCTCTGCTTCGGTCATCGCATCGTAGGTCTCGCCCTTGTACCGGATGCGGTACAGCGGCGGTTGGGCGGCGTAAACGTAGCCGCGTTCGATGAGCGGCGTCATGTGTCGATAGAGGAAGGTAAGCAGAAGCGTCCGGATGTGGGCACCGTCGACGTCGGCGTCACAGAGGATGATAATCTTCTGATAGCGAGTCTCCTCGATGTCGAACTCCTCGCCGATGCCGGTGCCGACGGCGGTGATGAGGTTCCGAATCTGGTCGTTCTCCAGAATCCGGTCCAGTCGGTGTTTCTCGACGTTGAGAATCTTCCCGCGAAGCGGGAGGATGGCCTGAAAGTCGGGATTGCGACCCTGTTTGGCGGAGCCACCGGCGGAGTCGCCCTCGACCACGAAGAGTTCGGCCTCCTCGGGGTCGCGGGTCTGACAGTCCGCGAGTTTGCCGGGCAGCGAGGTCGATTCCAGCGCGGACTTCCGACGGGTCAGTTCCTCGGCCTTCTTGGCCGCTTTTCGAGCCTTCGCGGCCTCGACGGCCTTCGAGACGATGGCTTCGGCCGTGCTCGGGTTCTCTTCGAGGTAGGTCGCCAGTTCCTCGTGGACGGCCCCCTCGACGATGCCCCGGACCTCGCTGTTGCCCAGTTTGGTCTTGGTCTGTCCCTCGAACTGCGGGTCGGGGTGTTTGACCGAGATGACGGCGGTCAGTCCCTCGCGGATGTCCTCGCCTTTGAGGGTGCCGTCGAGGTCCGACAGCATGTTGTTCGAGGTGGCGTAGTCGTTGATGACCCGCGTCAGGGAGGTCTTGAAGCCGGTCAGGTGGGTCCCGCCCTCGCGGGTGTTGATGTTGTTCGCGAAGGCGTGAATCGAGCCCTGCACGCCCGCAGTCGCCTGAATAGCGACTTCGACGTGGATGTCGTCTTCCTCGTCCTCGAAGTAGACGACTTCGTCGTGGAGGACGTCGCGGGTCTCGTTGAGGTATTCGACGAACTCCTTGATGCCGCCCTCGTACTCGAAGGTGTCCTCTTCTATCTCCTCGGGACGGTCGTCCCGGAGCGTGATGGCGACGCCGGGGTTGAGGAAGGCGAGTTCCCGAAGCCGCGACTGGAGCGTCGAGTAGGTGAACTCGCCCGTCTCGAAGATGTCGTCGTCAGGCCAAAAGCGGATTTCGGTGCCCGTCTCCTCGTCTTCGTCCATCTCCCGGACCTGTTCGAGTTCGCCCTGGGGTTCGCCGTGGTCGAAGCGGTGTTGCCAGACGTAGCCGTCCCGTTTGATTTCGACCTCGAGTTCCTTCGAGAGGGCGTTGACCACGGAGACGCCGACGCCGTGGAGGCCGCCGGAGACCTGGTAGGACTTGCTGTCGAACTTGCCGCCGGCGTGGAGGACCGTCATGATGACCTCGACGGCGGAGCGGTCGTACTCCTCGTGGGTTTCCACGGGGATACCGCGGCCGTCGTCCCTGACGGTCACCGAGTTGTCGTCGTTGATGACGACCTCGATGGTGTCACAGTAGCCGGCGAGCGCCTCGTCGATGGAGTTGTCGACGACCTCGTAGACGAGATGATGGAGACCACGGGCGTCCGTCGACCCGATGTACATGGCCGGGCGCTTCTGGACTGCTTCGAGTCCTTCCAGCACCTGTATCTGCCCGGCGCTGTATTCACTATCCTGAGACATCTGAAGTATCTATCCACCCCTAGCCACCGGGCAGGTATAAAACCCCCACACGCGCCCGCGCGTGAGCGAAGATGAAGCAGGCTATTCGGCGAGTGGAACCCGGTTACTGCGGCGCATCGAAACGCCGACTTACCGACCGTATTGGACGATTACTCCTCGGCCAGTTTCGTCCATTCCGCCTCGACCTTTCGGTTGGCGGCGATCCACGTATCACCGTTTTCGAGCGTGAACCGACTCTTGCGCAGTTCGATGGCCGCAACGGTCCCTTCCGTGCTGCCGACCTTGATTTCGTCACCGACCTCGAAGTCGGGGTCCCGGAGCAGATAGACGCCAGCGACGGTGTCCTCGATCATCTCCGAGAGCGCATACGAGACGCCCAAGGCGATGAAGCCGACGGCCGTCCCGAGGCTGGCGGCGATATCGCCCATTCCGACGATTTTCAGGAACGTCAATCCCGCAGCGAACCACAGGAAGATGCCGACGACAGTGACGAAAAGCTGTGCGACCAGTTCCTGTCGCTCCCCGTAGTACCGACGGAGCGACGCGCCGAGGGCCGCCAGAATGAGCCGCACCCCGAGATAGGCGACGGCGGCGAAAACGAGGCCCGCAACGAGTCGGGGAAGCGCCGCCTCGACGCCACTCACGAGCCCGCGAATCGTACTGTCGACGATTCGGAGAACGAAATCAGCCACCATATCCGCCTTCCCGGAGCCCTGCGGCAAAAGGGTTCCCCGACATGATTTATACGATGGCGCGACGACGTTCCGGGGAATGTCGGCGTTTTTCACGATGCTGCTGGTCACCACGGTCGCGGGACTGCTGACCGGCCTCGGCGCGCTGCCCACGCTGCTCGGCGCGCGCATCAGCCACCGGGTCTACGATGCAGCCCTCGGACTGGCCGGCGGCATCATGGTCGCCGCGTCGGTGTTCGGCCTCATCATCCCGGGCATGGAACAGGGAACCCTATCGGCGGTGATGGCCGGCGTCTTCATCGGCGGCTTCACGCTGTTGGCCGGCAACCGCGTCATCCCGCATCTCCACGTCCGGTACACGCGCTGGCGGGGCGAGGGTGGCGCCGAGGATACCTCAAGCGACGCGAGTCTCGACGACCGCATCCGCCGGGCCGTCCTCGTCGGCGGCGCCATCACGCTCCACAACGCGCCCGAGGGACTGGCGATGGGCATCGCCTTCGCCTCCGGCCTCGAAGACGTCGCGCTCGTGTTGGCCATCGTCATCGGCCTCCAGAACGTCCCCGACGGCTTCGCCTTCGCCATCCCCGTCAGTCAGGCGGGCGTCTCGGGCGTCCGCGTGTTCCTCTATACGACCCTCTCGGGGGCGGTCCCGCAGGTCGCGGCCTCGATATTCGGCTACGGTCTCGTCTCCGTCGCACAGGGTGTCTTCCCGATTGCTGCCGGCTTCGCGGCCGGGGCTATGCTCGGCGTCGTCTTCCGGGAGATGGTTCCCTCCAGTCACGGCCACGGCTACGCCGACGAGGCCACTGCGGCCTTCCTCGTGGGATTCGCGATATTGGTGGTCGTCGACGCCGCCGTCGTGGTGTAGAAGGGACGCTTTGCTGAGTGAGTGGCTTCTTTCACCACGGCCGTGAACCGGTTCCTATGGTAAGCGCCTCAATAACGGTTGTCGGAATCGTGGCGACAGTTCTACTCCTCTGTTGTAGCGCCTTCTTCTCCAGTTCCGAGACGGCCGTCTTCTCGCTGCCGACCCAGTGGATAGACGAGCAGGCGGCCTCGGGCGACCCCCGTGCGGACGTCCTGAAGGAACTCCGGGATGACCCCCACCGCCTGCTGGTGACGCTGCTCGTCGGCAACAACGTCGTGAACATCGCGATTTCGAGCATCCTGACCGTCCTCATCACCAGTCGCCTCTCGGCCGGCCCCGGCGTCGCCGTGACGACGGTTATCACCAGTTTCCTCATCCTGATTTTCGGCGAAATCGTGCCGAAGGCCTACGGCCTCGGCAACGCTCAACAGTGGTCGCTGACCATCGCCTCGCCCGTCCGGTTCGTCGAACGCGCGCTGTCGCCGCTCATCTCGCTTTTCGACGCGATTACGCGCCGGATGAACGCACTCATCAGCGTCGACCCGGATATCGAGAAACCGTACACCGATTGAGCGGACGCATCGCCGGATTCATTTATATACCGTATAGTTACCGATCTGTCCGACATCCGTCATCGGAGGCGTGCTGTCGGCCGGTTTCACTTTCACTCCGGTAGCGACGAGGTTTTACGTGGGTGGGGATTTACGTCAAAACGAATGACCTCGTTTCAGTCGCAACTCGGGGAAGGCGGCGGTAGCGAGCCTGCGACGGCCGAGCAGTTGGCCGAAAGTCAGCGCTCCATCTCCATCGCCGAGTTCTTCGAGAAGAACAAGCAGATGCTGGGCTTCGACAGCGGGGCCAAGGCACTCGTCACGGCCGTCAAGGAAGCCGTCGACAACGCCTTAGACGCCACCGAGGAAGCCAGCATCCTCCCGGACATCTACGTCGAAATCGAAGAGGTGGGCAACTACTATCGGCTCACCATCGAGGACAACGGCCCCGGCATCACGAAAGAGCAACTCCCGAAAGTTTTCGGGAAACTCCTCTATGGCTCCCGGTTCCACGCCCGCGAGCAGACCCGCGGCCAGCAGGGTATCGGTATCTCCGCGGCGGTCCTCTACTCGCAGCTCACCTCCGGCAAGCCCGCGAAAATCACCTCGAAGACCGAGAACGGCGGCGACGCCCAGTACTTCGAGTTAACCATCGATACGGACACCAACGAACCCGAAATCGACGTCGACGAGTCCGCATCGTGGGAACGACCCCACGGGACCCGCATCGAACTGGAGATGGAGGGCAACATGCGCGCCCGCCAGCAACTCCACGACTACATCAAGTACACGGCGGTCGTCAATCCGCACGCCCGCATCGAGTTCCACGAACCCAAGGAGTCCTTCAAGTTCGAGCGGGCGACCGACCAACTGCCGCCCGAAACCGAGGAAAT
The DNA here is from genome assembly GCF_013391085.1 of Natronomonas halophila. Taxonomy (NCBI): domain Archaea; kingdom Methanobacteriati; phylum Methanobacteriota; class Halobacteria; order Halobacteriales; family Natronomonadaceae; genus Natronomonas; species Natronomonas halophila. Next base: position 3,129,958 of record NZ_CP058334.1, on the reverse strand, counting down.
CCGCCCACACCCCCACGGCGTCGAACTCGGGACGCTTCTGAAGATGCTCGACGCGACGGACTCGTATTCTATCTCCGGGTTCCTGCAGGGCGAGTTCACCCGCGTGGGCGCCAAGACGGCCGACGAAGTCGTCGACAATTTCCGAGACCGACACTTCGGTCGCGAGATGGCCTGGCGGCCGCCGCAGGCCCACGAGGACGCCGACATCGAAAGCGCCGTCACCGACGCCGTCGCGAACAAAAGCGCCGACGCCACCGAAGCCTTCGCCGAGCGACTTGCCGACGGAATCAAGGACCACGACCGCATCGCCCACACCGAGGTCGCCAAACTCGCCGACGAACTCGCCGACGACGTCGAAGACGAGTTCGACGAGACGTTCGGGTCCACGGTCCGTGACAACGCCGTCGACGCCGCGTGGGACGGGATAATCGTCGACCGCCGCGCCGACTGTTACGAACTCGTCGACGAGGCGACCACGACCCGCAAGGACGACGCTGCCGTCGAAGGGATGGCCCGCCGACTCGCCGACAAGTTCGACGAGCAGGAAGACACGCGCAACCGCGTCACGCAGTCGGGACTCCGGGAGTTCGTCGACCGTGCGGCGGACATGACTGAAGACCGGGACGACGCCAGTTTCGGCGACACGGCCCGCGAGAACATCGTCGACGCCTTCTGGTCGGAGGCCGCCCGCGTTCCCGACGACGTGCCGAACGTCAATTCGGTCGCCGACGACCGGGACACCGCCGCGAAGTTCCTCGAAGCGATGCGCGAGACGGACATCCTCGCGCCGCCGACCGACTGTCTGGCCCCCATCTCCGAGGACCTCGTGCAGGCCGGCCTCGAAAAGGAATACGAGGCTGACTTCTACACCTCCGTCACCCGCGATGCGGCGGTCCACGGCGGCGACCCCTTCGTCGTCGAGGTGGGCATCGCCTACGGCGGCGACCTGTCCGCCGAGGGCTCGGCCGAAATCCTCCGGTTCGCCAACCGCGTTCCGCTGGTCTACCAGCGCGGCGCCTGTGCCACCGTCGACGTCATCAAGGACGTCAACTGGCGGAACTACGGCCTCGACCAGCCCGGCGGCTCCGGGATGCCGAGCGGGCCTGCGGTCATCATGGCCCACGTCGCCTCGACGAGCGTCCCCTTCACCAGCGAATCGAAGGACGCCGTCGCCAACATCCCCGAAATCGAGAAGCAACTCCGACTGGCTCTGCAGGAGGCCGGCCGGGAGATGAACTCCTATCTCAGCAAGCAGCAGTCCCTCGAAAAGCGCCGCCGCAAGCAGAACGTCATCGCCGACATCCTGCCGGAGATGGCCGACAAACTGTCGGAGGTGACCGACCGCGAACCGCTCGATATCGACGACTCGCTGGCACGCATCATGAACAACGTGCTCATCGAGCGGTCCGTCAACGGTTCGACGGTGGAGTTGACCATCCACAATCACGGCGACACGAACGTCGACCCCGAGATTACGGAGATCGTCACCGCCGACCCCGGCGACCACGAGGACGCCACCGTCGTCGAAATGGACGGCGAGTGGTTCCTCAAGTGGTCCCCAACGGTTTCTGGCGGCGAGAAAGCGACCCTCGAATACGACATCGACGGCGACGCCGACTTCGACGTCTCCGTGGAGGGCATCGAAAACGAGCGGCTGACCATCAACGCATAACATGAGCGCAAACGACGACTACGAGATTCAGGACGACCTCGCCCGCGAGCGGCTTATCGACCTCGCAAGCGAGTTCTACGACCAGTTCGCCGAGGGGGACGTTCCGACCATGGAAATCCCGACCCGGACGAAAAGCAACATCGTCTTCGACGAGGACAAGGACGTCTGGGTCTACGGCGACCGTACCTCAACCCGCTCCGCAAATACCGTCAGCGGCGCCCAGAAGCTCCTCAAGGCGATTTACACCATCGAGTTCCTCGAAAACCAGCTCAAGGAGGGCCGCTCGTCGACCCTGCGTGAGCTCTACTACCTCTCCGAATCGTGGGACGAGGAGCGCGCGCAGTTCAACGGCCAGGACGAATCCAACCAACTGGTCGAGGACCTCGAAATCGTCTCCGACGTCACCCGCGAGGACTTCCACATGCGCCCGGAGGAATCCGGGGCGACGATTATGGGCCCGCTGTTCCTCCGTGAGCAGACCCGCCGCGGCGAGCGGGAAATCCACTGCCAGAAGGACGTCGGCGAGGGGGGCTACCAGATTCCGAACAACCCTGACACCATCGAGTTCCTCGACAACGACGCCGATTTCGTGCTGTGCGTGGAGACCGGTGGTATGCGCGACCGTCTCGTCGAGAACGGCTTCGACGAGGAGTACAACGCCATCATCGTCCACCTCAAGGGCCAGCCCGCACGGGCGACCCGCCGTATCACGAAGCGACTCCACGACGAACTCGACCTGCCGGTGGTCGTCTTCTGTGACGGCGACCCGTGGTCGTACCGCATCTACGCCTCGGTCTCCTACGGCTCTATCAAGTCAGCCCACCTCTCGGAGTACCTCGCGACGCCGGAGGCCGAATACATCGGCATCCAGCCGGCGGACATCGTCGAGTACGACCTGCCGACCGACCCGCTCAGCGACTCGGACATCAACGCGCTGGAAAGCGAACTCGACGACCCGCGGTTCCAGGACGACTACTGGACCGAACAAATCGAACTCCAGCTCGATATCGGCAAGAAGGCCGAACAGCAGGCGCTTGCCTCCCGCGGCCTCGACTTCGTGACTGACACCTACCTCCCCGAACGCCTCACGGATATGGGCGTACTGTAATCGGCTGAATCCTTTTTAAGTCGGCCTTCGTGGCCCGTCCATGAACCTCCGCAGGCGACAGGTGCTTGCGCTCGCTGCAACCGGCGTTGCTCCGGCGCTCGCCGGCTGTTCGCCCTGCGGCGAGACGTGGACCGGCGTCGGCTTCCACGTCGAACCGACGACTATCGAGCGGACGGACGGCTGGCGCGTCGATGCACAACTGACGGTGAATTTCAATTTCGCTCGGGAGGGCTACGGTATCCTCGCGCCAGCATTGGCGCTGTTCGGTCGTGACGGCGCCCTGCTGACGGAGGTACCGGTCGATGACCTGACGTGGAGCGACGTGCCGGAAGCGGCCCGAAAATCCGACGACTGTGGGGAGTACGCCACGGTACGCCGCGAGGCGACGCTCGAAAGCGACCGGTTTCCGAAGGTGGTCGGTCTCCGATTCGACGAATACCGGACGGGCTTCGACGAATCGACGACCGTTTCGACGTTTTCTGACGGGACGCCGAACGGCGAAGTTTCTCCCGACGACTACGAGATGGTCGACTTCGAGAGTTTCGGAGTATCGTCCGATAAAATCGAATACGGCTCGCCGGTTCAGGACGCGCGGTTCAACGCGGGACCGCTCATCTGCGAGGACCGCGAGACGCATGCCGAAGCCCGGACGAACGTCCACCTGACGTTCAGCGGCCAGCGGACGCTTCCGGCCGAACACTACCATCCGTTCCTCTCGGACCTACAACCCGATGGGGACCGACTGACAGCGACAATCGGGCTTCGAACGGCACCCCGATTCCGTCGGGGCGAGTGCCTCCGAACCGCCTGGACGGCGAGCGTCGACATCACGGAACCGGAAGCGATGCCGTCGACGGTGGAAATCGAGACGCTCGACGCCGACGGCGAGGTCAGCGAGACGCAGGTCCTCGACGTCGAATCCGACACCCCCGAGCCGTGACTGTCGGCCATACGCTTTTCTCGCCCCGACTCGAATTACGCCCGTGAAGTGGCGCTGCGGCGACTGTGACCGAGTCTATGACGACCCCCCCGAGACGTGCGTCTGTGGGTCGGCGAACCTGCTTCCAGACGAGGGAAGCGACCGGTCACGCTACTCGCTGCTCGCGCTTCGGGAACGCCTGCTGGACCCGAAAAACGCCGACCGGAGCCTCGTCCGCGACGAACCCTACGTCTCGCTGGCGTTTCGGATTCTATTCGCCGTCGCCGTCTTCTGTGTTCTCCTGCTCGTCGTTGGGTTCGTTCTCTGAAACGAGCCGTCCGATTCAGCCATCGAGGGCGACCGGTACGTCCCGCGATTCGAGGTCCTCGACGAACGCCTCGGCGTCGGTTTCGATGGCCTCGAAGGTGTCGTAGTGAATCGGCACGACGAGGCTCGGGTCCATTGCCTCCGCGAGGTCGGCAGCCTCGTGGCGGTCCATCGTGAACGTGCCGCCGATGGGTGGGCAGAACACGTCGACGTCGAGGTGTTCGTGGCCATCCAGTACGTCGGTGTCGCCGGGCCAGTAGACCGAGACGCCGTCGAGGGTGATATGGAAGCCACAGCCCCGGCCCTCGGGATGATACGGTTCGCCGGTCGGTCGGGTATGCGGGCCGTCGGGTTCGTTGTAGGCGGCGGTCGTTCGGATGATTGCGTCGTCGACGGCGATGTCCGCTTCCATGTCGACCTTCCGGATGTCGTAGGGCAGGTCGGCCGGTCGTTCGACGTCGCGGTCGATGAGATGGGTGTTGATGCCCTCGAAGAGGACGACGGTGGCGTCGTCGTCGGCGACCTTCCGGATGGCGTCGGTGTCGTAGTGGTGGTCGTGGGAGACGCAGATGACGTCACCCGCGGGACCCGGCGGGTCCCGGTTTGAGCGAGCGGACGAAGTCCGCGAGCAAACCTCGTAGCCATCGAGGACGCCGTATCGGCCGGGGTCGATGTAGACGACCGTGTCGGCGTCGTCGAGTCGGAGCGTCGCGTAGCCGAGCCACGCGATATCGAGGCCGTCGTGGTTGAGCATACTTTCTCTACGTGGGGGCCCGCCTCAAGCCCGGCGGTTTCGATAGTCGAACGGTGTCCCGGATTTATATATCGGGTTACGCTATCTGAGAGTATGGCGAGTGACGAAGAACTCGCACGACACGTCTCCAAGGTAGAGGGATGTCGGGGGCACGGAGGCGGGTCGGCGGTCGAGGAACTCGACGAATATCGGGAAGCAGCAGGGGAGATACACAACGAACTCGCACGCCGTATCGAACGCGTCGACGAGAACGCGGCCGAGGAAGCAGACCTCGCGGACGTCGTCGAACGGCTCGAACAACTCGAAGCGCGACTCGACGACCTCGAATCGCGGCTTTAGCGCTGGGCCTCGGCCAGTCGCTCGACGCGGTCGAGACTGTCGGCGTTGGCCGGGTTCTTGTCCTCCCTGACGCCGACAAATCGGGGAAAGCGAAGCGCGTACCCCGACGAATAGGTCGGCGACCGCTGGATTTCCTCGTAGCCTACCTCGAAGACGATTTTGGGAGCGATGTCTACCTCGGTGCCTGATTCCGAACGTATGTGCGGTTCCAGCAACCCGTCTAACTCTTCGAGTTTCTCGTCGGTGATTCCCGTCGCCACCTTGCCGATAGTCTCGTAGTCGTCGCCGTCGCGGGCCGAAAGCAGGAACGTCCCGAGCAGGTTCGCTCGGCGGCCTTCGCCCCACTCGGCGCCGGTGACGACCAAATCGAGCGTTTCGACGTCGGGTTTGCGCTTCAGCCAGTTCTTCCCGCGGTTGCCCGGCGTATAGGTCGACTCGGGGTTTTTGAGCATGATGCCCTCGTGGCCCGCCTCCAGCGCATCGGCTTCCAGATCCGCGATTTCGTCGGCGTCGTCCGTGACGACGAGTTCGGAGACGCCCTCCGACAGCAGGCCCGACAGTCGGTCGTGCCGCTCGACCAGCGGTGCGTCCAGCAGGTCGTCGCCGTCGGCGTGCAGACAGTCGAAGGCGTGCAGTTCGACCGCCACGTCCTCGCGGGCCGCCGCCACGTCGTGTTTCCGACGGAAGCGCCGGAGGATTTCCTGAAACGGCAGGGGTTCGCCCTCCTCGTCGACGGCGACGACTTCGCCGTCTAAAATTGCGGGCACGTCGAGTTCGTCGTCGACGAACTCCACGACTTCGGGCAGCGGGTCGGTCACGTCCTCGAGGTTTCGCGAGAAGAGTTGCGTCGTTTCGCCGTCGTGGTGGACCTGCACGCGGGCGCCGTCGTATTTGGTCTCGACGGCGGCTTCCTCCCATTCTTCGAGGGCGTCGACAGCGGTGCCAGCCTGCGCGAGCATGGCCTGAACCGGCCGGCCGACTTCGAGGTGAACGTCCGCCAGTCCATCTTCGCCCTCATCGCGAGCGGTTTCGGCGACGAGGCCGCAGTCGTTCGATACCTGAATCGCGCGTTCGACGGCGTCGGTCGGTACGTCGAAGGCCTCCGCTATCGCGTCGCGAACCGTCCCCTCGCCGACGCCGACGCGCATCTCGCCCAAGACGAGTCGGGCGAGGAAGCGCGCTTCCTGCGGTTCGGCGCGGTTGAACAGGCCGAACAGCGTATCGAGTTTGGTATCCGTACTGCCCGAGCCCGCAGCGGCGGCGAGACTCCGGAGCGTGTCGTCCACTTCGGCGACGGTCAGGGCATCGCTGCCGCCACCACCGAAGGCGGCGAGGCCCTGCTGGCCTCCCAAATCGAGTTCCTCCGCGACCGCGCCGATTTCGCCGACCTCTGCCAGTCGGTCCTCGATATCGTCGGCCGAGACGTTCTGCCCGGCAGCCTTCGCCAGCGCCCCATAGCAGAGGTTCGGACCGATATCGAGTTTCGTGCCGTCGTGGGCCGGAAACACGCGCCCCTGAACGAACCGCGTCACGATAGCGAGGTCCTCGCCCGCGTCCTCGAACAACTCGGCGACCAAGCCGATGGTTTCGAGGTCCGCAGGCTCTTCCTCCATCTCGGCGGCACGGACGGCGAACTCGGCGAATTCCATCGCCTTCCCCTATGCGAGTGGCCTGATTAAAAGGTGCGAATCGAGATAGGAGGCAGAATAGAGAGAAAGCATCCGCGAGCACGCCGAAGGCGTGCGAGCGGTTCCCGGCGGCGAACGGAGTGAGCCGCCGGCTACGTTTTTCCCCACGTTTTTGCGACCGAGAGGTTCCCGCAGCGCGCGAAGCGAGCGAGGAAACCCGAGGGAGTAAAAAGAGGGTGTTCTAGAGCACGTCGTCGAAGTTCTTGTGACCCTTGATGTCGACACCTTCGTCGGTGACCGTAGCGAGGAAGACACCGTTACCGGAGCCGGTGTCGCGTTCGACGGCGGCCTTGATACCGGAGGCGGCGACTTTCTTGGCTTCTTCGTTGGTCATGTCGTCCTCGTACTCGCGTTCGAGGGTACCGTAGGCGACGGTGAGGCCGGAGCCGGTGACGGTGTAGTCGTCCTTCATGACGCCGCCGGCGGGGTCGATGGAGTAGACGTGGTGGCCGTCGTCGTCGACGCCACCGAGGATGGGATTGATAGCGAAGAAGGGACCGCCGCGGGCGAAGTTGCCCGCGAGGGTGGCCAGCGCCTCGATGGAGATGTCGTCGCCACGGCGGGCCTCGTAGAGGTTGACCTCGGCGCGAAGCGAACGGATGAAGGACTGGGCACCGCCGACGGAGCCAACGAGAGTCAGGGCGGCGTTGGGGTGGATCTGTTCGACCTTCTGGACGTCCTTGTTGGAGACGAAGCGGCCACCGAGGGAGGCACGCATGTCGGTAGCGATGACGACGCCTTCGGACGTGGAGATGCCGATGGTCGTCGTCCCGGTTTTGTTGACGCTTTCGAGGTCGTCCGCGGTGAGGTCGTTGGAGGGGACCTCGCCGAGTTCGGGTTCGTACGGCGAGAGCGTGTGGTCCTGACCGGTTCGCGGCAGGGAGGAATCTGGTTGTCGCATTGCCTGCTGGTAGAAACCGACCGCTGATAAATCCTTTCGGTCAGGCCGTCGCTTCCGGTGTCGCGTTTTCGTACGCGGCGCCGAGTCGGTCGACGATACGACCGATGGGAAGCGTGAAGCCGACTCTGCTCGTCGCCAGCGCGACGGGGAGGAGTGCGATACCGAGGACGATGCTGAACTGGTACAGAGCGAAGACGAACGCCCGGTACACCTGGGATGCCATCTCGACAGTCCCAATCCGTTGGGTATATAAATATCTTCTCCTCGTATCGGCGAATCGTATGATAGATTATGAGGGACAGCACCGCCGCCCTCTTGCGATTCAACTACGCTTGTGTTGGTACCCTCTCAAAGCGTGAACGAGGCTACAGGAACGGATAACGTAGGTACCTACGAGCGGGGATTCTCATAAGTTATGGCGAGGATTCGGGTCACGTGCGCTCGTGGAAGGTCGGGCCGGAAACAATAGGGCTATCCGTCACGGACCGTTTGCAACGTATATGAGCAACTACGTCGTCGCGATGGAAGCCGCATGGTTGGTCCGTGATGTCGAAGAGATTGACGACGCTATCGGTGTCGCCGTCAGCGAGGCCGGCAAGCGCCTCAACAACGCCGACATGGACTACGTCGAGGTCGAAGTCGGCGCGACGCCGTGTCCCGCCTGCGGTGAGGCCTTCGATTCGGCCTTCATCGCCGCCGACACCGCACTCGTCGGTCTCCTGCTGGAGATGAAGGTCTTCAACGCGGACAGCGACCAACACGCCTCCCGTATCGCCAAAAGCGAAGTCGGCGGCGCCCTCCGGGACGTGCCGCTGAAGGTCATCGAGACCTTCGAGAAGGAAGAAGAAGTCGAAGAACCCGACAACTAGGACATATGGGCGGCGACGTCCGCCTCGGTGATGATACCCAGTAGCTGTCCGTCCTCGACGACCATCACCGCGTCCTGATGATTGAGGTGGGCGTTTACCTCGTCCATCGTGGCGGTCGGTTCGACCGTCGTAATCGCTTCTCGCATAGCGTCGGCGACCGGCAACTCCCCGGCGCTTTCCTCCTCCAGTTGCCGGATGTCGGAGTTCGAGATGATGCCCTGCGGGCGGCCGTCCCGAACGACCGGCAGCTGGGAGTAGCCTTCCTTGACCATCACGTCGATAGCCTCCCGGAGGCTGTCGTCCGGAGCGACCGTGACGACGCCCTCGTGCATGATATCCTCCGCGTGCATAACGGCGCTTTCGGCCTCGTCGAGCGCGTTGACGATGCGCCGAAGCGTCGAGAGCCGCGGGTCGACGTCGCCGCCCTCGATACGCGCGATAAGCGGCTGTGAGACGTCAGCCCGGTTGGCGAGGTCGCTCTGTGTCAATCCGAGATTCGTCCGCCGCTCCCGGAGGTCCGCCGGCGTCGGCAGGTCCATACCCATATCCGACAATAACCTTGAGTTATACAAAAACCTTCCCCCGACCGAGCATTGAAATACCAACACGGGGCCAGCGGCCGTATGCGATAACGAGCAGCGGCCAGCCCCCGAGGCGGGAGCGCGGGGACGGGCTGGCCAACTGGGGCCCCGCCTGTTCGCCTACAGTTCCAGTCCGCGCACGGCGACGCTATCGCCATCTTCGACGTGGCCGATGACCCGCGCATCGTCCAGTTCGTCGACGACGGCATCGGCGTCCTCGTCCGGCAGCGCAGCGACGAAACCGGTCCCCATGTTGAACGTCCGGTGCATCTCCTCGTCGCTCACGTCGCCTTCCTCCTGAACGAACTCGAAGACCGGTTGGGCCTCGAAGGGGTCTTCGATTTCGTAGCGGAACTCGCCCATCCGCGGGAGGTTGGTCCAGCCGCCGCCAGTGACGTGGGCCGCAGCGTGTGTCTCTGCGTCGTGAAGCGGTCCGAGAACCTCCCGGTAGATGCGAGTCGGTTCCAGAAGCACTTCGCCGATGGAACGGTCCTCGCCGTACGGGAACGGGTCCGTATACTCGTGGTTTTGCGTCGCCGCTTCCCGGGCCAGCGTCAGCCCGTTGGAGTGGATACCCGAAGACTGCAGGCCGACCAACGCGTCGCCAGCCTCGGCTTCACCGTCGAAGAGTTCGTCCTCGGTCGCAAGCCCCACGCAGGCACCCGCGAGGTCCAGGCCCTTGATGACCTCGGGCATGACGGCCGTCTCGCCGCCGACGAGAGCGATTTCGGCTTGTTCGGCGCCCGCCGAAAGCCCGTCGCCGATCTGCTCGGCCGTCGCGTCGTTCGGTTCCTCGATGGCGAGGTAGTCGACGAACGCAACTGGCGTCACGCCCGTCGCGATGAGGTCGTTGGCGTTCATCGCGATGCAGTCGATGCCGATAGTCGAGTAGTCGTCCAGCGCCTCGGCGACGAGAAGTTTCGTCCCGACACCGTCGGTCGCCAAGGCGAGATAGCGGTCACCGATATCGACGAGTCCGGCGTAGTCGCCCTCGAACTCGCCGACAGCACCGATGAGCGCCGCCGTCGCCGCTTCGCTGGCCTCGATATCGACGCCCGTCTCCGCGTAGGTGAGTCCCTCCTCGTCCTCGCCGGTGTCCTCGGTCATACCCGAACGGGTGTCCGACCGGAGCAAAAGCGCGTCGGTTCCAGCCCTCAGAACGAGGGGAACCCGACCGCGAGGAAACTGCCGACCGCGAGCAGGGCGGTGCCGAGGAAGACGACGGCGAAAACCACCTTGCTCCAGCCCAGCACCTTCCGACCGTCGAGCGGCCCGAACGGGATCATGTTGAACGCCGCGAGGACGGCGTTGATGATGATACCGAGTTGGCCGACGTCGCCGAGGAAGCCGTCGAGGAAATAGAGCGGTACGAACACCGCAACGAGGGCGACGTTCGTCAGCGGCCCGGCGACCGACACCAGTCCGTTCTCGCGAGCGGTGATGCGGCCCCGATGGTGGACCGCACCAGGCGCAGCAAAGAGGAAGCCAGCCAGCGCGGCGCCGAGACACAGCGCCAGCATCGGGTAATCGGCCCGGAACGCCGCCACCTGCCCGAACCGCACCGCGACGACCTTGTGCGCCAGTTCGTGCAGCAGGAAGCCGACCCCGACGGTGAGCATGCTCACGACGAACAGACGACCGAACGCGGGCGAGGAGATGACGTCCGCGATGTTCGGGAAGACCGGCCGACCGGTCGACCGGAAAAAGAAGACGCTGAAGGCCGCCCCGAGGACGACCCATGCGATGGCGAGGTCGCGGAGTTCGTCGGCGTAGAACCGAATCCCGCCGAGCGTGAGGCCGCTCACTGGAGCACCTCCACGAGGAGGTCGAGGCTGTTACGGGCGGCTTCGATCATCAGCCGTGCGACGCCGCTGGCGCCCTCGATGCCGGAGCCGGCGAACAGGTACGGCAACAGCACGGTCGCGAAGACGACGCTGCCGACGAAGCTCCCGATATTGGTCAGCGCGACGATCATGATGAGCCGGAACAGGGGTACCGACTTGAGATTGGCCCACAGTTCCCGAATCGGCGCTTCCTCGTCGCTCATAATCTCGTTGAGGGTATTGATGTCACCGACGTTGACGTCGAGGTATCGCAGTTCGACGTAGCCGGCAAACCAGCCGGGGGCGAGAAGCGGGTTCACGCTCGTCAGCCAGGCGACGCCCCCGCCGACGCCCGCCGAACTCCAGTGGGCACCGGCGAGTTTCGCCAGCCCGAACGCGAGGATGCCGTTGACGAGGAACCACGCGGCGAACAGCCGGAAGAGCAGTTCGCTGGAGGCCCCTTCGACGCCCGTGTACGTCGCGATAGCGAGCAGGACGAAGAAGGCGAGAAAGCCGAGCGTGAACAGATAGCCGAAGAGTTTGTAGACCGAAAACCGGCTGCCCGACGCTCGACCCGTCAATTCGCTCATGTCGGGGAGCGTTGCCGGCCGCTCCAGATACTGCTCGATGCCCTCGCGGTGGCCCGCACCGACGATGGCGACGACGTGTTTGCCCTGATCGCGCAATGCGACGAGTTGGTGGGCGATGTAGGCGTCGCGTTCGTCGATGAGCGCCTCCGCGCCGCCCGGGGAGAAGCGACGGAACTCCTCCATCATCGCGCCGACGACGTCGGTATCGGTCATCTTCTCGATGTCGAACTCGTCGATGTCCTCGTCGTCCGGCGCCAACCGCAGGAGACCGACGACGATGAGGCCGCCGAGCAAAAGCCCGAGGCCGAGGCCGACGATGAGGGTATCGAGGATGCCGACCAGCACGCCGGGGCCGAGGGCGCTGGGGACGACAAAGGGGCCGGCGACGGCGCCCGCGACGATGGAAATCATGAGGGCGATCCCGACGCCGACACCCATCCCGACCTCGCGGGGGTCGCCGAGGCCGACCGCGAGACTGCCGATGAGTTTCACCTTCTCGAAGAAGGAAAGCCGCGCCCAGAACCGCTGTATCGTCACCTGAATGTCTCGGTCGACCAGTGCGACGTCGATGCCGTGGCCCTCCGCGCTGTCGATGGCGGCTTTCATGTCCGCACCCGGCTCGATATCGAACCGCTCGCCGAGGCGGGCCTGCACGTAGGAGAGCATCCAGTACGCGAGGAACTGATACACCGTGTTCCCGCGGAGGAGGTCACCGGCATCGAGGTTATCGGGGGTTTCGCCTTTCATCTGGCGATAGCGCCCTTCGTCGAGTTCGACGGCGACGACGTCGGGCTGCTCGGCGTCGATGACCTCTTCGACTTCCGTCACGCTCGCCTCGGAGACGTGCGCGGTACCGACCACGCGCACGGACCCCACCTCGTCGCTCATTGTCGGCTTCAATCGGCCGAGCGGCTTACGTGTGTCGGGATTGAGCCGAATCTCACCGGCAGTCACAGGGTTTGATTAGCCAGCGCCGCGTTATCGGAATCGTATCCGGTACCGATTCTCCGGCGATGACGCTGGGAGTCGGGGTCGGGGATGGTGATAGGATGTCGGAGAACACGAACACGGTACTGGTCGTCGACGACGAACCCAACGTTGCGGAGGGGTATGCCCTCTGGCTGGAGGACGAATACGACGTGCGCGTCGCGACCGGCGGCGAGGAGGCACTCGAAAAACTCCCCGACGTTGACGCAGTTCTGCTGGACCGTCGGATGCCCGGCATGAGCGGCGACGAGGTTCTCGAACGGATCCGTGGAGGGGGCTACGACTGTCGGGTCGCGATGGTCACCGCCGTCGACCCGGACTTCGATATCATCGATATGCCGTTCGACGCGTACCTCACGAAACCCGTCGAACGCGAGGACCTTCAAGCGGCCGTCGACCAACTGCTTACCCTCTCGGAGTACGACGAAGCGGTCCAAGAACAGTTCCAGCTCGCCGAAAAACGGGCGACCCTCGAAATGAAGAAACCGCGCTCGGAACTCGAAGAGAGCGCGGAATACGAGGAACTGACCGAACGACTGGCGGAACTCGAAGAGACCACCACCGACCTCGTTGGGTCGATGGACCACGAGACGTTCAGTTCGACCGTGCGGGACCTGTAATTTCTCCGAACCCTTCCCGCGAGTCGGCGTCTATTCCGTACGCGGCTGGTTCGGCCGTCTATCAGGGTTCGTGAGGTCTTGCCATCCCCGTCAGCCCAGTTATTTCGAGGCGGGCACCGTCGGATTCGCTGTCGGTCGCACGAACCGACCAGCCGTGGGCGTCGGCGATGGTCCGGACGATACTCAGCCCGAACCCCGTCCCGTTCTCACGGGTGGTCACGCCGTGGTTGAAGACATCCTCGCGGTCGTCCTCGGGGATGCCCGGACCGTCGTCGGCGACGTAGAAGCCGGTACCCGTATCGAACATGCCGATGCGGACGGTGACGTCGTCGCCGCCGTGGCGGACGGCGTTGCCGAGGAGGTTCTCGAAGAGCGTTCGTAACCGCTCGGGGTCGGCGCTAATCGTCGCGCTCGATTCGACGGCGAGCGTCGCCGCGTCGCTGCCGACCGTATCCCACGCCGCGTTGACCGCATCCCGTAGTTCGACCGGCTGGCGCTCGCCGACGGCCCGGCCCTCGCGGGCCAGCGTTAGCAAGTCCTCGATGAGTTGCTCCATGCGGTCGAGGACGTCTTCGAGGTCGTCGATGTAGTCGGTAGTCTCGTCGTTTTCCGCGGCGTTCCGCGCCAGTTTCGTCGTCATCTGGGCCGTGTTCAGCGGGTCACGGAGGTCATGGCTCAGGGTGCCCGCCAACTGTTCGAGCCGTTCGTTCTGCTTGCGGAGCGACGCCTCGTGGTCGACGCGTTCGATGGCGACGGTGACCGTCGTCGCGAGCAACCCCGCCATGCGGTGTTCCCGTTCGGTGAAGGGGCGGGCCTCGGTCGTGCCGACGATGAGGACGCCCCACTCGCCGAGCGGGAAGACCAGTTCGGAGTAGACGGCCGTATCCTCGGTGTAGGACCGTGTCTCGTCGGAATCGATAGCCCCCCGTGGTTCGCCCTCGGTGAAGGCTTTCCACGCGATACTCTCGGGACCATCGACCGACGGCGACCCATCGACGAGTTTGTTCAGCGTCGGCGAAACAGCCGCCGGTTCGAGCGTGTTGGAGGCTTCGTCGTAGAGATGCACGGCAGCGATGCGTAAATCGAGCACGTCGACGACGGCGTTCACGCACGCCTCGGCGAGTTCCTCGACGGTGTCGGCGCCGAGCAACTGTGCCGCGACGGTCTGGAGCCGTTCCAGCGTCCGCTCGTACCACGTCCGCTCGGAGAGGTCGTTGACGACGGCGATGTACTCGTCCCCGTGGGTCCGAAACCGGACGGCGACTTCGAGCGGTTCGCCGTCGGCTTTCCGCCCTCGCCGTGGGCCAGTCGGTTCCGACCCGATATCGATGCCGGGGAGGAGTTTCGTCACCTCTATGCCTTCGAGGTCTTCGCGGTCGTATTCGAAGAGGTCGGCCGCGAAAGCGTTCGCGTAGCTGATTCGACCATCAGTATCGATAATAATGACGCTTTCAGGCAGCGATTCGAGAACCGGAGAGCGTTCGTTCATTCGAGATCCACCTTGGCGTTCCACGCAGTCGACTCGACGGCCGGCTGATACATCCGCGCGACGGAACCAACCCCCCCGACCGTCCCCGTTCTCTCGATTACAATCGGCCCCTCGAAAGTTCCGGGACCGTCAACGATACGGACGAACGGCCCGTCCTCGTGTCTCGAGATTCGTACTCCTCATTTGTCAGTATTGTGCTTGATATCTCCCCAATACGAACGGAAAACCGGAGACCAAAGGGCCCTTGCCGCCCACAGGCCACTGTTCGACCATGACGACGCTCGCCGAATCCAAAACCGAGATGACGGAGATGCTGCTCCCCAACGAGACGAACAATCTCGGACGCGCGCTGGGTGGAACCGTCCTCCACTGGATGGACATCTGTGCGGCCATCTCGAGTATGCGCTTTGCAGGGAACCAGTGTGTCACCGCCTCGATGGACCACGTCGATTTCGTCAGTCCCATCGACCTCGGTGAGGTCGCCGTCATCGAAAGTTACGTCTTCAACACGGGGACGACGAGCATCGACGTGAAGGTCGACGTTCACGCCGAGGACCCCCGAAACGACGAACGGCGTCTCGCGACCTCGTCGTTTTTCACCTTCGTCGCCGTCGACGACGACGGCAGACCCACTGAGGTGCCGGACCTCGAATGCCCGACGGCCGCCGAGGAAGCGCTCCGACAGGAGGCCATCGAGGACCGTCGCGACCAACTCGAGGACATCATCGAACGGCTCGAAGCCGCGGACTAGCGGGCCGAACTACGGGGCTTACCGGACGACCGTAACGGGGACTTCGGCCCGGCGGACCACCGTCTCCGCGACGCTGCCGAGTAGAATCCGGGAAACCCCTTCTCGGCCGTGACTCCCCATGACGATGGCGTCGGCGTCGGTCTCGTCTACGTACTCCACGATGGCGCGGGCCGGCCGGCCGACGATGGTCTCGGTTTCGAAGTCGACATCGACGAGGTCCTCGGCTTCCGCGAACATCTCCTCGGCGGCCTTCTCGGCTTCCTCATGCCAGTCCTGCCAGTAGCCGGGCAGGGCCGCCTCCGGCGGGGCGTCGTAGCCGGCCTCGACGAAGTCCAGTACGTGGACCAACGCGATATCCGCGTCCTCGTGGTGTTCGACCGCGAACTCCAGCGCATCCTTCGCTAACTCCGAACCATCGTAGGGGACTACTACGCGCATACGCGGCGGTTCGCCCGGGGGCCCCTTAAAAATGAGCGATGAGTGATAGGTTAGTGGCGGACCCGACCGGCCGTCGCTCGGCACCGACTACTGTTTAGGGGCCGGCGACCGAACGGGGAGTATGGGACTGGACGTCGACACGCCGCCAGTACCGGACCTGCCGGAACTGGACGCGGACGCTTACGACGACGTGGAGGTACAGGGCGACGAATACCGGCGTGAGGAAATCGAGGCGTTGCTGGCGGAAGGCGCCTGGGAGGACGCCTTCGAGGCGTGGGCCGACGAGACGGACCTCGACGAAGCGGAGTTCGAAATCGCGGTCGACCTCGGGATGTTCGAGGAGTTCGACTTCTTCTGGGACGATTTCGCCGACCGCGTAGGGTATCACGCGCCCGGCATCCCCGAGGACTGGCGGGAACGGGACCTCCATCCCGAACTCGATTCCTGGGAGACCGTCTCAGGCATCAACGCGTCGATGGCGGAGTTCGGCGAATCGGTAAGCAGCACGCTCAAAGCGGAGTATATCGACTGGGAGGCCGAGTACGAGGCCCCCGAGGACCTCCCGGATTTCTGAGCCTATTCGCGCGGGACGGCGATGTTCTTGACGGTGCTGTCACACTCCGGACACTGACCGGGACTGTCGCTCGTGATGCGGGCGCCGCAATTGTAACACTCGTAGACCGACTCCTCCGGAGTGTACGGGTCGGGGAACATATACGCGTGTTACTTGTTCACACGTAAAAGCCGTTTCCCTATGTTAACCTATAACGAGAATAGGTCCTTAAACGTCGCTAGGATATGAAAATCGGTTACGATTTTACAATTCTAAGCCATCAAACCGTTCGTATGTTGCACGCGTCGAGGTGCTGGCAACGATGGTCGATTCGATGGCGTCGTCGAAGGTGTCCCGAGTTACCCCGGCCTCGACGTCCGGCGACTCCGAGAGGGCGAACGCGATAAAGCGGTATTCGTTGTCGTCGGGCGATTCGTGGCACGGCGAGCGGTAGCCGAGTTCACCCTCGTCGTTACGACCCTGTTTCGCTCCCGGAACAGCGTCGGGAGTCCGTTCGGGAGCGATGTTCTCGGGGACTTCGAGCGGTCGGTTCGCGGGGAGGCCCCACAGCAACCAGATGGTCGACGGCCCCGAGGCCGGATTGAAACTCTGGAGCCACTCGCCCGCGATGGCGACCGATTCGGTCCGGTCGGGGAGGTTCTCGACGACCAGCGGCGGGGAGACCCCCGCGCCGTCGCAGGTGTATCGTTCGGGAATGGTGCCATCCTCGAAGGTCGGCACCCGGAGGGATAAACCGTCCTGAGTGGGTGGGTTGCCACCGATGGTACAGCCGCCGACTGCCGCGGCCCCGACCGTTGCCAACAGCACACGCCGTCGCATAGTCGCCTTTCGTACCTCGCCGTCAAGACCCCTCCGGGTTCGGTCGCCGACCGCTGGACGGACGTCCACCCGCGGGTTGGTGGCGGGCAGTTGATTACGGAGGCGGACGTGGGGACGGATATGAGCACGGAAATCGTCCCCCCGAAGGAACGGACCTGCGAGAAGTGCGGTCGGATGGACGTCTGGGACCCCGAGGTCGAAAACTGGGTCATCGCCGAGGAAGACGGCGAACGACAGGTCGGCAACCGCCACTGCATCCACGAATGGGACATCAACGGCCAGTACAATCCCGTCGAGGGGAAGGCCGACGTCGACGCGGACGCCGACGCCTGACCGATGCCGACCGTCTACATCACCGCCCCACCGTCGGCGGCGCCGGAACTCGCCGAGGCGCTCGTCGAGGAACGACTCGCCGCCTGCGTCAACCGGTTCGACTGCCGGTCGACGTTCCGCTGGGAGGGCGATATCGTCCACGACGACGAAGTCCTCCTGCTGGCGAAGACCACCGAGGAGCGATACGCGGACCTAGAGGCTCGCGTCGAGGAACTCCATCCCTACGAGGTGCCGTGTATCGAGCGCTTCGACGAGAGCGACATGCTCGAAGCCTTCGGGGAGTGGCGACTCGATAGCGTCAGGTAGAACTTTATTTGTGAATACCACCCCATACTCTTCCAACAAGACAAACTTAATGTACCGACTCCGTCAAACACTTTCGTATGCCTTGGTCCAATCAGGAGTGGTGGCCGAACCTACTACGACTGGACATTCTCGACGATAACGCTGCGGAACTCGACCCGTACGGCGAGGACTTCGATTACGCCGAGGAGTTCCAGAAACTCGACTTCGAGGAGGTCAAAGAAGACATCGAGGAGGTCATGACGTCCTCCCAGGACTGGTGGCCGGCCGACTACGGCCATTACGGACCGCTTTTCATCCGGATGGCGTGGCACAGCGCCGGGACGTATCGCACCAGCGACGGCCGTGCCGGTGCCTCCGGCGGTCTCCAGCGCCTCCCGCCGGAGAGCAGTTGGCCGGACAACGTGAACCTCGATAAGGCCCGCCGCCTGCTGGAGCCGGTCAAGCAGAAGTACGGCCGCAAGCTCTCGTGGGGCGACCTGATCGTTCTCGCCGGGAACGTCGCCCTCGAATCGATGGGCTTCGAGACGTACGGCTTCGCGGGCGGCCGCGAGGACGAGTACAAATCCAACGAGGCCATCGAATGGGGCCCCGAAACCGAGTTCGAAACGACCTCGCCCGAGCGCTTCGAGGACGAAGAGGTAGGCAACCTCAAGGACCCGCTTGCGAACACCGTGATGGGCCTCATCTACGTGAACCCCGAGGGCCCGTACGGCGAACCGGACGTCGAAGCGTCGGCGAAGAACATCCGCGAGGAGTTCGACCGCATGGCGATGAACGACGAGGAGACTGTCGCGCTCATCGCCGGCGGCCACACCTTCGGGAAAGTCCACGGTGCCGACGACCCCGACGAGAACGTCGGTCCCGACCCCGAGTCCGCACCCATCGAGGAGCAGGGGCTGGGCTGGGAGAACGAGTTCGGCGAGGGCAAAGGCCCCGACACGATTACGAGCGGTATCGAAGGGCCGTGGAACTCCGCGCCGATTCAGTGGGACATGGGCTATATCGACAACCTGCTCAACCACGATTGGACCTCGGTCAAGGGCCCCGGCGGTGCGTGGCAGTGGCGGCCGGTCGGCGACGACATCGAGGAAGCGCCGGACCCACACGACCCCGAGGACACCGAGGAACCGATGATGCTGACGACGGACGTCGCGCTCAAGCACGACGACGACTACCGGGAGATTCTGGAGCGCTTCCAGGAGAACCCCGGCGAGTTCCAGGCGGCCTTCGCGAAGGCGTGGTACAAGCTCATCCACCGCGACATGGGCCCGCCCGAGCGGCTTCTCGGCCCGGAAGTCCCCGAAGAGACGTTCGTCTGGCAGGACCCCCTCCCGGACGCCGACTACGACCTCATCGGCGACGAAGAGGCCGCCGAACTCAAAGAAGAAATCCTCGATACGGACCTGACTGTCTCGCAACTGGCCAAGACGGCGTGGGCCTCGGCGTCGACCTACCGCGACAGCGACAAGCGCGGCGGCGCCAACGGCGCCCGCATCCGTCTGGAACCCCAGCGTAGCTGGGAGGTCAACGAGCCCGAAGAACTGGAGACGGTGCTTTCGACCCTCGAAGGTGTTCAGGAGGACTTCAACAGCGCCCGCTCGGACGACGTCCGCGTTTCCCTTGCGGACCTCATCGTTCTGGGCGGCAACGCGGCCATCGAACAGGCGGCCGCCGATGCCGGCTACGACGTGGACGTGCCGTTCGAACCGGGCCGGACGGACGCCTCACAGGAACAGACCGACATCGAATCCTTCCAGGTGCTCGAACCGAAGGTCGACGGCTTCCGGAACTACCTCGGCGAGGGTGACTTCGATGACCTCTACGACACGCCCGAGGAGCGACTGGTCGACAAGGCCGACCTGCTGAACCTGTCGGTCCCCGAGATGACGGTACTGGTCGGCGGCATGCGCGCGCTGGGTGCGACCTACGGCGACACCGACCGTGGCGTCCTCACCGACGAGCCGGGCACGCTCACCAACGACTTCTTCGTGAACCTGCTCGACATGGACTACGAGTGGGAGCCGGTCGACGAGGACAACGAAGTCTTCGAAGGCTACGACCGCGAGACGGGCGAAGTCGAGTGGGAGGCGACCCGCTTCGACCTCATCTTCGGTTCGAACGCCCGGCTTCGCGCCCACGCGGACGTCTACGGCGCCGAGGACGGCGAAGAGAAGTTCGTCCAGGACTTCGTCGAGGCCTGGAGTAAGGTCATGACGCTCGACCGCTTCGACCTCGAATAACCGCCGTCGAAAGCTAACGGGCGACACTGCGCGTTCGCGGCTACCCGACACACGATTCGTATTTTTCAGGGACGCTTGACCGGGGAGACACGGGACCGTCAACCGTCGAATCCCGCTCCGAGTAGGCTGTCAGTCGTATCGCTCGACGACCTCGGCCGACGCGAAGGAGTCCTGTACGCTGTCGATTTCGATGTCCACCGAGTCGGTGGGTTCGGTCTCCGGGACGAAAATCACGAACCCCTCGATGTAGGCGATGCCGTCGCCTTCGTCGCCCAACTCCTCGATTTCGACGTAGTGAGTTTCGCCTGCTTCGATCGGGGCGGTATCGGATTGACTCATGGTATCAAACAACACCCGATGGACGAAGGTACGCAGGACGGGCCCTTCAAACCCACCGCCGCGACGGTGCTGTCGCTATCGGCTTCGCGCGAGTAGAAAAACGCGGTGTCAGAGGTCCTGCAGCGCGGAGTAGAAGACGAAACCGAGAGCCAGATGCTGTCGCATCGCCGTTTCGACCTGTTCGTGGGCGGCGTCCGCGTCGTCGATGCGGTACTCCTTGGTCCGGACGAGTTCGTGCATCTCCAGGAGTTCCTCTTCTTCGAGGTCGTGAAGCCGCGGGTAGACGGTGCCGGGACTGAGACGGGCGTCGAACAGCGTCGACAGGTCGTCCATCAGGCCCTTGCCGTGGGTGTCGGCTTCCCGCAGTTCTACGAGTACCAAGAGGAGTTCCTCCAGGGAGTGTTTCACCAGTTCCTCGTCGAACTGGAAGGATTCCTCGGGGAAGAGTTGGCCAGTGACGCCGTCGACGACCGCTGCCGACCCGGTGGCGTCCTCGTCCGTTGCCGCCGATTCCGCCTCGGTTAGCTCCCGGTACAACTGCTCGACGGACGCACCGTGCGTTCGCTCCGCGTTCATGCCTGCATCACGGTCGTGACAACCATACCGGATTATCCTACCCCTACCCCCATAAGGAGCGTTCAGCGTTATCAGGCGCTGAAAACACCCCTTCGTATAAAATACCGGAGTAGGATGACCATAATAGGCTTCGGGTAGCTTCGCCGTTCAACTCGAGCGCCGTAATCGCGAGTCGACCCACGAGCGGACCCGTTCGCCGTCCGTTACTTTCACTTTCACTCCGGGGGTGGCTCGCTCCTTTATGAATCCGTAGCGTAGCCGTTCGTATGTCAGCAGGAACCCGAACGAGCGAGCCGACCCACAACGGCGTTATCGAAGTCAGCGACCTCGAAACCGCTCGCGTCCGCCGGTACGCCCGGGAAGCAGGCGACATCTACTTCGAGCGACGCGGCGGCCGCACGTTCCTCGTCACCGACGCCTAACGCTCGGACGGACAACGGTTTGTTCGGCGGCGATGAAGCCCCACCCATGCATGGCGTGGTCCCCGCCGCCGGCCGCGGTACCCGACTCCGACCGCTCACCGACGACCGACCGAAGGCACTCGTCCGCGTCGACGGCGAACCGCTTCTCACACACGTCTTCGAGACGCTGGCGCCACACGTCGACGGCTACGTCGTCGTGGTCGGCTACCTCGGCGACCGGATTCGTGACCACTACGGCGACGCCTACGACGGCCAACCGATAACCTACGTCGAACAGTCCGACCAGCGCGGCCTCGCACACGCGGTCAGACAGGCCGAATCGGCCATCGATGGCGACTTCCTCCAACTGAACGGCGATAACGTTCTGCATGGCAATCTGGGAGACGTAGTCCGCACCCATCGAGGGAGCGACGCCGATGCGACACTCCTCGTCGACGACGTCTCCCGGGAGCGTGCGAAACGCGGCGGCGTGGTTCGCATCGAGAACGGCGATGTGGTCGGCCTCGTCGAGAAACCCGAGGACCCACCGACGACGCTGGCGACGACCGGCTGTTTCGCCTTCTCGCCGCGCGTTTTCGAGGCGTGCCGTGCCATCGCCCCCTCCGGGCGCGGCGAGTTCGAACTTCCCGACGCAATCGGGTGGCTGCTCGACCACGGCGGCCGCGTCGAGACCGTTCGACTGGACGGGTGGCGCGTCAACGTCAACACCGACGCCGACATCGACCGCGCGGAGGCCCGACTATGAGCGACGCCGACCGACTTCACGAACACCTGTCGGCGACCGCTGAACTCCCCGTCGAACGGACCGCGAGCAGGCTCCTCGGCGAGGCCGAAGCCGTCGCTGGTGACCTCCGTACGGCCGACCCGGACGTGCAGGCCGAACGCGCTGCTGTCGTTCTGGAGTTGCTGGAGGAAGTCGAAGAGACAGGCAACGAGGAAGCCGACGAACACGTCGAACGGGCCCGCAGCCTCGCGGCTGAGTTGGCCGACGGGTAGTTACGGGGCCGGCGCCAGCGCCTCGGTCGTTCGCCGACGCTCGTCGTCGGTCATCTCCCCGAAGAAGCCGAGACGAACCGCGTCGACGCCGTCGATGTCCTCGTAGCATCGGAGACGCTCCTCGGCGGTTTCCCGCGTCCCGACGGCGACCAACCGGTCGACCATCCCGTCGGTGACGGCATCGATGGCCTCGATGCGGTCGCCGTCGGTCCATGCGTCATGAATCGTCTCCGTGGCATCCGCAAAGCCCTGTTCGGCGATGGATTGGCGGTAGTAAGGCCCGTAAGCGCCGATCATGAAGGCGAGTTGCCGGCGTGCCACGTCGCGTGCGCGTTCGGGGTCGTCGAGCACGCACGAGCGGACGGTGACGGCCACCCGAAGGTCAGCGGGGTCGCGGTCGCCCAACTCGGCGCCGCGGCGGAAGTCCGAAAGGCGGTCTTCGAGAGCCTCGGGGGTGAACAGTTGCGGCACCCACCCATCGGCGAAGCGACCGGCCAACTCGACGGCCTTCGGGCCGAGGGCGGCGACGTCGACGGGGACCTCTGCGGAGTCGACGCCGCGTAACTGGAGGCCGCCGCCGTCGAAGAACTCGCCGTCGTAGTCGACCCGCTCGCCGCTCGTGACCTGCTTGACTAGTTCGACCGTCTCCCGAAGCCTGCGGAGCGGCCGGTCGAACTCCGCGAGGTGCCACTTCTCGGTCAAATCGGGCGAGGAGGCGCCCAGTCCCATCCGATAGCGGCCGTCGCTGGCCTCCTGAAGGGTGACGCCGGTCTGTCCGAGAACCGCGGGCGAACGACCCCACGGCGAGAAGACGTCGTTCGAGAGGCCGATGTCGTCGGTCCGGTCGGCGAGAATCGCCAACAGCGTCACGCCGTCGCGGCCGGTCACCTCGGGCAGCGAGATGCGGTCATAACCGTGGTCTTCGGCGTGGGTCGCCATCGCGGCGATATCGTCGATGCCGTCCATACCGCTCGGGACGACGATGTCGCGTTCGGGCATGCCCGTCCCTGCGCGGCGGTCCCTGATAAGGGTCAGGCCGAATCCGGAGCGGCATCCTCGTCGCCGTCGTGTCTGGGTAACGTAAGGAGGACCGTGGTGCCGTCCTCGTCGACGTCGAAACTGAGGTCGCCGCCGTAGGATTCGGTGAGCCATTTGACCAGCCACAGACCGATGCCCTGTGCGTGGTCGAGTTGCGTTATCTCCCGCTCGCCGAGGACGCGCTCGCGGTCGGGGGCCGGAATCCCGGGGCCGTTGTCGCTGACCGCGAGGGTGACGTACTTCTCGGAACTCGCACTCGGTCGAAGGTCGAACTCGACACGTGGGGTCTCGGCGTCGGCGTAGGTGACGGCGTTATCGACCAGTTCGCGAAGGACGCGAGCGAGCGTCGAATCGGCCCGGACGTGACACTCCCCGGAGAGAGTAGAGACGATGTCGGCGTTCGCGTGGGCCGTGGCGGCGTCGGTCCGAACGTCCTCGACGAGGTCGACGAGGTCGATGCCGTGACTGGTGGTCGTCGACCGCTGGCCGACGATACGGGCCATCTCGTTTGCCTTCTCGGCCAACTCCGAGAGGGACGTCGCCGTCGATTCGATGGTTTCGGCGCGTTCCGCCAGCACCTCGTCTTCGAGGTCGTCCGCGAGGACGTCCGCGAACCCGATGATGATGCTGAGGTCGTTGCGGAGATTGTGCCGGAGGATGCGATTGACGACCTTCAGGTACTGTTCGCGCTCGGCGCGTTCGGTGATATCGGTGTAGATGGTGAACGCGCGGTCGCCCTCGCCCGTCTGGTATTCGAACCCGCGGAGGAGGAACCGTCGATATCCGTCGGTGGTGTTGCGCCGTACTTCGGTGACGACCGATCCCTCGTGTCGGATTTCGGCGCCGAGGTTCAGGCTCTCCTCGTGGGCCTCCTCGGGAACGATGAGGTCGGTGACACGCCGGTCTATCGCCGCCGGTTCCGAGTAGCCGAACACCGACTCGAAGGCCGGATTGACCGCCCGGATAACGTCGCCGCCGTCGCTGGATTCCGTGATGACGACGGGGTCCGGGATGTGCTCGAAGAGATAGCGGAACCGGTCGCGTTCGGCGGCGAGTTCGGCTTTCGTCTCCGCGAGGTCCGACCGGTCGTGGATGACGCCCACGAGGCCGCGATAGTCCGTCGACTGGGAGAGCAACGACAGTTCGATATCGACGGGGACGGCATCGCCGTCCGCCGTCAGCAACTCCGTTTTGATGATTCGGCTCGATTCGCCGGGTTCGGACCGGAGTTCGTCGAGGGCCTCGTAGCCCGCCTGCACCGCGTCGGCGTCGAGCAAGGCCGTGGCGGACTTCCCGCGCAGTTCCTCGCGGTCGTAGCCGAACCGTTCGGCCAGCGGTTCGGTGAGCAACTCGATTGTCGCCTCCTCGCCGATGACGAAGACCATCTGGCGGACCGTCTCGTGGATGGCCTTATATCGGCGGAGCGACGCCTCCCGCTTTTCGCGGGCGATTTCGTGGCCGAGCCACTCGACCAGCAGTTCGATGAACGTCCGCTCGACGTCCGTAAACGCCAGCGCACGCGGGTCTTCGTCGGCGAAACAGAGCGTCCCGTAGAGTTCGTTGCCGATGGTTATGCGCCCGCCGAGATAGCAACTGAGGCCCGACTGCTCGTAGACGGGGTTGCCGCTCCAGCCCTCGGCCTCAGCGTCGCGGACGCCGAAGAGGCTCTCCGACTGGACGGTGTAATGGCAGTAGGTCGTCGAAAGGTCGACCGGGCCCTGTTCGGCGAGGTCCTCGTTTCCCCGGACGTGGGTAATCGTGTGGGTCTCGTCTTCGATTTGGGAGATGAAGCCGATATCCAGATCGAGGAAATCCCGCCCGAGGTCGAGCAGTTCGTCCACCTTGTCCTCGAAGGTCGCGTCGTCGCTGGCGGCGATGTGGGTGAGTTCCGCGATGGCGTTTCGGTCGTACGGCAGCGCCGGCGACTCCCGCTTGTCGGCCAGGGCGCGAACCCGGTCGCCGAGGGTCATGTCGTCGCGCCGTAACCGTTCCAGCGAAACGTACTCGGTCACGCCGTGCCGCGTCGCCTCGATAGCCACGTCGCCGTCGGTTCGGTCGGTATACAGCAGAAACGGGACGGACTCGTTTCGCTCGCGGACGGCCTGAAGCACGTCGAGGCCCGTCTCCCCCCGTCTACCGGCACTATCGAGGTCGTAGCCGCTGACGATACAGTCGACATCGCCCGCGTCGAGGCGCCGGAGCACCTCGCGGGACGAATCGACCCGCTCGGCATCGATACGGCCGCCACCCAACCCGACCTCGCCGCTGGCGACGTGGACTGCACGAAGCGTCATTTTACTAAAGTAACCACCGTGGTCGACATATACTTTCGTCCCGGGGCGCCACCCATCAACCGAGGTATGGGTTTTTGATGACGCCGGGCGAGGACGTCGATATGTCCCTGCTGATTTACGGCGCCTACGGATACACCGGGGAACTCATCGCCGAGGAAGCCGTCGACCGCGGCGTCGATACCGTCGTCGCCGGCCGTGACGAGGTCCGAACCGACCACCTCGCCGCCCGCCTCGACGTGCCGGGCCGTAGTTTCGAGGTCGATGAGGCCGACGAGCATCTCGACGACGTCGAAGTCCTGCTAAACTGCGCGGGCCCGTTCGTCGAGACCTACGAACCGCTCGTGGAGGCGTGTCTGGAGACCGGCACCCACTACCTCGACATCACGGGCGAACTGTCGGTCTTCGAGGCCATCGCCGAACGCGACCGCGAGGCCGAGAAAGCCGGCATCTGCCTGCTTCCCGGCGTCGGTTTCGACGTGGTGCCGACCGACTGTCTGGCGGGCCACCTCCACGACCGCCTGCCCGAGGCCGACGAACTCCGACTCGGCTTCGACCCGTCGGGAACCATCTCGAAGGGGACCCTCGCCTCGGTCATCGAACACATGGACGAGGGCGGGAAGGTTCGCCGCGATGGCCGCATCGTCGACGTGCCGACCGCCCACGAGCGCCGGCAAATCGATTTCGGCCGCGGGAAGCGCAACGCCGTCACTATCCCCTGGGGCGACGTCTCGACAGCCTACTACACCACCGGCATCGAGAACATCGAAGTATTCACCGCCGTCCCACCGCTGGTCGGGTCGAGCATGAAACTCAGTCGGTTTACCGCGCCCGTTCTCGGCCTCCCGCCGGTCAAGAAGACGCTCCAGACGCTCGCGAAGACGTTCGTCGATGGCCCCAGCGAGCGCCAGCGCGAGGAAGGTGCCTGCTACGTCTGGGGCGAGGCGACCGACGGCGAGACGACCGTAACCTCGCGGGTGAAGACGCCCGAGACCTACGCGCTGACGGTCGATTCGGCGACGACGGCCGCCGAGCGCGTGCTGGCCGACGGGCCGGTCGGCTTCGAGACGCCCGCCGCGGCCTTCGGCCCCGAGTTCGTCCTCGACCTCGACGGCGTCGAGGGCTTCTTCGACGAGTAGCGAGTCGACCGATTCGGTCGCGGCTCACGCCGTTCGCCGCTCCCAGTCGAGTATCTCGCTACGCTCCGCCCCTCACTGCCCCCGAACCTCTTCGACACGCGCAGGAAAAGGCATACATCCGACGCCCGCCGAACGACGGTATGGACCGCCGGCCGCTCGTCGCCATCCTCGTTGCCCTCCTCGTCGTCGGCCTGTTCGCGCCGCCGGCCGTCGCCACCACCAGCGCGCCCGAGGAGGGGAATAGCCTCACCGTTCCCACGGGCTTCGAGTTGCCCGAAATCGACCGCTATCGCTCCGTAGTCGTCTCATCCGGCCTCTTGCGAGCCGACACCGAGGGTATCCTCAACCAACGCACCCGAGCGGCGGTGTACGAGGCGATTCGGGAGTCGCCGGGGGCGACGCTGTCGGCGCTCGCCGATGCAGTCGGCGTGACGAAATCGACCGTCAGGTACCACGTCGACGTGCTCCGGGACGCCGGCCTCGTCGAGGCCGTCGAAGTCGGCGGCGCCCTTCGCGTCGCGCCGGCCGAGATGGACGCCGACATCGCGGCCGCGACGAGTGCCGAACCGACCAACGCGGTTCTCGAAGCCGTCGCCGAAACCGAGCCTGCGTCCGTTCGAGCGGTCGCTGAGGTAACCGGCCGGGCGCCCTCAACGGTGTCCTATCACCTCTCGACGCTGGCCGACCGTGGTCTCGTCGAGCGGGAACGGGCAGGGGAGGCCGTACTGACGCGGCTGACGCCCGAAACGCGTGACGCGCTGTCGTCGCCCGTCGTGGCGGCCGACGACTGACGGCTATTCTCGCGCCCAGCCTTTCGCGCGTTCGACGGCCTCACTCCAGCGCTCGTAGCGGTCCTCGATATCCTCGCTGGGGGTCGGTTCGAACTCCCGGTCGACGCGCCAGTTCTCGCGGAGTTCGTCGACGCTCTCCCAGTAGTCGACCGCGAGGCCGGCGGCGTAGGCCGCGCCGAGGGCCGTCGTCTCGTCGACGACCGGCCGGACGATGTCGCTTTCGAGGATGTCCGCCTGCAACCCACAGAGGAAGTTGTTCTTGACGGCGCCGCCGTCGACCCGGAGGTCGGTGAGTTCGAGGCCGCTGTCCTCGACCATCGCCTCGACGACGTCGCGGGTCTGGTAGGCGATGGCCTCCAGCGTCGCTCGGACGATGTGGGCGCGTTCGGTCCCGCGGGTCAGGCCGACCATCGTCCCGCGTGCGCGCTGGTCCCAGTGTGGCGCGCCGAGGCCGGTGAAGGCGGGCACGAAGTAGACGCCGTCGGTCGAATCCACCTCCCGAGCCAGTCGCTCGGTTTCCGCGGCATCGTCGATGAGGTCGACGTCTTCGAGCCAGCCGATGGCTGCACCAGTGACGAAAATCGACCCCTCCAGCGCGTACTGGACGGGTTCGCCGGAGCGCTGGAAGGCCACCGTCGTCAGGAGGCCGTGGTCCGAATCGACGGCCTCCTCGCCGGTGTTGAGGAGGAGGAACGAACCGGTGCCGTAGGTGTTCTTGGCGTCGCCGGCATCGAAGCAGGTCTGTCCGAAGAGGGCCGCCTGCTGGTCGCCGAGCGCGGCGGTCACGGGGATTTCGGCACCGAAGGTGTCGTGGTCGGTGTAGCCGTATATTTCGGCATCGCTGGAGGGTCTGACTTCGGGAAGGACGGCCTCGGGAACGTCGAACTCCGCGAGCAGGTCCTCGTCCCACGCCATCTCGTGGATGTCAAAAAGCAGGGTCCGGGAGGCGTTGGTCACGTCGGTGACGTGCTCGCCGGTGAGGTTCCAGATGAGCCACGAGTCGATGGTGCCGAAACACAGGTCACCGGCCTCGGCCCGCTCGCGGACGTCGGCACCGCGGCCGCGGTCGGGTGCAATAGGGTCCGCGTTGTCCAGCAGCCACTCCAGTTTCGTCGCCGAGAAGTAGGCGTCCGGTTGGAGGCCGGTCTTTCGGCGGATGGCCGCCGCCCGGCCCTCCTCGCGGAGTCGTTCGACGCGTTCGGTCGTTCGGCGGTCCTGCCAGACGATGGCGTCGTGGACCGGGTCGCCCGTTTCGGCATCCCAGAGGACCGTCGTTTCCCGCTGGTTCGTTACGCCGAGGGCCGCGATTTCGGCGGGGTCGACGCCGGCGACATCGATAGCTTCCTGCAGGGTCGCAACGGCGTTATCGTAGATCTCCTCGGGGTCGTGTTCGACCCAGCCCGGTTCCGGATAGCGCTGCTCGTGGGTCTCGTAGGCCTGCCCGTGGACCCGCCCTTCGCGGTCGAAGACCATGCTTCGGGTGCCCGTCGTCCCCTGGTCGATAGCCGCGACGTATGCCATACCGGCGAGGCGGCCGCCGGGGGCAAATAAGTGACTCGCGAGCACGAGCGACCAAGGTTTAAGCGCGGGCCGGGTGGTAGGGTAGCCATGCCCAGGGCGGACAAGGACCTGCTCGGTGCGCCGGACCGAGACAGGATACGGCAGGCCGTCCACGATTCGGCGGCCGTCGAGGTGGCGACGGCGACCGGCCGCCGGCCACAGACGTTCCCGTTGAGTCCCTTCTACGACGAGTCGACCGACCGGGTCGTCGTCACCTCCGCGCCCGCCTTCGCCGGCAAAATCGAGGCAGTCAAGGAGAACCCACGGCTCTCGCTGCTGTTCTACGACGCCGACGACCCATTTCTGCTCCGCGGCCGGGCAACCGTCCGAGACGACGACCTCGAAGCCAACACCGAATACCTTCAGGAACTCATCGCCGCCGAACCGCCCTCCCCGAAAAGGGACGCCTTCACGAAAACCAGCGGGACGCTCGATTCCCGTCTCGGCCGGTTCCTGTTCGGGTGGTATGCCCTCCGAATCCTCGTCGAAATCGAACCGGTTGCTATCGAATCGGTCTCCGGGGACGCCTGTGCGTTACCAGCGTGGCCCGCATACGACGTCGATGCGGCGGAGGCCGCTTCCTACGACCGCGTGACGCTCACCGCCGTCGACGAGGCCGGATGGCCACGCACCGACGCCGTTCACGGAGTCGATGTCGACGGCGAAACCGCCCGCCTCGACGTGCCGCTGTCGGTCGAGGACGGCCAACCAGCCTGTCTGCTCGCCCACTGGCACACACCAGGGCTGGATAAGCTCGGCCAACGGCTCTTCCGTGGGCGCGTCCGTTCCGCTGAGGGACGAGTAGCCTTCGACCCCGCGAGTACCTTCTCGATGCGCAACGAGACGCTACTGGACCGACTGAAGTTCATCGTGCAGGGAAAACGGCGCACGCGGGCGTACTTCGCGGACCGCGAGGGGTGAGGGATTACTCGATGAGTTCGGAGCTTTCGATGTGTTCCCGGGAGAGTTCGACGTATCGGTCGCCGGCATAGGCCCACGGTGAGTCTTCGACTTCCTTGATTTTCTCGGCGGGATTACCGGCATAGAGCGTGTTCGGCTCGATTTCCGAGTCCTCGGTCACGAGGCTGTTGGCCCCGACCATCGCTTCCTCACCGACGACGGTGCGGTCCAGTACGGTCGCGCCCATCCCGACCAGCGCACGCTCGCCGACCTCGGAGTTGTGGACGATTGCGGTGTGGCCGACCGTCGCGTAGGGGCCGATCTCGGCGCCCTCGTGGAGGACGGAGTTGTCCTGGACGTTCGAGCCTTCTCGGAGGACGATGGGACCGTGGTCCCCACGCAGGGTGACGTTCGGCCAGACGCTGGCGTCCTTCTCGATAGTCACGTCGCCGATGACGACGGCCGCCGGGTCGACGTAGGCGTCTTCGTGGACGTCGGGTTCGACGCCGTCGAAACTTCGGAGCATACCGTCGGCCAATCGCGGGGACGTGTTAAACGTACGCGCTCCGGCGGTCGCTTCCGACCCTCGTTGAAGCGTTCGAACCTCGGGGCCATACCGTCAGTCCGGAGTGGATGTTCGTCAACTTCCGGACCGCGCGCGAGGTGGGAAAGTACTAGATTCTAAACTCAGATTCGGAAAATAACTGTCACACGATTATTTAAACACGGCTTCGAGGCAGTTCTGTACCCAATTGTAGGAGGATGTATTAAGACATACTAGGCGCTCACGTCGTGCGGTTTCCAGTACCGTCGACGAGGATGCGTATTTCAACCCCCGTGCAACATCTGTCTCAAGGACAGTTTTAAATACCTGGCAGGGCGTCCAATCGAATGCTATGACACAGCACGAGGATACGTCGACTTCGTCGGCGGATCGAGTTCTTCCAGGGCACGCTAGATAGTACCTCAGAGATAAGTGAGGCCCGGATTTTCGACACGACCCTGCGCGACGGCGAACAGTCCCCGCGAACCTCGTTCGACTACGAGGACAAACGAGAGATAGCCGCAATCCTCGATGACATGGGCACGCACGTCATCGAGGCCGGCTTCCCCGTGAACTCCGAGGCGGAGTTCGAAGCGGTATCGGATATCGCCGACGCGACATCTACGACCGTCTGCGGGCTCGCCCGCGTCGTAGAGAAGGACATCGACGCCGCCATCGATTCCGGCGTCGAAATGATCCACGTGTTCGCGTCCACGAGCGACGTCCAACTGCAGGATTCGATGCACGCCACCCGGCAGGAGGCGCTGGAGCGGTCCGTCGAGGCCGTCGAGCGCGTCAAAGACGCCGGCGTTACCTGCATGTACTCGCCGATGGACGCCACGCGAACGGATGAACAGTTTTTGATTGACGTTATCGAGGCCGTCTCCGACGCCGGGACGGACTGGATCAACATCCCCGACACCTGCGGTGTCGCCACCCCCCGACGGTTCTACGACATGGTGGAGAACGTCTGTGCGCACACGGACGCGTACGTCGACGTTCACACCCACGACGACTTCGGGTTGGCGTCGGCCAACGCGCTGTCGGGCTTCGAGGCCGGCGCCGCACAGGCGCAGGTTTCGGTCAACGGTATCGGCGAACGAGCCGGCAACGCGGCCTACGAGGAGGTCGTCATGTCGCTGGAGTCGCTCTACGACGTCGACACGGGCATTAAGACCGAACGCATCACGGAACTGGCCCGCATCGTCGAGGAGAAAAGCGACATCCCGATTCCGGCGAACAAGCCCATCGTGGGAGACAACGCCTTCTCCCACGAGTCGGGCATCCACGCCGCCGGCGTCATCGAGAACGCCGACACCTTCGAACCCGGCGTCATGACGCCGGAGATGGTCGGCGCGACCCGAGAGCTGGTGTTGGGCAAACACACCGGCAAACACTCGGTCCGCGAGCGACTGGAGGACGCCGGCTTCGAGCCGACCGACGCCGAAGTCCGCGAGGTGACCCGCCGCGTCAAGGAGCAAGGCGCCCAGAAGGAGCAGGTCACCTTCGAGCGGCTCAAGGAGTTCGCCCGCGACGTAGGCATCAAACGCGAGGAGGTTCGCGTATAGGGATGTCCGTCGCGGCAGTTCGCTCCCCGTCCCAGCGGCGGGTGAACGCGAGCGGCAAGGCTCGCGGAACGCGGAACCATTATTACCGTCCACGTCACTACCATCGTAGTGATGAGGCCTTCGACCGCTGGCCGGCGCACGCCCGCGCTTCTCGCCAGCGTCGCGATTATTGTAGGGGCCTAGCCCCTACACTACCTTTCTCTCCACCGCGGTTCGCATCGTTTCCAGACAACCAGACTGACAGGACCATGTACACACAGCACTCCAATCGACGGTATCGCACGGCGGGTGGGTCGCCATGAGCGGCGAACCGGCCCAGGTCCCTTCGGACTCCGACGCGGACGCCGAGACGGGACCCAAGGACATCGAGACGGGCGCGGACGCAGTCGTGCGCGCGCTCGAGAACGCAGGCGTTGAGCACCTCTTCGGGGTGCAGGGCGGCGCTATCATGCCGGTTTACGACGCCCTGTACGACTCCGAGATGACACACATCACGATGGGCCACGAGCAGGGCGCGGCCCACGCCGCCGACGCCTACGGCATCGTCTCCGGCGAGCCGGGCGTCTGTATGGCCACTTCCGGGCCGGGCGCGACCAACCTCGTGACGGGATTGGCCGACTCCAACATGGACTCGGACCCCGTCATCGCACTGACGGGCCAGGTGTCGACGGATTTCGTCGGCAGCGACGCCTTCCAGGAGACCGACACCGTCGGCGTCACCACCCCCATCACGAAGGCCAACTTCTTCGCCGACGATTCCGAGGCAGTCGGCACCGACGTCGGCACCGCCTTCGCGCTCGCGAAACGTGGCCGGCAGGGCCCGACGCTCGTCGACCTGCCGAAGGACGTGACGAAAGGCGAGGCAAGCGAGGACCCCGGCGAACCCCAGACCCCGAGTACGTACAACCCGCCGGAGACGGCCGAGCCCGAATCCGTCTCCGAGGCGGCCGACGTGCTGGCACAGGCCGACAAGCCCGTCATTCTGGCGGGCGGCGGCGTCATCAAGGCCGAGGCCAGCGAGGAACTGCGCGAGTTCGCGACGGAACACGAGATTCCGGTCATCACGACGATGCCCGGCATCGGCGCGTTCCCCGAGGACCACGACCTCGCCTTAGAGATGGCCGGCATGCACGGCACTGGCTACGCCAACATGGCCATCACGCTGACCGACTGTATGCTGGCTATCGGGACGCGCTTCGACGACCGCCTGACCGGCGGCGTCGAAACCTTCGCCCCCGACGCGGAGGTCATCCACGTCGACATCGACCCCGCGGAGATTTCGAAGAACGTCGAGGCCGATTACCCGCTGGTCGGCGACGCGAAGGCCGTCGTCAAACAACTGTCGACGGCGATGCCGCACGCGCCGGAGGCAGACAGTTGGCGCGAGCAGGTCCAGGAGTGGAAAGCCGAGTACCCGATGGACTACTCGGCGCCCGAGGACGAACCGGTCAAGCCGCAGTACATCGTCGAGCGCTTCGACGAGGAGACGGCCGACGACGCCATCGTCACGACCGGCGTCGGTCAACACCAGATGTGGGCCTGCCAGTACTGGACCTACAAGGAACCGCGCACGTGGGTGTCCTCCCACGGCCTCGGCGCGATGGGCTACGGCGTGCCCTCCGCCATCGGCGCGAAAATCGCGGCGCCCGACCAGGAGGTCGTCTGCTTCGACGGCGACGGCTCCTTCTTGATGACGTGTCAGGGGCTGTCGGTTGCCGTCCGTGAAGACCTGGATATCACCATCGTCGTGCTGAACAACGCTGCCATCGGCATGGTCCGCCAGTGGCAGGACGCCTTCTTCGGCGAGCGACACATGGCTTCGGAGTACCCGTGGGTGCCGGACTTCGACACCCTCGCGGAGGCCTTCGGCGCACGCGGCTTCCGCATCGACACCTACGAGGAGGTCGACGAAGTCGTCGAAGAAGCCCTCGCGTACGACGGCCCGAGCGTCGTCGACGCGCACATCGACCCCGGCGAGAACGTCTATCCGATGGTGCCGAGCGGCGGCGACAACGGCCTGTTCGCCCTCGCGGAGGACCAGCTATGAGCCGACGCGACGAGGACCGCCGACAGGGCCTGGAAGGCCCCGAACCCGAGGAGCGAAAGCGGCCGGTCGGCCGCCGGAACTCTCAGGGTATCCGCGTCGACCCCGAGGTCGAGGCGGAACACGAGCCCCGCCGGACCATCATCTCCGCGTACGTCGAGAACGAACCCGGCGTCTTGGCTCGCGTCTCCGGGCTGTTCCACCGCCGCCAGTTCAACATCGAATCGCTGACCGTCGGCCCGACCCAGAACGAGGGCTACTCCCGTATCACCCTCGTCATCGAGGAACCCGAACCGGGCATCGACCAGGCGAAAAAACAACTCGAGAAAGTGCTGCCGGTCGTCCACGTTCGCGAACTGGACAACAAGCCGGTGGCCCGCGAACTGGTCATTCTGAAGGTCAACGGTGACGAGCCGGACAAGGTTCAGGCCATCACGGAGATGTACGACGGACAGACGCTGGACGCCGGGCCCCGGACCGTGACGGTCCAGATTACCGGCGACGAGAGCAAGATCGACGACGCCATCGACGCCTACGAGCAGTTCGGTATCCGGGAAATCGCCCGGACCGGGCAGGCAGCACTGGCACGTGGCGAAGAGGAAACCGCACGCGTTGACGAGACCCATACATGACTGACGCGACTATCTACTACGACGACGACGCCGACAGCACCGCACTCGACGACAAGACCGTAGCCGTTCTCGGTTACGGGAGTCAGGGCCACGCCCACGCACAGAACCTCGACGATTCCGGGGTCGACGTGGTCGTCGGCCTGCGCGAGGATTCCTCTTCGCGAGACGCCGCCGAATCCGATGGCCTCGACGTGGCGACGCCCCGCAACGCCGCCGAGCAGGCCGACCTCGTGAGCGTGCTGGTCCCCGACACCGTCCAGCCCGCCGTCTACGAGGAGATTGCACCCGTCCTCGAACCGGGCGACACGCTGCAGTTCGCCCACGGGTTCAACATCCACTACGGACAGATCGAACCGAGCGAGGACGTCAACGTCACGATGGTCGCGCCGAAGTCGCCGGGGCACCTCGTCCGCCGCAACTACGAGAACGACGAGGGGACCCCCGGCCTGCTGGCGGTCTATCAGGACGCCAACGGCGAGGCCCACGACGTCGGCCTCGCCTACGCGAAGGCCATCGGCTGTACCCGCGCGGGCGTCGTCGAGACGACGTTCCGCGAGGAGACCGAAACCGACCTCTTCGGCGAGCAGGCCGTCCTCTGTGGCGGCGTCACCTCGCTGGTCAAGCAGGGCTACGAGACGCTCGTCGAGGCCGGTTACTCCCGCGAGATGGCCTACTTCGAGTGCCTGAACGAACTGAAACTGATTGTCGACCTCATGTACGAGGGCGGCAACAGCGAGATGTGGGACTCCGTCTCCGACACCGCCGAATACGGCGGGCTGACCCGCGGCGACCGCGTGGTCGACGAGCACGCCCGCGAGCAGATGGAGGAGGTTCTCGAAGAGGTCCAGAACGGCGAGTTCGCCCGCGAGTGGATCAACGAGAACCAGGCGGGCCGCCCGAGCTACAAACAGCTTCGAGAAGCCGAGAAGAACCACGACATCGAGGACGTGGGCGAGGACCTGCGCGCGCTGTTCGCGTGGGGTGAGGAATAGATGGGAAACAACGGTGCGAACGATTCCGAGGACATGACAGAAGACACACTGGGCGAAATGAGCCACACCAACCCCTACACGGGGCGGGTGTTCGGCGACACACAGACGTATAGCCGCGGACGAACCATCGCCGCCGACGGCGGTGAGGCGAACGTAGTAAGCCGATCCTCGTCGGACTCGTCCGACGGCGGTGAGGCTGACAGCGCCCCCGAGGCGGAGACGCTGGGCGATGTAAGCCACACGCCGCCGGGCGAAAACGACGGCGCACAGCGCGCCTACGACCGTGGAGCAGACCGATGAGCAAGGGCACGCTCTACGACAAGGTCTGGGACCGACACAAGGTCACGACGCTGCCGAACGGGCAGGACCAGCTGTTCGTCGGGCTTCACCTCATCCACGAGGTCACCAGCCCGCAGGCCTTCGGGATGCTCCGGGAACGCGACATCGAAGTCGCCCGTCCGGACCTGACCCACGCGACGGTCGACCACATCGTCCCGACCGCCGACCAGTCGCGGCCGCTGGACAACGACGCCGCCGAGGAGATGATGGCGGAACTCGAGGAGAACGTCCGCGAGGCCGGCATCGAACTGGACGACCCGACGACGGGCAACCAGGGCATC
Source organism: Natronomonas halophila (assembly GCF_013391085.1). Taxonomy (NCBI): domain Archaea; kingdom Methanobacteriati; phylum Methanobacteriota; class Halobacteria; order Halobacteriales; family Natronomonadaceae; genus Natronomonas; species Natronomonas halophila. The sequence continues at coordinate 3,093,378 of NZ_CP058334.1, read as the reverse complement.
GTCCACGTCATCGGGCCGGAGCAGGGCATCACCCAGCCCGGCAAGACCATCGTCTGCGGTGACAGCCACACCTCCACCCACGGCGCCTTCGGCGCGCTGGCGTTCGGTATCGGCACCTCCCAGATTCGGGACGTGCTGGCGACCCAGACGGTCGCGATGGAGAAAAAGAAGGTCCGCAAAATCGAGGTCACCGGCGAACTCGGTGAGGGCGTCACCGCCAAGGACATCATCCTGACCATCATCCGCCGCCTGGGCACCGAGGGCGGCGTCGGCTACGTCTACGAGTACGCCGGCGAGGCCATCGAGAACCTCGGGATGGAAGGTCGGATGTCCATCTGTAACATGTCCATCGAGGGCGGCGCTCGCGCGGGCTACGTCAACCCCGACGAGACCACCTACGAGTGGCTGAAGGGGACGGACGAATTCGAGGACGACCCCGAGCGCTTCGAGGAACTGAAGCCCTACTGGGAGTCCATCAAGTCCGACGAGAACGCCGAATACGACGACGTCGTCACCATCGACGGCTCCGAAATCGAACCCGTCGTCACGTGGGGGACCACCCCCGGCCAGGGTATCGGCATCACCGAGGAGATTCCCGCACCGGAGGACCTCCGCGAGGACAAACAGGACACCGCCCGTCGCGCACAGGAACACATGCGCGTCGAACCCGGCGAGACGATGGAGGGCTACAACATCGACGTGGCTTTCCTCGGTTCCTGTACGAACGCCCGACTGCCCGACCTACGAGCAGCGGCGGAAATCGTCAAGGACCGCGAGGTTCATGATTCGGTCCGCGCGATGGTCGTCCCCGGTAGCCAGCGCGTCAAGGCCGCCGCCGAAGCCGAAGGCCTCGACGAGGTGTTCAAGGAAGCCGGCTTCGACTGGCGCGAGGCCGGCTGTTCGATGTGTCTCGGCATGAACGACGACCAACTGGTCGGCGACGAGGCGTGTGCCTCCTCGTCGAACCGAAACTTCGTCGGCCGGCAAGGTTCGAAGGACGGCCGGACCGTCCTGATGAGCCCCGAGATGGTCGCCGCCGCGGCGGTCACCGGCGAAGTGACGGACGTGCGTGAACTGCCGAAGGCGGAGGTGGAGGCATAATGGCCGACGAAACCGAGATCCCCAGCGTCGAACACGTCGAAGGGACCGGCATTCCGGTCCGCGGCAACGACATCGACACCGACCAGATCATCCCGGCGCGCTTCATGAAGGTCGTCACCTTCGACGGCCTCGGGGAGTTCGCCTTCTTCGACCAGCGGTTCGACGACGAGGACAACGAGAAGGACCACCCGTTCAACGAGGAGCAGTATCAGGACGCCAACGTCCTGGTCGTCAACTCCAACTTCGGCTGTGGCTCCTCCCGTGAACACGCCCCGCAGGCGCTGGTCCGCTGGGGTATCGATGCCATCATCGGCGAGTCCTTCGCCGAGATTTTCGCGGGTAACTGTCTCGCGCTGGGTGTGCCGACCGTCACTGCCGACACCGAGACCATCCGCGAACTGCAGGACTACGTCGAGAAGTACCCCGACAGCGAAATCGAAATCGACGTCGAAGCGGAGACGGTCTCCTACGACGACCGTGTCGTCGAAGTCGACGTCGACGACGCCCAGCGGAAGGCGCTGGTCGACGGCATCTGGGACACGACGGCCCTGATGAAATCCAACACCGAGGCCATCGCCGACACCGCCGCGTCGCTGCCGTACATCGAGGACCCCGAAGCGCGGAAGGGACACGCCGATGACTGAGACGGTACTGGTCGTCCCCGGCGACGGCATCGGCCAGGAAGTCGTCCCCGCAGCCGTCGAGGTACTCGACGCCGTCGCCGACTTCGAGTTCGTCGAGGCCGAGGCCGGCGACCACGTCAAGGAGGAGACCGGCGAGGCACTGCCGGAGGAAACGCGCCGACTGGCGACCGAGGCCGATGCGACGCTGTTCGGCGCTGCCGGCGAGACGGCCGCCGATGTCATACTGCCGCTGCGGCAGGCGGTCGATTCCTTCGCGAACATCCGGCCGGCCCGAGCCTATCCCGGCGTCGACGCGCTGCGGCCCGAGACGGACCTCGTGTTCGTCCGGGAGAACACCGAAGGCGTCTACAAGGGCATCGAGTCGGAAATCGACGAGGGTGTGACGACACTCACCCGCGTCATCACCGACCGCGCCTCGCGGAAGATCGCCGATTACGGCTTCGAATACGCAGACGAGAACGGCTACGACGACGTCACGGTTGCCCACAAGGCCAACGTGATGCGGACGACCGACGGCCAGTTCCTCGATTCGGTCGAGGCGGTCGCCGAGGAACGCGGCGCCGACTACGAGGAAGCGCTGATGGACGCGCTGGCGATGCATCTCCTCCTGACTCCGGAGGAGTACGGCGTCGTCATCTGTCCGAACCTCGCGGGCGACATGCTCTCGGACCTCGCAGCCGGCCTCGTCGGCGGCCTCGGCCTGCTGCCGAGCGCCAACGTCGGCGAGGACAACGCGCTGTTCGAGCCGGTCCACGGCTCCGCGCCGGACATCGCCGGACAGGGAGTCGCAAATCCCGCGGCGACGATTCTGTCCGGGGCGATGCTACTGGAGCATCTCGGTTACGGCGAGGAAGCAGCGAACGTCCGCAGTTCCGTCGAGTCGGTCCTCGCGGACGGTCCGCGAACGCCGGACCTCGGTGGCTCGGCGTCGACGGAAGACGTTACGGCGGCCATCGTCGACCGGCTGTAACGGCCCCTATTCCTCCGTCGCTTCCGCAGCGGCGGTCCGTACTTCGTGCCAGCGGCCGTTTTCTTCGAGGTGGGCCTGAAGCTCCTGAGCGTAGGCCGTCACCAGTCGCTCGGCGGCCTCGATTTTCTCCTCGTCGGGGCCGTCGTCGCTTTTCTTGCCGTTGCTACTGAGTCCGAGCGTCCCGAGCAACGAATCGATGAGGCCACCGCCGGACCCGCTGTTGTCATCGGCGGGCATGCCCATCGGCCCCATGTTGGCGACGTTCTCCAGTTCGGGGATAATCGCCGGCAGTTCGGAGGTGTCGGCGACGAGCCGAGCGCTCTCCTCGTCGTCGGGATTCTCGATATCGAAGGAGGTGGCCGTCATGATGAGGCCCCACTCCTGTCGGGAGAACTGGGACTGCTCGACGCGGCGGCTGAACTCGTTGTCGACGGCCATCCGGTCGCCGACCAGCATATCCTGCCAATCACTCATACCCCGGCGTAGGGACTGGGGGGGCTTATATGGCGTGGCGAGCAGGCGGGCCACCGGCCCGACCATCCGAACCCCGCGCTCCCGCCTCGGCGGATGGCCGGCAACTGGTCAGCGCATGGGCCGTCTGGCTGCGTGCTGGTATATAAACGGCTGGTCGGTGAGGCGTCGAACGGCGAAAAAGGCGAGACGTCGTTAGTAGGACCGAACCTTCGGTTCGTATTCCTTCTCTTCGCCTTCGAGGATGACGGGCTTGTAGTAGAGGTCGGGCGTGCCGTCGTTCCAGGCGATCATCGTGTGCTTGAGCCACTCGTCGTCCTTCCGCTCCTGGTGTTCCTGCCGCCAGTGGGCGCCACGGAACTCGTTGCGGGCGAGTGCGCCGAGGGTGATGGTCTCGGCGACGTCGATGAGGTTGCGCGTCTCGATGGTGTGGATGAGGTCGGTGTTGAACGTCCGGGAGGGGTCCGATACCGCGACGTGCTGGTAGCGCTCGCGGCATTCCCGGATGGTTTCAAGGGCGTCCTTGAGGCTCTCCTTGTTGCGGAAGACGTTGACGTTCTCGGTCATCGCCTTCTGGAGGTCCTCGCGGATTTCGGCGTGGTTCGTGCCCTCGCGTTCGAGGAGGTCGTCGATACGGCGCTGTTCGGCGTCGACGGCGGCCTGAACGACGTTTTCGGCGTCGACCATCGCACCGTCGGCCGCGACGTCCTCGTCGCTCGTGCCGACGGCGCCGGGTTCGACGGGCGTATCGAGGCTGTCCTCGTCCTCGCTCTTGGCGGATGGGCCGGTCGGGACTTCGGCCTCGCCGAGGTCCTTGCCGGCGGCGTGGCGGCCGGCGCGGGCCCCGAAGACGATGAGTTCCGGCAGCGCGTTGCCGCCGAGGCGGTTCGAGCCGTGGACCGACGCACAGGCACACTCGCCGGCCGCATAGAGGCCGTCGATGCAGGTCTGACCGTGCTCGTTGGTCTCGATGCCGCCCATGTGGTAGTGCTGGCCGGGCTTGACGGGCATCGGTTCCTCGGCGGGGTCGACGCCTTCGAAGTCCTCCGCGAGGTGGATGATGTTCTCCAGTCGGTCGTAAATACGCTCCTCGCCGAGGTGGCGCATGTCGAGGTAGACGTACTCGTCGTTGATGCCGCGGCCGTTGTTGACCTCGGTCAGTTCCGCGCGGGCGACGACGTCACGCGAGGCGAGTTCGCCGGCGTTGTTCGCGTAGCCGTATTCGAACATGAATCGCTCACCCTCGCTGTTGTAGAGGATGCCACCTTCGCCACGGACACCCTCGGAGATGAGGACGCCCGTACTCGGGAGCGTGGTGGGGTGGAACTGGACGAACTCCATGTCCTCGACGGGGACGCCGGCGCGGTAGGCCATCGCGGCCCCGTCGCCGGTGTTGGCGACGGCGTTGGTCGTGTGGTCGAAGACCTGCCCGTCGCCACCGGTGGCGAGGACGACGCCGTTGCGGGCCTGGAAGCCGACGATTTCGCCGCCCTTGATGTCGTAGGCGACGACGCCGTGACACTCCCGTTCGGTGGGGTCGTCGTGGTCGGTGACCGCGAGCTGGGAGACGTAGTATTCGTCGTAGACCTGAATGCCCCGTTTGACGACCTGCTCGTACATCGTATGCAGCAGGTGGTGGCCGGTTTCGGCACCGGCGTAGGTGGTTCGCGGGAAGGAGAGACCACCGAAGGGTCGCTGGGAGACGCGGCCATCGTCCTCACGGGAGAACGGCATCCCCCAGTGTTCGAGTTGGATGACCTCGTCGGGAGCGTCCTGGGCGAGTGTTTCGATGGCGGGGGCGTCACCGAGGTAGTCGGACCCCTTCATCGTGTCGTACGCGTGGAGTTCCCAGTCGTCGCCGTCGCGGAGGGCGGCGTTGATGCCGCCTTCCGCAGCGCCGGTGTGGGAACGGACCGGATGCAACTTCGTGACCATGGCGACGTCGGCGCCTTCCTCGTGGGCCGCGATGGCCGCACGGAGACCGGCACCGCCGGCGCCGACCACGATCACGTCGTGTTCGTGTATCGTCATTGTCTGTAGTTAGTATTTGAAAGTCTTTAGCGTACGGTTACCAGAACTTGAGGTTGCTCTTGACGGCTTCCCGCTTGAGTTCCTGAATGTGCTCGGTCAGCGGGATGTCCTTCGGACAGACCTCGGTACAGGAGAACTGGGTCTGACATCGCCAGACGCCGTGTTCCTGCTCGATGATGTTGAGGCGGTGTTCCTTCATGTCCTCGCCTTCCCGCTTGTCCATCGCGAAGCGGTAGGCCTTGTTAATCGCGGCGGGGCCGAGATACTCGTTGTCGCCCGCAGCGATGTTACAGGAGGACATACACGCGCTACACCAGATACAGCGCGTGGACATCTTGACCTTCTCGCGGTTCTCGCGGGACTGTCGCTGTTCCTCGTCGGCCGCGGGGAGGTCGTTAGTCTGGAAGTACGGTTCGACGGCCTCCATCTGGTCGTAGAAGTGCTCCATGTCGACGACGAGGTCCTTGACGACATCGGAGTGCGGAAGCGGTTCGATACGGACGGGCCACTCGAGTTCGGACATCTGGGTCTTACAGCCGAGGCGCTGCGAGCCGTTGATAAAGAGGGCGTCCGAGCCACAGATGGCCTGTCGGCAGGAGTGACGGAAGGTGAGGCTGGAGTCGAAGTGGTCCCGCGCGTAGATGAGCGCGTCCAGCACCGTCATCCCCTTCGTGAAGGGGACACGGAAGGTGTCGAAGCGCGGGTCCTTCTTGCCCTCGACCTCTGGGTCATAGCGGAAGACCTTGATTTTCACCGTCTCCTCGGTGTCGTCAAGTTCCTCCTCGGCGCGTTCACGCATGTCGGCGCGTTCGCGCTTTTCAGCCATTCGGCGCTCCTGATGGTCGGTTTCGGTCTCCGGTTCCGTCTCGGTTTCTTGTTCGGTGACTTGCGTACTCATGGTCAGACGAGGTTGGTCATGGCGGCTGCGACGCGGAAGCCCTGTGCGATGAGGACGAGGCTCGCGACGACGAGTAGCCATTTGACGGCGGTTTTCGGGGTCCCGTCGAGACCCTGATTGACGAGGGCGTTGTAGACGCCGTTGACGCCGTGGAACGTGGCCGCGATGAGGAACAGCACCATCGTCAGGAAGTAGCCGACCTGACTCATCCGGGCCTGCGTTCCGGCGAAGGTGATTTCGGCTGCGTGGTTGACGAAGTGCAGCATCAGGAAGTGATACGCCAGCACGGCCACGAGGAAGGCGGCCGTAATCCGCTGGAGCAGCCAGCCTGTGCCGTTCCGGTCGAACGAGGAGTAGTGTTCCGCCATCTTAGAGACCTCCGAGGAACGTGGGGATACTCGCGACCGTAATGGCCGCCGAGATGATTAGTGCAGCGTAGAACGCCTTGTCCTGTGCCTCTAGCCCGACACCGAGGTCGACGAAGAGCAGGCGGACGCCGTTGAGGATGTGGAACACGGCGACGGCAAGCAGTCCGACCTCGAGGATACGAACAATCAGGAAGCTCTCGAGGTTCTGCAGCGTCGTCGTGTACATCCCGGCATCCACCGTGGCGGTACTCAACACGGCGATGTGTGTAAACAGGTAGCCGATGAGCACCCAGCCGGTGAACTTGTGGAAAACCCAAGCCCACATGCCGGCGGAGAACTCCTGCCACCGCCCGAAGTCCTCTATCAGACCTCGGTCGTACGATTGACTCATGCACAGGAGAGTCAGTACCCCGCCGGTATAGTAGTAACTATCTGCGAACGTGTCACAGGCACGAAGCGGCGGGATTTACCGGGGGACGACGGGCGAACGGATGCACGGACGTTTCGGAGCGGCTTATAAAATCCCGCGACTGCCGAGGCGCTCCCGAGCGGACGCGGTGTGAGGGGGATTTAAGAACGGTCGCCGGTCTGCTGGCCGCGAATCGCCCGCATCGTCACCTCGTCGAGCGCGACGAGATGACACAGGGGGTTACCGGGATACACCAGCGGGTTTTCGAGGACGCCGACGAGCAGGCCGGTGAAAGGCGCCTCCACGACGGTCGTATCCGTCTTAAAGGGGTTCGTGATGGTACAGACGATGTCGCCTTCCTCGACGAGCGACCCCCGGTCGTGGTGCATCTCGACGAGGCCGCCGGCGTCGGCCCGCAGCCACGTCTTCTCCTCGGAGCCGTTGATGACGGTTCGCCAGCCCGGCCACTTGACGGTATTCGTCTCCTGCATGCCGAACTCCGCCATCACCGACAGCACACCCTCCAGTGCTTTGTCGATGAGCGCGCGCTGGAAGCGGTGGGCCTCGCCGAGTTCGACGGTGATGGTCGGCGTGCCCGCCTCGCTGGCTTCCCGGCGGAGCGACCCGCTGGGACCCGCGCTGGAGATGATGACGTTCGAAGCGAAGGCGTGTGCGACCCGTGAGACCGACTCGTCGTCGGTGTCGGCACGGACATGGAGCATGTTCGTCCGGCCGCGCGTCGACGTGTGGAAATCCAGCCCGATGTCGCAGGGGTCGATGAAGTTGCGGAACAGGCGGTCGGCGATGCGTTTCGCGCTCGTTCCCGAGTCGTTGCCGGGAAACGAGCGGTTGAGGTCGCGGTCGTAGATGGGGAGGTACCGTTCCTGTGCGATGAAGGCGGGCACGTTGAGGACGGGCAGACAGACGAGCGTACCGGCTAGTTTCTCGTGGTCCCACTCGTGGGCGACCTCACGGACGATTTCGATACCGTTCAACTCGTCGCCGTGTGCCGCCGCCGAGAGGAACATCGTCGGGCCGTCGCGTTCGCCGTTGACGATGGTGACCGGCACGCGGACCGGGTCACCCATATACGTCTCGCTGACCGTATAGCGGACGTTGGCCGTCTCTCCGGGAGCGACCGACCCGCCGTCGTAGGTGAATGCCTCGCCCATAGCAGTGGGTCATGAGATGGATACATAAGGCCCTGCCCCATGACGACTGCCGTCACGGCGGGGCGGTGGCATCTGTGAACACAGCCTCCAGTAGCGTTTTGGTCGAACCCATCGCAATAGGAGTATGTCTTCCGATATTACTGTCGGCGTGTTGAGCCTTCACAGTTCCAAGGAATCGAAGGCCATCCTCAACGCCGCCGACGCCCTCGGCTACGATACCGAGTGGCTCCGGGCGGAGAACACCTCCATCGGCATCGAGGACGGGGAAGTAACCCTCGAACCCGACGTGGACATCGTCGTCAACCGGCTGCTGCTCTCGAAGGAAGAACAGCCCGCGGAGGCGCTCGGTCTCGCGACGATGCTCGACCGGATGGTGCCCATGCTGAACACGCCGACCACGACGATGACGGCCATCCACAAGTTCGCCAGCGGGACGGCCCTCGCGGAGGCCGGCGTGCCCGTCCCGGACGCGTTCATGGCGCTTTCGGCGGACACGCTCAACGCCAACCGCGACCGCTTCGCCGACGAGGTCGTCTACAAGACGGCCATCGGCACCCACGGCGGCGGTACCTGGAAACTCGACACCGACGACCAGATCAATCCGATGGTCGGCTCCCGACAGGCGTTCTTACAGGAACTCATCGAACACGACGAGAAACGGCATCACGACCTCCGTATCTACGTCGTCGGCGAGCAGGTCGTCGGCGCGATGAACCGCTACGCCGCCGAAGGCGAATGGCGGACCAACGTCGCACTGGGCGGCGAAGTCGAGGACGCCACCGAGAACCTGCCCGAGGAAGTCATCACGATGGCCAAGCGCGCCGCCGACGTCATCGGCCTCGATTACGCCGGCGTCGACATCGTGCAGGGTGAGGACGGCTACTACGTCCTCGAAGTCAACCCGACCGCCGGGTTCCGCGGCCTTTATAAGGCAACCGGCCGCTCGCCGGCCCCGCACATCGCCGCCCTCGCCATCGAGCGAGCGGGCGGGGACGTCGAGCGCGAGCGCGTCCGCGAACTCACGGCGAACCTCGACGACTCCCGGCCGGCGTGTATGCCAAAAAAACAGAAGGTTCAGGCCGGCGAACCACTCATTATCGGCTACATCGAGGAAGTCGTCGTCATGGGGACGACCGGCCAGAAGAGCGTCCTCGCGAAATCCGACACCGGCGCGACGCGGACGAGCATCGACGCCCGCCTCGCCGCCGATATCGGAACCGGCCCAATCAAGGACATCGTGAAAATCAAATCGGGCAGCGTCAAGAAGGGCAAATCCCGGCCCGTCGTCGACGTCGTCGTCGGTATCGGCGGCCGACAGCACACCGTCACCGCCAGCGTCGAGGACCGCAGCCACATGGAGTATCCCCTCCTGCTCGGCCGTGACATCCTCGGTGACTACCACGTCGACGTGCGCAAGCAGGCCGACGAGGACGAACCGGCGGCCATCGGCGCCGACGCGACGCTCGAAGAATAACCGGCGGACCCAAGTGGGGCGCTCCGACCCTGCTCCTTTTGAGGGCGCCGCCCGACTCAGCGAGTATGCAAACCGTTGTTCTCGCCGCGGGCCAGGGGACCCGTATGCGGCCCCTGACCGAGACCGTCCCGAAGCCGATGCTCCCCGTCGCCGACCGGCCGCTGTGTGCCCACACGGCCGACGCGGCCGTCGAGGCCGGCGCCTCCGAACTCGTCTTCGTCGTCGGCTACGAGGCCGACGCGGTCAAGTCCTACTTCGGCGCCGAATACCGGGGCGTCCCCGTCTCCTATGCGGCCCAGGAGGAACAACTCGGCACCGCCCACGCCGTCCGGGCGGCCCGCAAGCACCTCGACGAGGCCTTCGCCGTCCTCAACGGCGACAACCTCTATGACCCGGCGGGCGTCGCGGAACTGTTCGAGTCTGCCCCTGCAATCGGTGCCATCGAGGTCGAGGACCCGCGGAACTACGGCGTCCTCTCAGCGGACGAGGGCGGCACTCGGGTAACGAAAATCGTCGAGAAACCCGCAGAGCCACCGTCGAACCTCGCCAACGCGGGCGCCTACGCCTTCCCGGCGGAAGCGCGCGACTGGCTGGATGTCGAAAAGAGCGAGCGCGGCGAATACGAAATCACCGACGTCGTCGCCCGCGTCATCGAGGAATACGACGTGTCGCCCGTGACCCTCTCGCGGTGGCTCGACGTCGGCCGGCCGTGGGAACTGCTGGAAGCAAACGAATGGAAACTCGGCGACCTCGACCGGCGCATCGACGGCGACGTGCGTGGCGACGCCGAACTCCGCGGCGACGTGGTCATCGAGGAGGGCGCTGTCGTCGAACCCGGCGTCGTCGTCGAAGGGCCGGCGCTGATTCGCTCGGGCGCCGACGTCGGACCGAACGCCTACGTCCGCGGCGCGACGCTCATCGGCGAGGACTGCCACGTCGGCCACGGCGTCGAACTCAAAAACTCCGTGCTGATGGCGGGGGCGAACGTCCCCCATCTCTCCTACGTCGGCGATAGCCTGCTCGGCACCGACGTCAACCTCGGGGCGGGCACGCAGGTGGCCAATCTCCGGCACGACGAGGGCGACGTCAAACAGACCGTCAAGGGCGAGCGCGTCTCGACGGGCCGCCGGAAATACGGCGTCGTCGCCGGGCCGCGCGCCAAGACCGGCATCAACACCAGCCTCGCGCCCGGCGTAGTGCTGTCGGAAAACGCGACGACGAACCCGGGCGAATCCGTCGACCGGGACCGCTGACCTTACCAACCTTCTACGAACGCGACACCTCCGTCGTCGTGGTCCTCAAATGATACCTTCGCGGGAACGCGGGCGGATTTAAGGGTCCTGCCTCGAATGAGGGGGACATGACGCTCAGCAAGCCCGACCTCTCGGGACAGACTGCGTTCATCACGGGCACGACCCGTGGCATCGGGAAGGCAATCGCGCTCGCGCTCGCCGAGCAGGGCTGTAACATCGTCTCGACCGGCAAAACCAGCGAGAACGACGACTACGGCGAGGACAAGGACCTCGAAGGCACCATCGAGCAGACCGCCCGCGAATGCGAGGAGAAGGGCGTCGAGGCGCTGCCCATCCAGTTGAACGTCCGCGACGAGGACAACGTCGAGGCCGCAGTTCAGGAGGCCATCGACCACTTCGGCGAGGTCAACATCGTCATCAACAACGCCAGCGCTATCCAGATTGCGAACGTCGAGGACCTGCCGGCCAACCGCTTCGACCTGTTGACGGACGTCAACGTCCGCGGCACGTATCTGGTCTCGCGGGCCTTCCTCGACCACCTCAAGGAGGTCGACAACGCGTGGCTGCTGACGAACGCCCCGCCCGTGAACGTCGACCGAGCGCCGGGCGAGGCGCCCTACGCGTGGTCGAAGATGGGCATGTCGTTCCTGACGCTGTCGCTGGATACGGAACTCAGCGGCCACGGTGTCGGCTGTAATTCCTTCTGGCCCGTCACGGCCATCGACACCCGCGCGACGCGGTACTTCGGGATGGGGACCGAAGACGACTGGCGAACCCCAGAAATCGTCTCGGATACCGTCCTCGAAATCCTCTCGCGGGACCCCACCTCGTATTCGGGCAACGCCGTCTACGACGAGGAACTCCTGCGGGAATGCGGCGTCGAGGACTTCTCACAGTACAACCTCACCGAGGGTGACCCGGCGCCGATGTCCGCCCAGATGTTCGACCCCGACTACGAGCGGCCGGAGTAGACGAGTCCTGCCGCGGCGGCCGGCACCGCCTGCGTGAATATAATCGTTCATATGGGTTCCAACTAAGGGTATCAGTAAATGGTAGACCCGACTTCGGAACTCGGTGAGGACGTCACCGAGGACGACGCGCCGCGTTGTGAGGTATGTGCCGACCCGATAGTAAACGAGACGACACACCGCGTCATTACGTGGGTCGAAGACGGGGGCGTTCGGACTGCCCATTTCTGCTCGGAGGACTGTCGCGGCGAGTGGAGCCCCGACGCCTGACCGCTGCTTTCGGCGTTTTTCACCTAGAACTCTTATCTACTCCCCGGGTGTATGCCACCCATCGATGTTCCGGACCGCCGACCGACCGATGACCGTCTACGTCACCGCGCAGGTGCTCGCGGTCGCTCTCGCCGGCGGCATCGCCTGGGCGCTGGCTGCGGCCGGCGCGCCGGTCTGGGGTGCGGTCGTCGGCTGGGTCGGCTTCGCCGCCTACCTCTCGCGGAAGCGACTCCCCTCCGAGGCGATGGGGGCAGCCCTCCAGTTCGGTGCGGCCCTCGTGGTCCTCGCGCCGGCCGCGCCGTACCTGCCGGCGTTGGTCGATGGGGCCGACCTGTCACCGGTCGGCTTCGCCACGAAGGCGTTCGGCCCGGCCCTCGTGTTCGTCCTCTTCAGCGGGATCGCCTACGGCTGTGGCGTGCTTCTGAAACGCCGCGCCCGGCGAAAACTCGCGAAACGCGCCCGCCGTGGCGGGCGCAAGGACGCCGTCTCGGGTGACGCCTAGGCTTTTGCGACCCCGCCCACATATCGAGGTATGGCCGAACGAGATGCGAACGTGGAGAGCCTGATGAGTTCGCCCGTCGAGACCATCGCCCCGAGTGCGACCATCGCGGAGGCCGCACAGGTACTCGCCTCGAAGGGCATCGGATCGCTCGTCGTCGGCGACGAGCAGGTGACCGGCATCGTAACCGAATCCGATATCGTCGAGGCCGTCGCCGAGGAGATGGACCCCTCACGACAGATTTCGGAGATTATGTCCGACCCCGTGGTCACGATTCAGCGAAGCGAGTCCCTGCAGGTCGCCGCCGAGCGGATGGGCCACAACGGCGTCAAGAAACTCCCCGTCGTCGAGGACGGCGCCGCTGTCGGCATCATCACCACGACCGACCTCGCGCTCCACCTCCCGGATTATCAGGTCAGTATGGCCCATCAGGCCGAACCCGACATCGTCGACGGCGAGTGGGAATAGGCCCGCAAACGAGCCTCTCACCGTCCCCGAATTTTATTCCGATTCCTTTCTAGGGAGGGGTATGGATTTCGAACTCTCCGACGAACAGCAACACATCCGTGAGGAGGTCCGCCGCTTCGCCGAAAACGAGATTCGGCCGGTCGCCAAGGAGTACGACCGCGAGGAGAAAGCCCCCCTCGACCTCATCGAGAAGGGCGCCGAGATGGGCCTGACCGGCGCCCAGATTCCCGTCGACTACGGCGGCGCCGGCTACGATACCCTCGACGTCGCGCTGGTCGTCGAAGAACTCTATGCGGCCGACCCCGGAATCGCCGGCAGCATCCTCGGCACCGCCTTCGGCAGCGAGGCCATCATCGCCTTCGGCACCGACGACCAGAAGGACCGCTGGCTGCCGGACCTCGCAACAGGCGACGCCATCTGTGGGTCGGCCATCTCCGAACCCCACGCCGGAAGCGACGTGGCCTCGATTTCGACCCGCGCGGAGAAGGGCGACGACGAGTGGGTTATCAACGGCAACAAGATGTGGATTACCAACGGTTCCATCGGCGATTTCTTCGTCGTCCTCTGCAAGACCGACCCCGACGCTGAGGGCCGCTACAACGGCTTTTCGCAAATCGTCGTCGAGTCGGACCGCGACGGCTTCGAGTCCGACAAAATAACTGGAAAGATGGGTATCCGCGCATCCGACACCGCCGAACTCATCTTCGACGACGTGCGGGTCCCCGAGGAGAACCTCGTCGGGACTCGCGGCGCCGGCTTCCTCCAGCAGATGCAGTTCTTCGACGAGACCCGAACACAGGTGGCCGCCCAGGGCGTTGGCATCGCCAAGGGCGCTGCCGAGCGCGCTCTCGACTACGCTCAAGAACGCGAACAGTTCGGCCAGCCTATCGGCGATTTCCAGGCCATCCAGCACAAACTCGCCGACATGCACACCGAGGCCGAAGCCGCCCGTCAACTGACCTATAAATCGGCGTGGTCGGTCGACCACAAGGACGAACAGTTGACGATGCTGGCCTCGATGGCCAAGGAGTACGCCTCCCAAATCGCCGTCCGGAACGCCAACGAATGCGTCCAGATTCACGGTGGCTCCGGCTACGTCGACGACTTCGACGCCGAACGGCTCTATCGGGACGCCAAGATCACCCAGATTTACGAGGGCACCACCGAGATTCAGAAGAACGTCATCGCCCGCGAACTGCAGGGCAAGGGGATGTGACGACGGCGCGATAGTCTCATCCCGAGCCGTCTTCGACCGTCACCGTCGTCTCCTCGTAGCGAGTCCCGTCCTTTCCAGCGATATCGAACGCGAAGCCGAACCGATAGGTCTCGGGCGGCGTTTCCGGAGCCGTTCGAATCGGCACGGTTCCCTCGGTATCCTGCCCCGAAAACGACCAGTGAGGCGGGTGTGCCTGCCAGACGACATCCGGCGCCGGGTCGAACCTCGCCTCGCCGAGGGACAGCGGCCCGTCCAGTCGGAACGCCTCGGGAAAGGCGTCGATATGTAGTCCCGAAAGGTTCGGCGCCGCGACGTCGAGACGTGCCGTCTCCCCTTGCTCGACGGTCGCCGCCGTGACCGATATCGTATCGACGCTGCGCCCGAGAGAGCACCCGGCGAGGGCGCCAGCAAGCGCGGCCCCGGTCGATGCGAGGAGCATCCGACGGTTCATACACTGTGACTCGTTCGGCGTCAGTAAATACCCATCTCAGCATCAAACGGGCGTTTGACCGTCTCAGAGCAACGCCCCGGGGTTCATGATGCTCTCGGGGTCCAACGTTCGCTTCATCGACTGGAGCGCGTCGAGGTAGTTGTCGGGGACTTCCTCGTGGTAGTGGTCCTTATGAACCCGACCGACGGCGTGGTGGTGGGTGATGGTCGCGCCGTGCTCCATCAGCGTATCGGAGGCGGCCTGCTTGATGGTCCGCCACTGGTCGAGTTCTTCGCCGACTTCCGCGGGCGCGATGAGGGTGTAATAGGGCGCGGGGCCGTCCTCGTAGACGTGGGTGAACCGACAGGACATGAAGCCGGCGCCGCATTCGTCCTCCATCGCGCCGACGACGTTCTCCTGTAGCGCCTCGTGGAGGTCGGGGAACTGGTCCCACGTCACCGCGGTTTCGAAGGTATCGACGAGGACGCCCATCGAGACGAGGCCGTTGAACCGGTAGGGTGCCTCGAAGAAGGAATCCCGCCACGACCCCTCCGAGGAGTCCTCGCGGTCCGACTCCTCGTCGCCGGTCGAGCGGTCCTCGATTGTCGGGCCTTCCGGGCAGGTCCCGCCGTGGTCTTCGGCGATTTCCATCGCGCGTTCGAGGTCGTCACCGACCGGGTGGTCGGTCGATTCGAAGCCCAACACGAGCAGGTGGCTCCCGTCGAAGGCCAGTTCGTTCAGCATGGCCTCGTTGCTGTCCAGCAGGCGGCAGTTGGCGGGATAGAGCCGTGCCTGCACGATTTCACGGGTCGCTTCGACGGCGTCCCAGTAGTCGTCGAAATACATCGTTGCGCGGGCGCGGTGGTGCGGTCGAGGCTGGACCTGCGTCCACCCCTCGGTGATGACGCCGAATGCGCCCTCGCTGCCGAGCAGGAAGCGGTTCGGGTCGGGGCCGGCGCCCGAGGCGGGCAAGCGCCGGGTTTCGAGGCTGCCGGCGGGGGTGACCGCCCGCACCGATTCGACGAAATCGTCGATATGCGTATACCGCGTCGCGAAGTGGCCGCCGGCGCGGGTCGCGACCCACCCGCCGTAGGTCGAAAATTCGTAGGACTGGGGGTAGTGGCGCAACTGGAGGCCGTGGTCGGCGAGTTGGTCCTGAATCTCGGGACCCGTCGCGCCGGCCTGAATCCGCGCGCTTCGGGAGTGTTCGTCGACTTCCAGTACCCGGTCCATCTCCCGCATATCCAGACAGAGCACGCCCGCGTAGCTGTCGCCGCCGCATTCGACGCCGCCGACGACGCTGGTGCCGCCGCCGAACGGGACGACGGCGACGTTCGCCTCCGTGGCCCACGCGATAGCAGCCTCGACGTCGCTCTCGTTTCGTGGTGTGGCGACGATATCCGGCGCCTTCGAGAAGTCGCCGTGGAAGCCGCGGACGAGGTCGCGATAGGCCTTGCCGTAGGTTCTGCTGGCGCGTGCCCGGCGGTCGGCCGTCGCGAAGTCCGCCAGTTCGTCGGGCACGTCGATGCGTGGCTCGGGGATGTCGATGTCCGCCAGCGTCGGGTATTCCATCACCGGTAGTTCGGGAAAGCCGAGCAGGGTTTCGAGTTGGGCCTTCATCTCCCGTCGGTCCTCGTCGTCGGGAAGGCGGTCCTCGTACCCCCACGCCCAGAAACTCCGCCGTCGGTCCTCGCTCATAGAGTCGTGTGAACAGTAAACGCACAAAACGTTGGTGCCGGTCATCGACGCCCGGGTCGGTCGGCGGTCGGTGTCGCCCCTGCGGTCAGAGCGAAGGGAAAACGTTGTATCGGCACCGTCCCACGTCGGGATATACTCATGTTTCCGCTCCATTCCGGCCATCCAAACGCCGAATCGATACTCATCGTTACCCTGGCCCTCGTCGTGGTCGCGGCGGCTATCGCCCTCACACGGGACGGCTGGTCCCGCGTCGGCGCGCTCGCCGGCGTGGCCCTGCTGTCGGCGGGGACGCGCGGGCTCATCGAAACCGTCGGCTTCGGTGGCGCCGAATGGATCCACCTCGGTGCCCACGGCCTCGAACTCGGCGCCATCGCGCTGACGGCGCTGACCGTCTACTACGCGCTTTTCGACGCCCGAACCGCGACCACGGTCGATACATAATGCAGCCCGGAGACCGGGCGCGTCGACAACTCGCCACCCTGCTCGTCGCGGCGATTGCCGCCCTCGTCGTCCGCGTCGTCGCCGCGCAATTCGGCGCGCCGGCAGCCGTTGACCAGGGGCTCTACGCCGTCGCTATCGCCTGTCTGGTCGGCTGTGTGCTCGTTCTCTTCCGCGAATCGCGGTCGTAGCCCGCGGCTCTAATCGTCGACGCCCGAGGCGCCACCGGACGTCGTGTTCTCCGCTCCGCCCTCGCCGACGAGCGGCAGGAACTCCCCCGTCTCGCGGCGAACGCCGAACAGAAGGATGACCGCCGCAATCAGCGGCAGGACCGCACAGGCGATGTAGACCGGCCAGAAGCCGACCAATTCGACGAGCGGCAGCGAGACCATCGGTCCGAGACCACCGCCGATGTCGCCGAAGACGTTGTTGGTGCCGACCGCGCGTCCCATCCGGTCTTCAGGCGTCAAATCCGCGAGCAGGGCCATCAGCGGGCCGCTCGTGCCACCCTGTCCGGCACCGATAAGCAGGCAGGCGACCGTCAGGAGCGGGACCGTCTGGGCGAACGCGAAGAGGACGAGGCCGAGGAAGGTGATGAGGAGGAAGAAGAGCAGGGCGGGCATCCGCGAGCCGCGGCGGTCGCTAACGTAGCCGCTGAGGAACATGAACACCGCGGCGGCGATGACCGTGACCGCCATGAACAGCCCGGAGGTGCCCTGTGCGTCGAGGCCGAAGACGCCGATGTCGTTTTCCTCCAGAAAGACGACCAGCGTCGCGAAGAGGACGCCGATGTACGCGAAGAGGACCGCGAAGTTCACGAGGCCGATGGTGACGGAGGGCAGCGAGGTATCGACGTCGAAGGGGCTGACCGACTGTCGGGCGGAGCCTTCGACGTGGGTTTCGGGAACCGCGAAGTACGCGAGGACGCTGGCCAGAAGCGCGAACGCGGTGGCGACGACGAAGGCGGCGACGGTGCCGTAGAGTTCCGAGACGAGGCCGCCGACGACCAGCCCCGTCGGGAAGCCGAAGATGACGCCGCCGCGGATGAGGCCCATGTTCGTCCCGCGGGACTCGCCGTCGCTGAGGTCGGCGGCGATGGTGTAGGCCGTCGCGAAGACGAGGGCGCTGCCGACGCCCCAGCCGATTCGCGCGGCGAGGAACCACGCTGACGGCAGCGAGGAGTACATCGCGACAATGTACCCCCCGGTGCCGACGCCCTGAATCGCAAGGCCGATGACGAACGGCGTCCGGGTACCGACCCGGTCGACGATCAGGCCGGCCGGCGCGTTGGCGAAAAGCCGTGAAAAGCGGTTGGCGCTGAGAATGAGGCCGACCATGAACGGCGAGATGCCGAGGACCTTGCCGAGGTTCGGCAGGATGGGGAAGATGACGCCGCCGCCGAACCCGACGAAGAAGGTACTGGCGATGACCGTCGCGATGATGGTTCCGTTCCCGTCACCGCTCCGGAGGCGCGCCCGGAGCCCCTCGGCATCGCTCGTAGTCACGTGTTGACTGACTGTTCAGTCAATAAAGACGGTTTCGACTTCGAAAGGTAGGGACGTCCCGATGTTACACCACGGCATAAACGGGCGGGGATAAGCGGCCATCACTGTCCGTTACAGCCGTCACCTATACTTCGGGGCACGCCTACGAACGAACTGTGGCAACGCCTGGCAGTCGGAAGCGGTGGGGGGCGCTTTTCGTCACCCTCGGAGTGACGCTGGCAGCCGCGGGCCTGACCTTCTGGTTCGCGTGGGGGCTGCCGAACGCCGGAACGTACAATCAGGTCGTCCTCGGCATCGTCGTCAACGTCCTGTTCGGCTACATCGTCGTGATGTCGGGCGTGACGATATACCGGAGCGACCTCGCGGTCTCGGAGTGTCTGGTCGCCGCCAAGTGGTGTGCCGGCGGCTTCCTCTTCATGGCGAGTTTCGTCGTCTGGGCCGCGGCCCCCGAGATACAGGCCGGCGGCATCTCGCTTGCCTTCGCCAATCAGTTCGTCGTCGTTGGGTCGGTCGGCGCCGCCGCGGGCGTCCTCATCGGCCTGAACCGCGGACAGGCCGCCCAGAACGCCCGCCTCGTCGAGGATACGCGCGACCAGCGGGAGACGCTCCGATTCCTCCTGCGACTTATCCGCCACGACATCAAAAACGACCTCGTCGTCATCGCCGGATTCGCCGACCGTCTGGAGGGCCGTTTCGACGCCGACCCCGAGGAACTCGACCGGATTCAGGAGCGGGCCGACTCCGCCCAGCGCCTGCTGGAGACCGCCGACACGATTATCGAATCCGAGACGGGGCAGTTGACGACCGAACCCGTCGACCTGTCGGCCATCCTCCGCGAACAGCTCTCGGTCGTTCGGACCTCCTATCCGGCCCTCACCGTCGAAACCGACATCGAGGACGACCTGCAGGTCGACGCCAGCGAACTCATCGACGAGGTGTTCTGGAACGTCCTCGAAAACGCCGCCGAACACAACGACCCGTCGACGCTGACCGTTTCGGTGACCGCCGAACGGGTCGACGACGCGGTCGAAATCACTATCGCCGACGACGGAACCGGGATACCCGACCCGATTCACGAGGACGTCTTCGAACCGGCGGTCCGTCGTTCCGAAAGCGAGGGCGACGGCCTCGGCCTCTATCTCGTCCGCAAACTGGTCGAAACCTGCGACGGGACCGTCGCCGTCGAGGACGCCGACCCCTCCGGAACCGTCTTCCGGATTCGACTTCCCGCCGTGTGAATCGACCGCTTTTATTGGTGCCGACCCAAGCCCCGACTGATGACGCCCGACGCCGACAGACGCTGTAGCCGCTGTGGCGGCGAGGCCGTCCGCAAAAGCGGTGATGGCGTACCCGTCCTCGAATGTGCGGACTGCGGGAACGTCCTCGGATTGGCCCGGTCCGGGTCCGACGCCGCCCCCGATGCCGACAGCACCAGCGCCGAGTCGACCGAGGAAACGTCCGTCAGCACGGGCACGGTCCACGCCACGGACGGCGACCTCGGGCAACTCGAACGACTGCTTCGGGCCCGCGGCGACGATGAGGGCCGCCTCGAAGCCGACCGACTGGTTCTGGAAACCGAGACGGCCACGCTGGAAGTCCTTCCGGACGGCGACACGCTCGAAATCCGGCCGCTCGACGAGGACTGAAGGGAGACTCAACCACTGACAGTCGACCGAAATCATAAATTCGGACGGCACACAACGGGGTGTCGGTGCCCGACTACGATACCCTCCTGTTCGATAACGACGGCGTGCTGGTCGAACCGCCGGCCTTCGAGACGCAGGCGGCAGCCATCCGGACCGCCTTCCGGGCCGTCGGCGTCGACGCGCCCGACCCCGACCACGTCGCCGATATCTGCGGCGGCGTCACTCCCGATTCCCTCCGGGACATCAGCGCAACGTACGGCGTCGACCCCGAAGCGCTGTGGGACGCCCGCGAACACCACGACGAGCGATCCCAGTTCGAGCAGTTCCATGCCGGTGCTCGCGACATCTACGACGACGTCGACGTACTCGCGGACCTCACCCACCCCTGTGGCGTCGTCAGTAACAACCACCACAGCACCGTCGCGTTCGTACTGGACCACTTCGACCTCGGGTCACACTTCGAGACCTACTACGGCCGGCCGAAGACCGTCGAGAGCCTCCGGCGCAAGAAGCCGAACACCCACTATCTCGACCGGGCGATGGCGGACCTCGGCGGCGAAGCCGCCCTCTACGTCGGCGACAGCGAAAGCGACGTGCTGGCCGCCGAAAACGCCGGGCTGGATTCGGTCTTCGTCCGCCGCGAGCACAGCAGGGACGTCGACCTCTCGGTCGCCCCAACCCACGAAATCGAGACGCTAGCAGGGTTGCCGCGCCTGCTCGAATAACGGCGCCTCAGTCGCCCGCCGCGCCGTACCGCGTCTCGACCTCGTCTTTCAGTTCCCGGACGATTTGCTCTTCGGCCGCGGTCATCGACCGAATCGCCTCGTCGGTGTAGTCGACAGTGACCGTCGGCAGCGACGGCAGCAGGCGACTCGTTAGTATCTGGTTGGGGTCCAGTCCCGTCTCGAAGACGAACGATCCCTCGAACTCCTGTATCGGCCTCGTAAACCGGACCGCGTCGTCGATGAGCGTCAGCGCGGCCTCCCGGTCCAGCGACGCCTCCGCCGCCGGCCAGAACTCGTCTTTTGAACTATCCACGATGGGCGCGATGCCCTCCGCGAGACGCCGCAATCGGTCCAGCGTCGCCGCTGCGACGCCGTCGCGGGTCGCCGTTGAAACGCCCGGTTTGAGCGCGTCCATGTAGTTGTCGTTGGCGAGCAGTTCGTCCTCGAAGGCAGTCAGGTCCTCGCCGCTTTCGACGTATTCCAACAGAATCGAGAACTGCCTGAGTGTCCGCTCGCGATAGACGTCGAGTTCCGGTTCGATGACGTGCCGCTCCAGCAGGTCGGTGTTGTCACGGAGACGGTCGACGAGCATACCGCCCGGCCCCAGCGTCGTCCCCTCCAGCGTCCGGCCGACGCTGAACTCCTCGTGGGTGGCATCTATCGTCCGATTGGTGAACCGTTCCAGCCCCGTCTCCGCCGCACGCCGGGTCATTGCCTTATTTAAATAGCGGACTCGGAAAGAGGTATCGGCCACTCACGGAAGCATCGCCCGTGCGGCAGCCAGCACGCAAGGTTCGAGGCTCCCAGGAGTATTCACGTTCGATTCGTTTCCTGGGGGAGACCTACTATCGCGAACATATTGTGGAATATTTACCCTAGACTTTTGCACGGGTAGGGGCCTTCTTCGCTATGGGGGATTACATCGAGGCCTTCAAAGCGTTCGGGGAGAACCAACTGCGGATGATATCGACCCACGATGCGACCCGATACGAAATGCAGTACGTCCGCGAGGACCTCGAAGACGCCTTTTCGACCGACGAACTGAACGAGGCCCACCTGAACCTCGTCGCGAATCAGGTCTCCTCTACGAGTTTCAGCCAGGCCGTCGACCACGGTGACCTGAAAGCCCAGCAGTTCTTCTTCGAGGACGTTCTCGCCTTCATCTTCCCCGCCTCCCGCTACGACGGCGTGCTCGTCTCCTACGACCGCGACGGCTCGATTCCGGTCTCCGACGTGGTCGAAACCGGCGTCGACGTGCTGGATTGAGTGGTAGCTCCCCACGCCCGAATCCCCCTGACCGCGGAGTCGAATACACTCCTTACCGCCCGAGTTCGGCCGGTATAGATATAATAATTAATAGTGATAAAAAAGAACGGGAGGCCACAGATGTACGAGATAAACTGCGCAGATTGTGGCCGAATCGGTTTCCACCCCTCCCGTGTCGGCGCGAAGTCCCGCGCGGATACCCACATCGACGAGACGAAACACGACTGCGAAGTCGTCCCGATGACCGACGTCTGAGATTCCCGTCCGGGGTGCGAGGAGGGACCGACCGCCCGTCCAGAAACGACGGTGTCCAGCGGCCACCGATGCCAGCGAATCGCCTCGAATCGTTCCTCAGCGGAGGCCGAGACGACCGGTAATATTCTTGAGAAGGATTCTGCCCGCGAACGACGGCGTCCGACGTGACGTCGTCGAGTAGTACTCCCCGAGCGAATCGGGCGTCGTTATCTCCATCGAAGGGTCCCTGAGATTTCGGATTCCCTCCGTCAGAAGTTCGACCTGCAAGTCGTCGAGGCGGTCGTAAATCTCCCACAGCGTGGCGCAGTCGCTCACGTCGGTTTCGGCGTAGGCAACGAGTTCCCCACCGTCGATGTCTTCGGTGATCCGTTGCAGGGTAACGCCCATCTTCTGACGCCCGTCGAGGTATGCCTGCGGCGGTCCCAGACCCCTGTACTGGCGAATATCCGCGGGGTGAAAACTCAATACCCCGTATTCGGGTGCATCAAGGACCTCGCCTTTGAGAAGGCCGAACCCGTATCTGACGACGACATCGCAGGATTCCCGAACCTCCTCGACGGTCTCCGACGGGAGTTCCGACCAGTTGCCGTCCATGTGGGGCGCCACGTAACGGAACTCCGCTTCGGAGAGACATTCCACGTCTTCGACCGGTATCTGCCGGGACGCCGCTGCATCCGACCCCGCTAGTTCCCCCAGTTTTTTCTCGGCGATAACCAGCCCCCAGGCCCGCTCCCGACGCAGTACGTCGAGAAACAGCCGTGCGGTCCCGAGCCCGAGCCCCCCGTTGACCGCTTCGGCTTCGAGGTCCGGGTCGTAATCTGGCTCGTCAGTCGCGTTCACGACCACGAGCGGTATCTCGACGTCCGCTTCCGAAACCGCATGGGAGAGCGAACGAACCTGCGTCTCCGTCAGGTAGGGGTCGGTCAGGACACCCATTCGGGAAAACGAGTCAGTCATCCGTGACGCCACCCTCCGAAACCGCAGGGACTTCAGCGCCGGAGGCTGGTTTCTCCCGCTGAGCGAGGCTCTCGAGTGCCCCCTCGACGGTCCCATCCGGATGCGAAACCGCTTCGTAGAACTCCCCCGGTGGTCCGACCCATGCACCCATATCGAGAGCCTCCTCGATTACCCGTTCGTAGACGTCGCCCCATCCGGGATAGTCAGTATCGGAGAACACGTCTCCCGCATGCCAGTCGAGAACCAGGACACTCCGGTGGTGGCGAGCAGCCGCAAGGACGTCTCGGCAATTCGCCAGAATCTCCTCCGTCGTCTCACCGGAGTTCATCACCGCCCCGTCCATCAACGACCAGGGGAACACCACGAACTCGTCGTCGAACGGACGGACGAGGTCGTAGCCGTGCTGGAAGTCGATGTCGGTCGAACTGCCGAGCGACGTGTCGTACTTGATGCCAGCCTTGCTGAGGTGTCGCCACGTTTCCGGCCGCGAGAGGTTCCAGTAGTGCTGCCGATTGCCGATTATCTCCGTGTCGACCACCGACTCGATGCGGTCCTTCTCGTATTCGAACCGCTCCGGGTTCTCCGAAGAGGTGTAGGACCCATGCAATCCGATTTCCCAGCCGAACGCGTCGAGAACGCGTAGCGTGGCTGCAACGTCCGGGTCGTCGATATCGTAGCGGCCGGCGAACAGCTTCCAGCCCGTCTTGGTGAGCCATTCGGATTTCGGACGCTCCGAGAGTCGCATCTCGTCGAGGACGTTGAAAGACGACCGAACACCCAGCGAGGCTTCGATATCCATGATCCGGTCGAAGGTCCAGTACGGGTTCTTCGACGAGAGGACCCCTGCGAGTTCCCGGAGGTCCAATCCCTGAGCGGCGTTCCAGACGTACTGATACGTTTTGTAAATCCGATCCACGTCATGGGACAGACAGAGTGCGAAACTATACTCGCGGTTTGTTCTCGGTGGCATTCCCGAACGCACGGTCACACTCGGAAGGTATTGTTAGGGCCATCCTAGTGGCCACTGGACCAGCGCCTCCGGTTCGATACTCGGCTCCTAACGGAAACGGACGGAAGGAGCGTAGAGAGACCGTATAGTATCTGTTCGAGTGTGAAACGCGAGAAGTGGGGACGGAGGGATTTGAACCCCCGATCTACTGATATCTCCGGTGTAGCGCCTCGGGTCTCCAGAGGGTCGTCAACGCGGAAGCGGTGATCAGCCGTCCGCTCGGTATATCAGTCTGGAGTCTCGTCACCGGGCGCGTGGCCTCTGGAGTCAGCCGCCATGCCTGGCTTGGCCACGTCCCCTCGCGTACTCCTATTTCGGGTTTCCCTAAAGGGGTTTCGATTCGCAGTATTATGCCGAGGGCGGGCAGGGACGGAGGGATTTGAATCCCCGATTGACTGATGTCCTAAAGTCCGAAGTCAGCGGTCCGTCTCGGACCACGAGCAGTCTTGACATTTATACCCTGTAATAAACTCCGTCACGCTGGGCATGTAGCCTACTTTGAGGACGTCGCCACCGCAGTCGGGACACTCTCGGTCGGCTTCTTCGATGTCCTCGGCGTCCATGACGGATTCGCCCTCGATGAGTTCGGCGAGTTTGCCCGGCGTGACCATACGGCCCTCGACGACGCGATTGTCGGCCATACCGGTAGACGGTGGCGGAGAAACCTAATTGCAGCGATGCGGCCCTACAGCCAGGGCGCGCGGTCGCCGTCCTCGATGCCCGGAGAACTCTCCTCGGAGCGCTGGGCGTCCTCGGTGGCCTCCTCGGGGAGCGGGCCCTCAACGTCGGAGTCGGCGAGGGATTCGGCGTTGCCGCCGTCGGCCGCCGCGGGCGTCTCGGTGGCCGTCTCGACGGCCTCGGCGTCCATGGCCCCTTCGGGGTTGAACGCCAGCAGGCCGGTGATGCCGAGGACGACGAGCGCCAGCGGTTCCTCGCCCGTTATGGGCCCGATCTGGAGGATGCTCAGCGGGAGGACGCCGAGGGCGACCGCGCTGCCGAAGCGGAAGCGGTCGATGTCGACGTTACCGCGGAGCCACGGGCCGAACATCGCGACCGCGAGGGCGAAGGAGACGCCGATGAGGGCCGCGCCCGTGCCGTAGGCGACGTACATCGGCTCCGAGACGAACGCGAGCTCGAAGCCGCCGGGACGGAAACTCGCCACGAGTCCGAGGCCGATGATGACGCTGGGGTTCGGCAGGTATTCACCGATGGTCGCGCTGGCGGTCTTCGCCGCGATAGCGAGGATGACAAGCGCGGCGAAGCGCTCGAAGATGACGAGGTTCAGCAGCGACTCGATGGTCGGCGCGATGGCGGCCTGCAGGGCCGCGGCGGGGACGACGACCGCACCCACGAGCAGGATGTTCTTGGCGCGGTGGGTTCGGCTGCCCTCCATCTCGGCGAGGACGACCGCGAGGGTCGCGCTCCCGCCGAAGATGAGCAGTCCGACCTCGACCATCCCGAGGATGTCGGAGACAGCCCCGGCGATGATGAGCGCCGCGAAGATACCGTCCAGAAGGGGCAGCGCCATGACCGTCGCCAGCAGGCGCGTGCCCTCACCGACCTGCCGCTCAAGGCGTAAGGCTATCGGGTGTCGTGAGGCACTCATGCGTCAGGCAGGCTGACCCTCACCGTGGGACAAACGGTGGTAATCGCCGCGATACCCTCTCGAACGAAGGGAGAGCCAATTTCGCGCGGCGTTCTCCGCTTTATTTGTCCCAATCGCAAATTTAAATGTAATGCCGGTGGCGAAGCTGGTCTGGCCGGCGATGCGCTGCGCGATGGGACTAGCGGAGTCCATACATGATGAAACAATTGACCGAAGCATAAGTGTTGTGTGAAACACGTCCCCACACACCGGACGAACACCCACCCATCCGACCCAGGGGTTGACGAACCGACGAACCGCGGCGAATAAGCGAACGGACATCCATCGGTGGGCGGCGGCGTACAGATTACGTCACCGATGGAGGGGTCTGGACGGCCGACCCCCGTCGTGGGGTCACATACCGGGCGAACGGGACTCTCGCAACGTTTTTGGGCGGGGACGCCTGACCGTTTACATGGCGAGCGACGAGCCGTTCTCGGAGAAACTCCGCGTACCAGAGGCATTGACGTTCGACGACGTTCTTCTACGGCCGAAGGAAAGCCGCGTCGAGCCGGACGACGCCGACATGACCACCCGCGTCTCGACGAACGTGACGCTGAACATTCCGGTGCTCTCGGCGGCGATGGACACCGTCACCGAGGCCGACCTCGCGACCGAGATGGCCCGACAGGGCGGCCTCGGCGTCCTCCACCGGAACATGAACGTCGAGCAGATGGTCGAGGAAGTCGAGGAGGTCAAACGCGCCGACGAACTCATCATTCGCGACGTCGTGACCGCCTCGCCGGACCAGACCGTCCGCGAGGTCGACGCGATGATGGACCACGAAGGCGTCTCCGGTGCGCCCGTCGTCGACGACGAGGGGACCGTTCTCGGCATCATCTCGGGCACCGACATCCGCCCGTACCTCGAAGTCGGCGAAAGCGACCTCGTCGAGGAGGCAATGACCGACGAGGTCATCACCGCCCACGAGGACGTCACCCCCCGGCAGGCGCTCGAACTCATGTACGAACACAAAATCGAGCGCGTGCCCATCGTCGACGACGAGAACCACCTCACCGGCCTCGTCACCATGGCCGGCATCCTCGCCCGACGCGAATACGACAACGCCGCCCGCGACGAGGACGGCTCGCTCGTCGTCGGCGTCGCCGTCGGCCCCTTCGAAGCCGACCGCGCACAGGCGGCCGACGAGGCCGGCGTCGATATCGTCTTCATCGACTGCGCCCACGCGCACAACCTCGACGTCATCGACTCGGCCCGCGCAATCAAGGAAGAAGTCGACGCCGACGTCGTCGTCGGGAACGTCGGTACCCGCGAGGCTGCCGAGGAAATCGTCGACTTCGCGGACGGCATCAAGGTCGGTATCGGTCCGGGCTCTATCTGTACGACCCGCATCGTCTCCGGGTCCGGCATGCCCCAGATTACGGCCGTCGCCGAGGTGGCCGACGTGGCCACCCAACACGACGTGCCCGTCATCGCCGACGGTGGCATCCGCTACTCCGGTGACGCCATCAAGGCCATCGCTGCCGGCGCCGATGCCGTCATGCTCGGTTCGTACTTCGCCGGGACCGAGGAAGCGCCCGGCCGCGTCATCACCCGCAACGGCAAGCGCTACAAGCAGTACCGCGGCATGGGTTCGGTCGGCGCGATGAATGACGGCGGCGGCGAACGCTACCTGAAGGACGAGGAAGAAAACGAGGAGTTCGTCCCCGAAGGCGTCGAGGCCGCGACCCCCTACAAGGGCTCGCTGTCCTCCGAACTCCACCAGCTCGTCGGCGGCATGCAGTCCGGGATGGGCTACGTCGGTGCCCAGACGATTCCGGAGTTCAAGGAACGCTCGGAGTTCGTCCGCGTCTCCGCGGCCGGCCAGACCGAAAGCCACGCCCACGACGTCGTCATTACCGACGAAGCGCCGAACTACAGCCCCGATACCTGACGGGACGCGTAACTCACGGCCACGGATTTCGACCACCCTCGTTTTCCGATCCCTACACGCCGGGTCATTCCTGCGGCTCGGTACCGCCCACCACAATAGAGCTTTCGCGCTCGGGGTCGTCATCCCGGACCATGAGTCACCGCACGTTCGAGGACCTGACCGTCGGCGAGACGATCGACTGCGGAACGACCACGGTGACGCGGGAGGACATCGTCTCCTTCGGCGGGGAGTTCGACCCCCTCGACATTCACACCGACCCCGAGGCGGCCGCGGATTCACCCTTCGGCGGCCTCATCGCCAGCGGTATCCATACCTTCGCGCTGACCCAACCACTAGTCGTCGAGGCGTTCTACGACGACTCCGACCTCGTCGCCGCCAGACACATCGACGACGTTCGACTGCCCGCGCCCGTCCGGCCGGGCGATACCCTCCACGTCGAACTGGAAATCCTCGGGACGGACGTCACCGAGGGCGGCAAGGGGCTGGTGACGACGCGACGGACCGCGACGGTGGACGGTGACACGGTCTTCGACATGCGTAACGAGACCGTCTGGTCGCGCTGAAACGACGGACTGCCGTTACGCCCCTCGACCGACCAGTAACGCCGCTCCCGCTCGTGCTCATTCTTCGCTCGATTCGACCCGATAGCGGCCGACCTGACTCCCGTAATCGCCGCGCTGCCACCTGATTCGGACGTTCGTTCCCGGTTCGACGGAGATGGTAATCGAATCGCCCGGTCCCACGACGTCGTGTTCGTCGGCGAACTGCGCCTCGAGGGACACATCCGGCGCACCGGCCTCGACGGTCAGCGCCTCGGCATCGGCTTCGTCCCCGGCGCGGTGGGTGATCGTTAGGTCCCCGGTTTCGGCGTCGTAGGAGAAGTCCCAGGCGATGAGCGGGCGCAACGCGTACCCCTCGTCGGCGAGGTCGGCGAGTGAACGGGCGTATTCGACGGTGACCGTTCGTCCGTCGGCTTCGATATCGAGCGGTGCGGTCCGCGGGAGGGCGCCCTGGGTCGCCTGTTCGCGGACGGCGTCGGTCGAGACCGCGTCCTCGCTCTCGAAGAGGTAATAAATGGCGTAGACGGCCCGGTCGCCGTCGAACTGCATCGCCGAGACGGTATCGGTCACACCGTCGATGGATTCAGGCCCGCCACCGGTGAGCAGCCAGACGAACGTCGGAGCGCCGGCAGCGGCCGTCAGATTCTCGATGGTCGAATCGACCTCGTGGTATCGGTCGGCCTCACCCCGTCGGGCATCGAGCACCGCGCCGAGGGCCGCCCTCGGGTCCTCGCGGTCGTGAGAATGCACGACGGTCTCCTCGGCCACAGCGATGGCCCGGTCAGGGTTCGACCGTTCGTAGATGGTGAACTCGCCGTCGGTCGTCGTCGGTTCGTAGCCGGCCTCGACCGCGCCTTCGGCGACCGACTCGGTGTCGAAGGCGCCGATAAGCACCGTCGCCCGGACGAGGCCGACCTTGACGACCTCCTCGATGGCTCCCGCGTCGATACCGACGGGGTCTCTCCCAGTCCGAGCGTGGAGGTTCCGCAGGCTGACGCCCGCCTGTACGGTCGTTTCGTCCCCCCGAACGTCGGACATCCGAAGGTAATGGACGCCGTATTCGTCATCGTCACCGGGGAGCGCCTCGGGTGCGGGCAGCCACCGGCGGTAGGTCGGCGGGCCGGCATCCGGCGCATCGACGCTGGTGAGTCGTTCCTGAGTCTGACGAAGACAGCCGGCGGTGCCGACGAGCGTTCCGGCAGCGAGACCGCCGAGAAACCGTCGACGGGTATTGTGGAGGGCCATCGCCGTTCGGTTCACCGTAACGCCTGATAACTGTTGATGCCGATACACGACGCGAACCGAGTGCTACGCACCGGGAAACACTTCTGCCGTTGTCGTCGCGTTTATACGTCGAGGTATCGACCCACCGACCATGCGAGATGCCTACGTCATTGGGGCGGGCCAATCGAAGTACGGCTCCTTCCCCGACGAGAGCTATCGGTCGCTGTTCGGTACGGCGGTCGAGAACACACTGGATAGCGTCGACGACGGTGCGGACATCGACGACATCGACGAGGCCTACGTCGGCACCCTCGGTGTCGGCGGCCGACAACTCGGGTTGCCCGGGCCCGCAGTCACCGAACACGTCGGCCTCCACGGTGTCCCCGTCACCCGCGTCGAAAACGCCTGTGCGGCCTCGGGATACGCCTTCAGACAGGCCGTCATGGCCGTCCGCTCGGGGATGGCCGACGTCGCGCTGGCGGGCGGCGTCGAAGTGATGACCGACCTCTCCGGCGACGCCGTCCGCTACTGGCTCGGCGTCTCCGGGGAAACCGAGTGGGAGCGGATGTCCGGTACCACCTTCGCCGGCGTCTACGCCCAGATGGCCTCCGCGCACATGCGCGAGTACGGAACCACGAAAGAGCAACTTTCCCACGTCGCGGTCAAGAACCACGACAACGGCGCGAAGAACCCGAAGGCGCATCTCGGCTTCAGTTGTACCCTCGAAGATGCGGTCAACGCACCGGACGTCGCCGAACCCCTGAACCTCTATCACTGCTGTCCGACGACCGACGGCGCCGCCACTGCCCTCGTCGTCAGCGAGGACGTCGTCGAGGAGTACACCGACGACCCCATCCGCGTTGCGGGCGTCGGCGCCGCCTCCGACCGCGTCGGCCTCTTCCAGCGCGATACCTACAACTCCGTGCCCGCCTCGAAGAAGGCCGGCGACGAGGCCTACGAGGAAGCCGGCGTCAGCCCCGAAGACCTCGATTTCGCCGAGGTGCACGACTGTTTCGCCATCGCGGAACTGATGGCCTACGAGGATTTGGGCTTCTGCGAACGCGGCGAGGCCGGCCCCTACATCGAATCGGGCGCTACCCGGCCGGACGGCGAACTGCCCGTCAACACCTCCGGCGGCCTGAAATCGAAGGGCCACCCCATCGGCGCGACGGGTGCCGGACAGGTCGTCGAAGCCTTCGACCAACTGAAGGGCCGGGCCGGCGAGCGGCAACTCGACGACCCGCAGGTCGGCCTGACCCACAACGTCGGCGGTTCCGGCGGGGCGGCCGTCGTCCACGTCTTTGAGAAGGAAGACGTCGAGGAGGTGGACGCATGAGCCGCGGTATCCTCGCGGTCGGCGCCTACGCCCCCGAAAACCGCGTTCCGGCCGAGGCCTTCGAGGACGCCTGGGGCAGTTTCGACGCGCCGGGCGTCGAGACGAAGGCCGTCCCCGACGGCGACGAGGACGCCCTGACGATGGGCGTACAGGCGGCCCGACGGGCACTGTCGGCCGGCGACGCCGACGGGGAGGCCATCGACCACCTCGCCTTCGCGACGACGAACCCGCCGCTGGCGGAGGAAGACCAGACGCCACGACTGGGGTCGTACCTCGGCGTTCCCGACTCAGCGAGTCGCCGGGTTCACACGGGCAGCACCCGCGCGGGCGTCGATGCCCTCTTCGAGGCCCTCGAGACGGACGGCACCGCGCTGGTCGTCGTGTCCGATTGCCCCGAGGGCGAACCGGACGACAGCCGCGAACACGCCGCCGGGGCCGGCGCCGTCGCCTTCGTCGTCGGCGAAGACGCGCCCGCGACCGTTGCCGACCGCGCGACCGAAACCGAGGTCCGACCCGGAACTCGGTTCCGCGGCCACGGCGAGAGCGACGTGTCGGGGCTCGATACCGGGACCTACGGCCGGGCAGCCTTTTGCGAACCCATCGAGGCGGCCGTCGACGCGCTGTCGGCCGAGACCGAGGCCGACGCCGTCGCGGTGCAGGCGCCGAACGGCAAACTCCCCTACCGGACCAGCCTCGACAACGAGGCCATCGCGGCGGTCGAGACGGTCTCGGAGTTGGGCGATACCGCGGCCGCGAGCGTCCCGCTGTCGCTGGCTACGGCCTTCGCCGAAGGCCACGACCGGACGCTGGCCGTCGCGTGGGGATCGGGCGCCGGTTCGACGGCCTTCGTCGTCGAGGGCGTCGCGCCCGTCGAGACGGACCTGGAGGGCGACCGCGAACTCGATTATCCCGCCTACCTCCGACGGCGTGGCGATATCGTCGGCGAGAAACCCGACGGCGGCGCGGCCCACGTCTCGGTACCGACCTGGCAGCGAAGCGTCGCACAGCGACACCGCCACGAGGCGGGCCGCTGTCCCGAGTGCGGTGCCGTCGCCTTCCCGCCGGCCGGCGCCTGTCCCGACTGCCGGTCGCTCGTGGATTTCGAACCGGTACGCCCCGAACTGAACGGCACCGTCGACGCTGCGACGACCATCGGTCAGGGCGGCGCCCCGCCGGAGTTCGCCGAACAGCAGGCCCAACAGGGGGCCTTCGGCGCGGCTATCGTCCGCTTTGCGGCCGGCGACGGTGAGGTATCCCTGCCGATGCAGGCCACCGAAAGCGTCGACGTCGGGGACACCGTTCGCGCGGTGCCACGACGCGTCTACGTCGAGGAAGGCGTCCCGCGGTACGGCCTCAAGGCGCTACCGCAGGATTAGTCGTCGGTCGATTCGGGCGTCGCCGTCTCTGTTTCGCTCGGCGGGGTGGCGCTGGCGCTCCCGCTCGCCGAACTGGACCCCGACATCTGGCCGCGCTGGTCGACGCGAATCGTGTCGGGAGTCCCGTTCGCGAACTCGAAGGTCGCCATGTACTCTATTTCGACGATGCAGGTGCTACACACCTCGTTTTCGTCGGCGTCGTCGACGCTCTCGACTTCGACGTAGAGCGTGTCTTCGTCGGTGACGTACTCGCTGCGGACGAGTTCGGCCGTATAGCAGGTGTTGTTACCGTCGATGACCCCCTCGACGGTGACCGTCTGGTCTTCGGTCGTCACGTCGTGGCTGCCGTAGTCCTCACCACATTCGATGCGTTCGACCTCGAAGGACTGGTCGACGAGGTGCGTCCCTTCGGGGGTCGATTCGTCGGGAGCGTCGTCTTCGTTTTCGTCGGGATTCGAGTCGCCGATACCGCTGTTTCGCAGACAGCCAGCAACACCGGTCGTCGTCGCGGCCGCGGCGGCCGCGAGGAGGGCACGTCGCTTCATACCTCCCTCTTCCACGGGTGATATAAAAGGGATGCCGGACGTTCAAACGGGCCTTTGACATACGGCGAGAGTTTCTTGACCCGGCGGGTCCACCACGCTCGCATGCACCCACGCGCCGAGGAGTTCAGCGAGCGTGCCGCCGAGGAGTACGACTTCGACGTCGAGGTCCACGAGTTTCCGGAGGGGACGAAGACCGCGGCCGACGCCGCCGAGGCCATCGGCTGTGACGTCGCCCAGATAGCCAGTTCGCTGGCGTTCGACGCGGCCGGCGACCTCGTCGTAGTCGTAACCAGCGGCGCCAACCGCGTCAACGAGCCGAAACTGGCCGACCTGCTCGACGTCGACGAAAGCGAAGTCTCGATGGCCGACGCCGGCCGCATCAAGGAGACGCTCGGCTGGTCCATCGGCGGCGTGCCGCCCTTCTGTCACGATACCTCCGTGCCGATATTTATGGACGAAACGCTAACCGAGTTCGAGGAGGTGTGGGGCGCCGCCGGAACGCCGGAGGCCGTCTTCCCCATCACGCCCGAGATGCTCCGGGAACTCTCGGGAGCGAAGGTCGCCGACGTTGCCGACTGACTCCACCGGCGCGTCTAGTAACTGACCCCGCCTATACGACCAAGATTATTAAATCACATCCTCCTCATAATAACCCTTTTAGTCGACGACGGGTTAGGGGCGTGTATGTCACCGACACGTCGGTCGTTGCTGCAGAGTGGGGCGGGCCTTCTCGCCGCCAGCGCCGCGGGGTGTCTGGACACGTCCACACAGGGCGGCGAGGGCGTCGAGTCGGGCTATGCTGCCTTCTTCACCCTCCACGAGTGGGCGGAGGCGGTCAGCGACGATATCGCGAGTTTCGAGGACCCCGTCGACGTCGGCCAGATGGGCCACGGCTGGGAGCCGACGGGCAACATCACCGCCGATATCGCTGCAACTGACGCCTTCGTCTATCTCGATTCCCCGGAATTCGGCTGGGCACAGGACGTCGCCGCGACGCTGGAGGCCGACTACGAGAACGTCGCCGTCATCGACGCGCTGGCCGGCCTCGAAGACCGACTCATCAGGGGCGACCACGAACACGGGAACGGAGAAGACGGCCACGAGGAGAACCACACCGAGGACGACCACGAGGCAACCGATACGGAAAGCCACGACGAGGGTGCGTTCGACCCCCACGTCTGGACGGACCCCGTCCTCGCAGGGGAGATGGTCGGCAACATCGCCGATGGTCTCGCGGCCGCCGACCCCGAACACGAGACGGCCTTTCAGGAGAACGCCGATGCGTATCAGTCGGACCTCGAAGCCCTCGATGAGTCTTTCGAGACGATGGTTTCGGAGGCCGACCGCGAGACCGCCGTTCTCGCCGGTCACAACTCCTTTCAGTATCTCGAAGCCCGCTACGGATTCGAGCTTCACACGCCGGTCGCCATCTCCCCGAAGGCCCAGCCGAGCCAGTCTGACATCGCCGACACCATCGCGTTCGTCGACGACAACGCAATCGACGTCATCCTCTATGACCGCTTCGAGTCGCCGAACCTCGCCGAAACCATCGTCGAGAACAGCAACGCCGAGAAGACCCGCGCGGTCAGCCCCGCCGCGGGCACCACGCCGGAGTGGAACGACCGCGACTGGGGGTATCTCGACCAGATGACCGAACTGAACCTGCCCGCCTTCCGGGAGGCGCTGGGCGCCGCATAACGATGTCCGAAACTGAGACGACCACTGATGTGGAAAACATAAATCCGAGCGGCACCGACCGAGAGACAGCTACCGTGCCTCCTGCCGTCTCCCTCGAGAACGTCACGTTCGCCTACGGCGACCAGCCGGCCGTCGAGGACGTCACCCTCACCGTCGAGCAGGGCGATTTCCTCGGGCTGGTCGGCCCGAACGGCTCCGGGAAGACGACGCTTTTGCATCTGATGCTCGGCCTCAACTCGCCCGACGAGGGCACCATCGAACTCTTCGGCGAACCCGTTGACGAGTTCGAGGCCGGCGAGCGCATCGGCTACGTCTCTCAGCAGGCGACCGAGAAGGGCTCGACTATGCCCGTCACCGTCCGCGAAGTCGTGACGATGGGCCGCTTTGCCCACGCCGGAATCGGCCGCCTTACCGACGCCGACGAGGCCGCCGTCACCGAGGCTCTCGATACGGTCGGCATCACCGACCTCGCCGACCGCCGCATCAACCAGCTCTCGGGCGGCCAGCGCCAGCGGGCTTACATCGCCCGCGCGCTGGCCTCTGAGGCCGACCTGCTCGCGCTCGACGAGCCGACCGTCGGCGTCGACGCCGAATCCCGTGACGCCTTCTATCACTTGCTGGATTCGCTGAACGACGACGGCATCACCATCATCCTCATCGAACACGACATCGGCGTCGTCACCGACTGTGCGGACCACATCGCCTGTATCAACCGCGAACTCTACCACCACGGCGACACCGAATCGTTCGTCGAAAGCAACGCACTCGAAGAGGCCTACGGAACCAGCGGTCAGGTCCTCCACCACCACCACTGATGTCGGGGAAAGAGACCGAAGCCGACGGGACAGCCGCGATGGGAATCCTCCCCAGCAGACGCGCCATCGAGCACGCCGGCATCGCCGCGACCGCGTTGCTTGCGCTAGTCATGCTCGGCTTCATCGTCCTCTACTGGCTGCAGGATTTCCCGGTCGCAAGCGGCCTCTACGAGCAGTATCGAGCCTTCGGCCGCCTGATGGACGCCGCCCTCGGGACGAACGTCTTCCGGCATCCGTTCATGTGGCAGTCGATGTCGACGGGCGTCTTCGTCGGTATCGTCGCGCCGCTTGTCGGCACCTATCTCGTCCACCGCGAGATGGCGCTCATCGGCGAGACGCTGGCCCATACCGCCTTCGCCGGCGTCGCCGTCGGCTTCCTCGTCGGCGGCGTCACCGGCTGGGACGTGCCCGTCCTGCTGTCGGCGCTGGTCGTCGCCGTCCTCGGTGCCCTCGGCGTCGAATGGCTCGCCGAACACACCGACACCTACGGCGACGTCCCCATCGCCATCATGCTCACCGGGAGTTTCGCGGTCGGGACGCTGCTCATCAGCTACGGCCGCGGCTACACGGGCATTAACATCGAGAGCTACCTCTTCGGGAGCCTCGCTGTCGTCACCGTCGAGGGCGCCCGCCTGATGGCCATCCTCAGCGTCATCGTCGTTGGCATTATCGCCGCGACCTACAAGCAGATGCTCTTCATCACCTTCGACGAGCAGGCCGCCCGCGTCGCTCGCCTCGACGTGACGTGGTACAACACCCTGCTTATCGTCATGACCGCCGTGGTCGTCGTCGGCGCGATGCAGGTCCTCGGTATCATCCTCGTCGCCGCGATGTTGGTCATCCCCGTCGCGACCGCGACCCAACTGGCCCGGAGCTTCCGGGAGACGCTGTATCTCTCCATCATCTTCGGTCAACTCGCCATCATCGGCGGCTTCGCCATCTCGGTC
Organism: Natronomonas halophila; assembly: GCF_013391085.1. Lineage (NCBI taxonomy): Archaea > Methanobacteriati > Methanobacteriota > Halobacteria > Halobacteriales > Natronomonadaceae > Natronomonas > Natronomonas halophila. The sequence continues at coordinate 3,057,197 of NZ_CP058334.1, read as the reverse complement.
CATCAGGGGCTGCCCTCCGGTGGCTCCATCGTCATCGTCGCCATCGCGCTGTACCTGCTGGCTATCGGCCTCGCCGGTCGGTCCAACCCGCTTGCGACCCGCTAATTCATGTCGTGTCTCGTCACCTCCACGGAACCGAGCGCCGGCAAGACCGCCGTCGCGCTGGCGCTGGCCACCGCGGCCGAAGAGCGCGGCGAACGCGTCGGTTACATGAAGCCGAAGGGGACACGCCTCGGGTCAGCCGTCGACGAGACGCTCGATTCGGACCCGCTGCTCGCCCGTGAGGTGCTGGACCTCGATGCCGCCACCAGCGAGATGGAACCGCTCGTCTACTCGCCGGCCTTCCTGCAGGAGGTCGTCCGCGGGAACGAGGCCCCCGAAACGCTCCGCGAGCGCGTCGGGTCGGCCTTCGAGCGCCTCGAAGACGAGCATGACCGCGTGGTCGTCGAAGGCAGTGGCTCGCCCGCGAGCGGCGCCAGTATCGGCCTGACTGACGCCGACCTCGCCGAGAAACTCGATGCGACGGTCATCCTCGTCGCACACTACGAGGAACCCGCCGACATCGACGATATCCTCGCCGCGGCCGACCGCTTCGGCGACCGGCTCGGCGGCGTCCTCTTCAACGCCGTCCCCGACGCGGCCTTCGACGACCTCGCCAGTGACGTCGTCCCGTTCCTCGAAGCACGTGGCGTCCGCGTCTACGGCACTATCCCGTATCAGGCCGACCTCGCCGGCGTCTCCGTTGCGGACCTCGCCGATGAGTTGGGCGCCGAAGCCTTGACCGACGTGTCGGGCACCGACGCACTCGTCCAGCGGTTCGTCGTCGGCGCGATGACCGCGAACGAGGCGCTCGAAAGGCTCAGCGGGGTCCGGGACGCCGCGCTGGTCACCGGGGGCGACCGGGCGGACATCCAGACGACCGTTCTGGAGGCCTCCGGCGTCCGCTGTCTGCTCTTGACTGGGGGCATCCGCCCGCCCGACGCCGTCCTCGAACGTGCCGAATCGGCCGGCGTGCCCGTGCTCCTCGCGCGGACAGATACGAAAACGACCCTCGACCGCGCGAAGCGAGTCCTCCGTTCGGGACGGACCCGCGAGACGGCCACCGTCGATAGGATGGGCGAGTTGCTCCGTGATTACGCCGACGTCGATGCGATGCTCGCTCCGCGCTGAGCGGTGGTCGGTACCGTGTCACAATAAGGCACATTTATCCGCCGGTCACATCTCCGGGCATGGACGACGCCTTCGGTGCGATGGTCCGGGATTACCACCGCGACGCCTACGACGGCAGCGGTCGCTATCGGAGTCACACCGGCGAAACGAGGGACGGCCATCCCGAGTGGTATTTCAGCGAGTCGTTCCCGGCCGAAACAGAGGCCGCACTGGACCGCGTCCGCGAGACCGAGGGACTGGTCGTCGACGCCGGTTGCGGGGCCGGCTCGCACGCGCTGACCCTCCAGCGCAGTGGGGCCGACGTGCTCGCAACCGACGTCAGCGAGGGAGCGCTCCGCGTCGCCGACGAGCGGGGCGTCGACCGCATCGCACGAGCGGACCTGCAATCGCTTCCAGCCGTCGCCGACTGCGTCTTTCTCGCCGGGACGCAGTTCGGCCTCGGCGGCACCGTCGAAGCGTTTCAGGAGACGCTCGATGCGCTCGCGGCCACGACCGAACCCGGGGGTCGCGTCGTCGGGGACCTCAAGGACCCCTTCGCAGTCGCCGACAATCACGTCGCGGGCAGGGAAGAACTCCGGGAGTTCGACACCCGGGCCGGTATCGCGCACCGACGGATGCGGACCGAATACCGCGACCTCGTTGGGCCGTGGCTCGATTTGTTGTGTCTGACCCCCGAGGCCGCTCGCGAGGCCGTTGTGCCGACCGCGTGGTCGGTGACGGAAGTCATCGAAGGCGACGGCGCGCGCTACTTCCTGGTGTTGGACCGATAGGGGCGAACCGTCTCGATTGTCTGGAGGAACGGTGTGCGTATGCCGTCCGACGGGATATCCCGGTAGCGCACTACCTGAAGGGATTATCCCGCTTGACTACCGAGTATGTATATGGAGTGGCGCGACCAGCCAACGGACCCATCCGGGAGCGAGTGCCCCGAACGGAAGCCGAAGGTGGGAGTGGCGTGACCGACGACCCCCTCCCCGCCGAACACCTCTCGCCGCTCGCCACGCTCGTCGACGACGTACTCGCGGGCGTCGGCTACGAGGTGGCCGCCGCCACCGACGCCATCGACGGCGCAGTCCCCGGGTATGGCGGCCTATTCGACCCCGAAACCACGCCGGACGAGTTGCGTTCCGCGCTCGAAAGTCTGCTGGCGTCGGGGCTCTCTCGGCCGCCCGTCCCCGAGGTGACGAGCGATACCTTCGTCCTCTACGTCGACGGCAGTTCACGCGGCAATCCCGGCCCCGCAGGTGCGGGCGCCGTCATCATGGACGCCGCGGAGGACGAACTCGCCCGGCTCTGTCGGCCCGTCGGCTCCCGGGCGGGGAACAACACCGCCGAGTACGTCGCCCTCCAGCTCGGCCTCGCCGAACTGGTGGCTCGCTACGAGCCACACAGGCTGGAAGTGCGTATCGATTCGATGACGGTTATCCGAGACGTCTGGGGCGGCGAGGACCCGACGGAACCGGGCGTCGAGACGTACAGCGAGGCTGTCGGAGCGGCACTATCGAACATCCCGGACCACCAGTACACGCATCTGGCCGACAGCGACCCGAACCCCGCCGACGCGCTGGCGACGGTCGGAGCCGATATCGCAGCCTTCGGCCCCTGATGGTAGCGTGCCGCCGCCCAGAACCGACCGCTCACGGACCTAGCCACAGAATTATGGTACGTCCAACCATACTAACGGGTGGAGCCGAACGGGCTCCGTAGTGTCACACGGGGGGTCACTCCCCCATCTGTCTGTGGACCGGCGGCAGGTTATCGGCGAGTTTTCGGACGGCTTCAGGCGTCTCCAGTTTCGACTCCGGCAGTGTCCACACCGGACAGTCACACATCCGTTCGAGTTCGTCGGGATTGGTGCGTTCGGCGACCGACGCGCCCTCGTAGCGGTTCAGCACGACTCCGAGGACCGATACGCCACGATTCCGAAGCGCCTCGACGGTCAAAGCCGTGTGGTTCAGCGTGCCCAAGCCCGACCGTGCGACGACGAGCGCCGGCACGTCGAGGTCCGAAACGAGGTCGACGATTTCCTTCCGCGGGTCGTTCGACAGCGGGACGCGAAGCCCGCCAGCGCCCTCGATGACGCTGACCTCGGCGTCAGCCATCGCATCGCGGGTATCCGCGAGGAGCGACTCGTAGGCGATGGGGTCGTCGGCCCGCCGCGCTGCCACGGCGGGTGCCAGCGGTTCGCCGAAAGTGCGCAGCCGGGTGGCCGCCGCCTCGTCCCCGCAGGCCCACCGGACGTAGTCGGCGTCGTCGTCCTCCGGAAAGCCGGTCTGGGCGGGCTTGACGGCGCTGGCGTCGGTGCCCTCCGCTCGCAGGCGAGCGACCAGCGCCGCCGTCACGACGGTCTTGCCGACACCCGTATCCGTGCCGACGACGGCAAGGTTCACAGCAGACCGGCCTCCTCGTCGGCGGCCTCGAACGCCGCCAGACAGCGGTCGATATCGGCCGTCGTGTGGGTCGCCTGCGGCGCGAGTCGAATCCGACTCGTGCCCTCAGGGACCGTCGGCGGACGGATTGCCGGGGCGACGATGCCGGCCTCCCGCAGGCGCTCGTCCAGCGCGAGCGCGTCGTCGCGGTCACCGACAACGACAGGCAGGATGTGGGTATCGCCCCACACCTCGTAGCCGAGCGCGTCGAGGCCCTCGCGGAGGCGTTCGACGTTCGTTTTTAACGCATCGCGCCGCTCGGACGCCAGTTCCAGCGCGCGTTCGGCCGCGGCCGCCGCGGGTGGTGCCAGTCCCGTCGAGAAGACGAACGACCGGGCGGCGTTGAGCAGGTGCTCGATGAGCGTCTCGTCTCCGGCGACGAACCCGCCCTGCGCGCCGAGGGCTTTCGATAGCGTGCCCAACTGGACGTCCACGCGGTCGGTCAGGCCACGCTTGCCGACAATGCCGCCCTCGTAGACGCCCGTAGCGTGAGCCTCGTCGACCATCGTCCACGCGCCGTATTCGTCAGCAACGTCGCAGATGGTTTCCAGCGGTGCCACGTCGCCGTCCATCGAGAAGACCGAGTCGGTGACGACGAGCCACGATTCTCCGGGTGCAGCCGTCTCCGCCCGGTCAGCCATCGCGTCGGCGAGTGCGCTCGCATCGCAGTGGTCGTAGACCTCGATAGCAGCGCCCGAGAGCCGCGCGCCGTCGACGATGCTTGCGTGGTTCAGTTCGTCGGAGAAGATGACGTCGGGGTCGAGTGCGGTAATCGTCCCGACGTTTGCCGCGTATCCCGACGAGAACGCCAGCGCGCGCTCGGCGTCCTTCTCTGCGGCCAGTCGGCGTTCGAGCGAGCGGTGCGCGGGCGTATCGCCGACGACGAGTCGGGAGGCGCCGGCACCGGTGCCAATTTCGCGGGCCGCCTTCGCTGCGGCGGCCGCCACGCGCTCGTCGCCCGCCAGTCCGAGGTAGTTGTTCGCGGCGAAGACCAGACGCTCCTCGCCGAAGGCCGGCGCGTCGCCGTTCGGGTCCTCGGCGACGCGAGCGCGGCCAGCAACCTCCTCGACTGGGTCCAGCGACCGGCGGAGGCCCTGCCGTTCGCGCTCACGGAGGCGTGCTTCGAGGTCGAATCCGTGGGCGTGCTGGAGGCTCATTTAAAATCCGGGCATCAGGTCGGCGGGCCCGAAGACGCCGTATTCGCCGGCGCGGTTCCGGCGGACGCCGGCCTTCAGATAACCGAGTGCGGGGCCGTTGACGTTGGCCTCCATGCTCGTCGCGTCGTCGAGTTGGAACGTGTTCGTCCCGCGCTCGCCGTCGAACGTGCGCCCGGTCACGCGGACGGTGGTCGTCGTGGGCTTCTCGTCGGAGCGGACGTCAAGGACCCCGCCGACGGTGACGTCCTCGGCATCGCAGATACCGGCGCGTTCCAGCAGGACGTCGTCGGCGTGTTCCATGTCGGTGAACTCGATTCGGCCGTCGTGTTCGGCGACGATTTCCTCGATTTCCTCGTCGGTGAGATTGCGCGCGGTCTCGATGTCGTAGCCATCGAGATGGGCGATATCCTCCCGGACGGTGCCACGGTTGTCCTCGTAGCCCGATTTGAGGCCGACGCCCCAGTGGATTTCGACCGCCTCGATTTCGACGAAGGACTGGGCGGCGAGCGCCGCGGCGCCCGTCAGGAAGCCCGGCGTTGCACCCGCGCCACAGACGAAAGTGATACCCGAATCCTCGTAGGTTTCTTCGCGCTCGTCGAGGATGTCGATGACGCGGGAGCGCTTGAGCACGTCCACGAGAACGCCCTCGTAATCGGCCTCGGCGAAGCGCTCGCCGACGTTCGGGATGAAGTCGTGTTCGAGGTTCGGCAGGGCGATGAGGACGGCGTCGATGGTGTCCGATTCGGCGATGATGTCGTCAATCGGCGTTTCCGTGGGTTCGGCCTGTACGGAGGCCGCGACGCCTTTCATCGCGCCGGATTGTTTGACCGCTTGCGTACCACCATCTGCTCGCGGCTCACGATGGTCGCCGCTCGCTTCTTCCGAGGGGCGTCGCCCCTCGCTTGCTATGTTGCCTTCCGTCGCAGCCAGCAGTTCCTCGACGTCGAGACCGTCGTGGTCGACGGCGACGCCGTGGCGGTCACACGCCGCGACGGGGGTGAGATGGTCCTTCCGCGTGGAGTAGTCGAGTGCTCGTCGGCCGATGCCACCGGTGCCGAGAACGGCGAAGTTGATGTCGTCCATAGATGTATCGTGTCAGTCGTCCAGTTCGCTCTGTGCGTTGCTCGTTGCGGTTCCGACGGCGGTATCAGGCGCCGGTTCGCGGTGCCGCTCTTTCACCTCGTCGGGGTCGAACTCGTTCACCTCGCGGTTCGGTTCCAGGCCGGCCCGCTGCATGATGTCGATGTCGTCGCCGGGGTCCTGGCCCTCCGTCGTGAGGTAATCGCCTGTCAGGAGGCCGTCCGCACCGGCCTCGAAGGGCAGGTGCTGTTCGTCCGGTGCGAGGTTGACCTCGCGGCCGCCCGTCAGTCGCACCCGCGAATCGGGATGTAAAAAGCGGTAGACGGCGATGGTCTTGAGCACCTCCGTCTTCGAGATGTCAGCGTGGTCGGCGTCGCCCATCGGCGTTCCCTCGACGGGATTGAGAATGTTGACCGGCAGCGACGAGACGCCGATATCCTGCAGTTCGATGGCAGCGTCGACGCGGTCGGTCGGCGATTCGCCCATCCCGAGGATGACGCCGGCACAGAGGTCCATGCCCGCGTTCTTCGCGCGGCGAAGCGTCTTCAGGCGGTCCTCGAAGGAGTGGGTGCCGACGACCTCCGGGAAGTACCGACGGGAGGTCTCGATGTTGTGATTGTAGTGGTTGAGTCCCTCAGCAGCGAGTTCCTCAGCCTCCGCCTGTGTGAGCAGGCCGAGCGAGGCGTCGACCTCGACATCGGTTTCGTCGCGAACGAGGCGAATCGCCTCGACGATTTCGGCCCACTCGTCGGGGCGGTGTTCCTTCGAGACGCCCTTTTCAGCGACGACGATGCCGAACCGCTGGGCACCGTCGGCTTCTGCTCGCTTTGCGGCTTCGAGTACCTTCTCCGGGCCGAGGAAGCCGTAGGTGTCGATGCCGGTGTCGAAATGGGCCGACTGCGCACAGAACCCGCAGTCCTCCGCGCAATCGCCCGCTTTGGCGTTGACGATACTGCAAGCGTCGACCGTGCCGTCCGAGTAGTGGCGGCGCACGATATCGGCGCCCGCAGCCAGCGCCTCCGCCGGTTGGGCGATAAGCGCCAGCCCATCGGTCCGGTCTAAGGTTTCGCCGTCGAGTACCCGCCGGACCGCGTCGTCGACCGTTTCGTTACCTGTCTCGTAAACCACGCTAGCCACAGCAGTTTACAGCCAAATAAATCTACTGGGGACTCGTGTTCAACGAAGGGCTACGCTGCTCGCCCAAACAGTCGCTATCCGTCAAAAAGCGAGAAAAGCCCGAGTAATCAGGCGTTGGCGTCGATCTTCTCGACGAGCGTCGCCTTGTCCTGAACGCCGACCATCCGGTCTGCGGTTTCGCCGTCGACGAACAGGTACAGCGTCGGGACGCCCTGCACCTGATACTCGCGCGCGAGGTTCTGGAGTTCGTCGATGTCGACCTTCGCGACCGCGGCGTCGGTTTCGGCCGCGATCTCCTCGACGGTCGGTGCCAGCATCTTACAGGGGCCACACCAGTCGGCATAGAAGTCCACGAGGACGACGTGGTTCTCCGCGAGGACCTCTTCGAGGTGGTCCGTGCTTTCGATGTGAATCGGCTCGCCCGGCGAGCCTGCGGTCGCCTGCAGTTGCTCTTTTTTCTGTTCGCGGATGTCCTCGATATCCTCTGCGTCGCTCATGGAAGCCGATAGTGGATAGGCGACGTTAACTCCTTTGGGCAGGTGCACGAGCCGCGCATGGGGAGTGTCGGTAGCCAGACGGTGTCTATTTGGGCGTCTCGCGACGGCAGGTACCGGCAACAGTTAAGGGCTGGCCACTCCACCGCCCGCTATGGAACCGGAGTCCGTCCCTCAGGAGATTACCGCGCTTGTCGGGCGTGAAGTATATTCGAACAACGGCGTCTTCGTCGGCGAAGTCGAGGACATCCAACTCGACGTCGACCAGGAACTCGTCACCGGCCTCGCGTTGGGCGAGGTCAACCGCGACCTGTTCGACGCACGCGTCGGCGAATCGAACGGCGTCATCATCCCGTATCGCTGGGTCCGCGCCGTCGGCGACATAGTCCTCGTCAACGAAGTCGTCGAACGGCTCCGACAGCCCGACGAAGAAGAAGCGCCCGCCTAACTCCCGTTCGAACTCTCGCCGCCGCTGCTGCCGCCCTCGACGCCGAGGGCCTGGAACAGTTTCGACCGCACCGCTTCCTCGGTCAACTGCAGCAGCGTCTCGCGGTTGTCCCCCGTAATCTCCAGTCCCGTGAAGATGCCCAGCGGAATTTCCGCCGAGGCGTCCGTCGAGTGGCCGACGACTTCGCCGATTTCGTCGAAGGCCTCCTGTAGCACGTTGCCGATGTTCATCCGGATGTCCTTCGAACGCGCCGCGAGGTAGATGGTGTCGTCGGCGATGGCGAAGACGGCCGAGGTGGTGATACCCTCCAGATTCAGGAGGTGCTGGGCCGCCTGCGAGAGGGCGTCCCGGTCGCGGATGAACCCTGCGTTCGAGACGAGGTGGCTGCCCTTGACCTCGCGGTTCCGGATGGCTTCGGCGAGGACATCCAGCGTCTCGGGGCTCATCGACGGCGATTCGACCTGTTCGAGCGTGTCGTGGTTCGCGAACGGATACAGGTACGCCGCTGCCGTCAGGTCCGCGGGTGTGGTATCCCGCTTGAAGTCCAGCGTCTCCGCGCGAATCCCGTAGAGCAGCGCCGTGGCGACCTCCTCCGGAAGACTGAGGTCGAACTCCTGAATGTACTTCGTCAGAATCGTCGAGGTAGAGGAGACGTTCGGCCGGATATCGGTAAATTCGGCGTTGTATTCGACTTCGGATTCGAAGTGGTCGATGAAGATGTCGACGTCGCGGTCGACGACCGGTTCGGAGGCCTTCGCGCAGTCGACCAGCGCGATGGTGTCGTAGCCTGCGAGGTCGGCCTCCGAGAACGGCGTCAGTTCGATACCGAGCAAATTGACGAACGCCCGGTTCTCCTGATGGCCGATTTCGCCGCGATAGAGAATGTCGGCCTCGACATCGTAGGCCGCGGCGATGGCCTTCAGCGCGACGGCCGAGGCGATGGAGTCCGGTCCCGGCGACCGGTGGGCGAGAATCGCGAGTTCCTCTGCGTCGTCGAGAACGTCCGCCAGTTGGGCGGCCTTGTACTCGAGTTCGCCCTGTTCGAGCGCGCGCAGCGCCGAATCCGCGATGACCGCCGAGGGGTTGATAACGACATCGGCGCCCGCATCGGAGAGTTCGTCGGCGGTGACGGGGTCCGAGGCGCGGACGATGATGAACTGTTCTTCGCCCCGCTCGCGGATGTTTTCGAGGGCCTTCTTGTTGGCCTCGACGTTCGGCGAGAGGATGAGGACGACGTCGCGGTCCGCGACGGCCTCGGCGACCGTTTCCTCAGCGATGTCTGCGGTCCGCGCATCGAGGTCCTGGTCCCGAAGCGCCTCGACACGACCCTCGTCGCGGTCGAGGATGAGGACGTCCTTCCCCTCCGCGACGAGTTCCTCGGCGACGGCATGGCCGACGCTGCCGCAGCCGAGAATCGCATATGTCGACATCGAGGCCATCGAGATGGCGCTGCTCATGGTAGCCGTGCCGAGGGTCGCAGCGTACTTAATAGGACCGTACTGTCCGAACCGTGCGACGTCGTCCCGATGGACGGCCGGAACGCAACCTATTTGAATGAACCGCGGTTACCATGAGTCGCAGGGCCGATAGCTCAGTCAGGGAGAGCGACGGCCTCTTAAGCCGTCGGTCGAGGGTTCAAATCCCTCTCGGCCCGCTACTTCCTCGCGCGAACTATCTCGTGAGCGCGAGGAATAGCCAAGAGAGGATTTGAACTCTGAAAGGCGCGCGCAGCGAGCGTAGCGAGTGAGCACGTCTTTCTTCAGTTCAAATCCCTCTCGGCCCGCTTTTCCGAGGAGTATTACACCGAGTAGCGCGGAGCATCAGCGGAGCGCTCCTCGGGCATTCACGACGAGGAAAACGGCAGGGGTATTTGAACCACGCGAGACGAGCGAAGCGAGGCCGACCGTCTTGCTCCAGTTCAAATCCCTCTCGGCCCGTCTCAATCCAAAGCGGCCATCGCGTAGTAGAACCGCTGGAGTGCAGTAAAGTGCCCCACGACGGCAAAGAAGACCAGCAGCCATCCGACGAGCGTGAGGCCATAGAGCGCGCTGGTATAAAAGGCGGCAACCAGCGTCACGATGCCGATAATGGCGAGGCGGTCCGCGCGCCCGACGAGGCCGCCGTAGACGCGGTCGAGGCCGACGGCCTGGGCCTGCGTGCCGAGATAGGAGGTCATCAGCACGCCCGTAATCGCGAGCAGGCCAAGCAGGTACTGGGTCGTGCCAGCGGCGAGGCCGGCGATGATGACGATGTCGGCGTAGCGGTCCAGTACGTGGTCCAGCAGGTCGCCGGCTTTCGAGGCGACGCCCTGCCGGCGGGCGAGCGAACCGTCCAGCAGGTCCATCCAGCCGTTCAGGAAGACGAAGGCGGCACCGGCAGCGTACAGCAGCGGCGTCGGTTCGATGGGGCCGACGGCGTGGCCGACCAGAGCGTAGGCGATCCCGGCAAGGACGGCGAAGCCGAAGGCGATGATGCTGACGCCGTCCGGGGTGAGACCGACCCGGTCGGCGGCGGTGACGAAGGGTTCGAGGAAGCGGTCGGCGACGTGACGGAACTTATCGAGCGTCATAGGTAATCGATGAAGTCCGCCTCTCCAGCGGAGGGGTCCCGGTCGCCGTCGATGACTTCCTCGATGTCCTCGGCGACGGCCTCCGGCGAACGGTCGGTCGTGTCGATTTCGTAGACGTTCTCGATACCGTGGGCGTTGACGGCCTCCGAGAGGATGACGTCGAGGGCTTCGGCTTCCGCGTTTTCCGCTGCTTTCGCACCGTCCTCGCCGCGGTCGAGCAGCCGTTCGCGCAACGTGCGTGGATGACAGCGAAGGACGACCACGCGGTCCGCATCGAGATGGTGGGCGAGGTGGGATTCGATGAGGACGTCATCGCGGTCGGCGAGACGCTCCTGAAGGGCGTCGATGTCGGCGATGAGACTGCCGCGTTCGGGGTCTTCGCCCTCGTCAAGGCCCTCCTCGCGGATGAGGTCGTTGAGATGGATAACGTCGAGGTCCGTCTCGACGTGCTCGGTCGCGGTGGTCTTGCCCGTGCCGGGAGTGCCGGTGACGACGACTCTCATAGGAGGTCGTTCAGCACCTCCACAGCGCGTTCGGTTTCGTCGCGGGTGCCGCAGGTAACCCGGACGCACTCGGGTAGGCCGAAGGAGGTCGTATCCCGAACGATGACGCCTTCCTTCTGGGCCGCCTCGGCAACCTCGCTGCCGTCGCCGACCTCACACAGCACGAAGTTACCGGCGCTTTCCCAGGTGTGGCAATCGAGGTTGTTGTACATGTACTCCCGTGCCCACTTGGTGGCCTGGACGGTCTGTTCGACGTGGGAATCGTCGCCGAGCGCGGCGAGGCCGGCACGGCAGGCGATTTCCGAGGCTGCAAAGGGCGTGTTCACCCGGGCGTAGGCGTCGGCCCACTCGCCGGGGACGATAGCATAGCCGAGGCGGACGCCGGCGAGGCCGTAGGCCTTCGAGAACGTCCGGAGGACGGCCACGTCTTCGCGTTCCTCGACCAGTGCGATAGCGGAGGGCGAATCGGAGAACTCGCCGTAGGCCTCGTCGACGACGACGAGTGTGTCCTCGCCCGTCTCGTCTGCGATTTCCTCGACGGCCGACAGCGACACCTCGCTGCCGGTCGGGTTGTGGGGGCTGGTGAGGTAGACGATGCGCTCGCCGTCGTAGTGCGGGAGGACGGCATCGGCCGTCTGGGCGAAGCCCTCCTCCTTTCGGATGGGGTATTCGTTGACTTCGCCGTGGTGGTAGCGGGCGCTCATCCCGTAGTAGGCGAATCCGGGGTCGGGGACGAGCACTTCGTCGTCCGGTTCGAGCATCGCGCGGGCGAGGTAATCCAGCGCGCCGTCCCCGCCGTTGGCGAGCCATATCTGGGATTTCGTGACGGCCCACTGCTCGGCGAGTCGTTCCCGGAGGTCCGTCGCCGAGGATTTCGGATAGGTGTGGACTTTCGGCGCGTAATCGCGAATCGCCGCTGCGGCCTGTGGCGAGGGACCGAAGGGGTTCTCGTTCGAGGAGAGTTTCACCAACTCGTCGGAATCGAGTCCGAGTTCGCGGGCCACCTCCTCGACCCCTCGACCCGCCTCGTAGGCGATATGCGACGAGAGGTCCCGTGGTTCCATATACGACCCTCTGGGCGCCATATCTTAAGTAGGCGTCCATCTCTCGCGTCCCGCGGCAACGTTTTTGAGGCAATCGTCCCACCGTACACGAAATGAACGACAGCCCCGACACGCCGACCGTCAGGGTCGCGGTCGGCGACGTAGCGGGACGGGACGCCGACGTACTCGCGGTCGCACGCCAGTTCGCCGACCGGACGCGCGTGCTGGAAACCGGACCGACCGGCGCGCCCGGCGGCCCGCACGTCTACGCGACCGTCGACGGCCGAACCGCGCTCTACGGTGCCGTCACCGAGACGACTATCGAGCGCATCGTCTCGGCCGCCGAGGACGGTCGATTGCTGACCGGCGAGGCCGAAGCGATGGCGGTCGGCGAGGAGCCACCGACGCCCGAATCGGGGTCGCTCACCGTGGGCACACCGCGCGTGCTCGACGGCTTCGGCTGGCACGCACCCGACGCGATTCCGAACCCCATCGCACCGGAGGTACGCGAGGACCCCGACGACGCCATAAGGACCGTCGAACGCGTCGACCTCCGTGGTCGCGGCCGCGCCGACGTCGCCGGCGACGAACCGCTCGCCGAATACTGGAACCGAACCCGAGACGCCGACGGCGACCCGATGCTTGTCGTCCACGCGAACGACGCCGACCCTGAAACTGGTGCGGACCGCCTCTGTGGCGTTTCGGCGGCCGGTCGCGTGTGGGGCGCTGCAAGCGCCGTCGCCGAAATTGTCGGGGCAGAGGACATCGTCGCCTTCGCGCCCGCGGAGGACGATTTGCTTGCGGACCGACTCGAAGCCGTCGGCGAGTGGCAAGTCGCCCGCGCCGATTCCTCGTTCCGAGTCGGCGAACCGACGATGGCGCTGGAAGCCCTGGAAGGCAACGACCGCATCGAGGCCCGCCGCCGTCCGCCGGGACCGGAAGAATGGGGCCTCTACGGCCGACCCACGCTGGTCCACACACCCCGGACGCTTCTCCAACTCGCGGAACTGTGGCAGAACCCCGACGCCTTTGACGCCGAAGCCGCGGACCCCGGAACGCGCCTCGTCACCATCGGCGGGGACGTACCGGAACCCGCAACCGTCGAACTATCGACCGGAGCGCCGCTTTCCCGTGCGCTCGATGCCGTCGAAACGCCTGACGCGGCCCGCTACGCCGTCGGCGGGCGCTTCGGTGGCCTGACCCGGAACCTCGACACCCCCGCGAGCGCGCCGGCGATGACGGGCGCCGGCCTCGGCACCGAGGGCGCAATCGAGGTACTGAGCACCGACCGCTGTATCGTCGCGACGGTTGGCGAGCGGGCAGCCTTCGCCCGCGAGGAGAACTGCGGGAGGTGTGTGCCGTGCCGCGAAGGGTCAAAACAACTCCACGAATCACTTCGGGGGGTCTACGACGGTACTTTTGACGCTGGTGACATCCGTGAGTTGGCCCGGACGATGCGGACGACCAGCCTCTGTGCGTTCGGCGAGGCGGCCGCCCGGCCCGTCAAGACGGCGCTCTCGGAGTTCGAAAGCGAGTTTCGCGCTCACGCCAAGGGCCGGTGTCCGGCCGGCGCCTGCGGAGGGATGCAATGAGTGCCGACGACTCCTCTAGTTCTGAACCGACGCCCGGCGTCCCCAACATCGAGGACCCCCGTCCCTCAACACCGCTGACGGAGGATTTCCGAACGGGGACCGCCAACGACCCCCCACGACCCGAGAAGACAGCCTCCGACGACGGCGAACCAGTCTCCCTCACCGTCGACGGCGAAACCGTCGTCGTCCCGGCGGACGCCTCCCTACTCGATGCCGTCGAGGCCGCCGGCAGCGACGTGGCCGCGCTGTGTCACTACGACCGCGACACCGAGGCCGCCGAGGAAATCGGCCCGCGGTCGACCTGCCGGACCTGCGTCGTCGAAACCGACGAGGGCCTCGTGGCCTCCTGCTCGACGCCCGTCGAGGACGGGTTGACCGTCGAGACGGACGCGCCCGAGGCCGAAGAGGCCCGAAGCGTCAATCTCGACCTCGTCCTCTCGAACCACAACCTCCGGTGTACGACCTGCGGGAAGAACGGCCGCTGTGAACTGCAGGACACGTCCATCGAACAGGACGTCACCCACCCGCGATACGGCGTCCTCGACGACCGAAGCGAGTACGAACCGCTCGATGCCTCCTCGCCCATCCACATCGACCGCAACAAGTGCATCATGTGCAACCGATGCGTCGAGGCCTGCAACGACGTGCAGGTCGAAGGCGTCCTCCGCGTCGATGGAACGGGCGAGGACGCCCGCATCGGCTTCCAGACCGGCGCAGAGACGATGGCCGATTCGACCTGCGTCACCTGCGGCCATTGCGCGACCGTCTGTCCGACCGGGAGTCTGGTCGAGGAAGGACTGGTCGACGCGACGACGCTTCCGTTCCCCGGATTCACCCAGCGCAATTCCGTCGGCGAGGTGCTGGAACGCGACGACCGCGGAACCAAGAGCATCCCCGACAGCGACGAACCTGCACGCGGTGAAGCCGCCGAAGCAGGCGTCGCTGGCTTCATGGACCGCGCCAAGCGGAAGGCCAAATCGGGCGCGAAATCGGTTGGCGACCGCGCGGTGAAGGCCGGCGAGCACGCCGCCGAGGACGTCGCTGCGAGCGTCTTCTCGGAGGGTATCCTCTTCGGCATCGCGAAACAGGTCGGAGATGCCCGGATGAAGCAAATGGACGTGACCGAAACCACCTGCGGCTACTGCGCTGTCGGCTGTCGGTTCGACGTCCACTCGAAGGACGACGATATCCTCGGCGTGCGCGCGACCGACCCAGACGCCGCGCCAGCCAACGACTTCTCGACCTGCGTGAAGGGCAAGTTCGGCTACGGATTCGTCGACCGCGAGGACCGCCTCGAATCGCCCCAGATTCGCGAGGACGGCGAATTGCGCGAAGCCTCGTGGGACGAAGCCCTGGAGCGGATTGCCTCTGAGTTGGGCGAAATTCGCGAAGCGGGCGGCCCCGATTCGGTCGCCGCCTTCGCCTCCTCGAAGTGTACCAACGAGGACGACTACCTCCTCCAGAAGTTCGCGCGGACGGTGCTGGAGACGCCGAACGTCGACAACTGCGCGCGCCTCTGTCACTCCTCGACGGTCGCCGCACTGCTCCAGTCGGTCGGCTACGGCGCGATGTCCAACAGCATCGACGACGTGGCCAACGCCGACGCCTACCTGCTCTCGGGGACCAACACGACCGAATCCCACCCCGTGCTGGCGACGAAGATCAAGCGCAACGTCCGGGACGGCGCCGACCTCGTCGTCGTCGACCCGCGGAAGGTCGGCGTCGCCGAACACGCCGACCAGTACCTCCGGTCGAACCCCGGTTACGACGTGGCGTGGATGAACGGGATGGCCCGGTATCTCATCGAGGAGGACCTCTACGACGAGGCGTTCGTCGAAGAGCACGTCCACAACTTCGAGGAGTTGCGGGAGAAAGTCGACCCGTTCACGCCCGAGGAAGTCGAGCGACTCGCGGGTATCGCCCCCGACGAACTGACACAGGCCGCCGAAACCATCGCCGAGGCCGACTCGGTCGTCTTCGGGTGGGCGATGGGCCTCACCCAGCACAGCCACGGGACGAACAACGTGCTGGCGATGGCGAACCTCGCGCTGCTGACAGGCAACGTCGGCAAGCCGAACGCCGGCCTCTCGCCGTTCCGCGGCCACAACAACGTCCAGGGCGGGGGCGGCGACATGGGTACCCTCCCCAACAAACTCCCGGGCTACGGCGACGTGACCGACCCCGAAACCGTCGACCGCTACGAGGACGTCTGGGGCGTTCGCCCGCCCGAGGAGGTCGGCCTCAAAGTAACGGAGGTCTTCGAAGCCATCCACAACGACGACGTTCGCGGCCTGTTCGTCATGGGCGAGAACCCGGCGATGTCCGAACCCGACATCAGCCACGCCGAAGAGGCCCTCGACGAACTGGAGTTCCTCGCCGTCCTCGATATCTTCCCGACCGAAACGACCGAGTACGCTGACGTAATTTTGCCCGCCGCCTCCTTCGCCGAGAAATCGGGTACCTTCACCAACACCGAACGCCGCGTCCAGAAGGTCAATCCCGTCGTCGACCCGCCGGGCGAGGCCCGCGCCGACTGGCGCGTCGTCCAGCAACTCGCCAACCGGATGGGCGCCGACTGGGATTACGACGACCCGGCCGAAGTCATGGATGAAATCGCTCGTGTAGCACCCATCTACGGCGGCATCAGCCACGACCGGCTCGAAGACGAAGGGGGCCTGCAATGGCCTTGCACGAACGCCGAGGACCCCGGTACCAAGTTCCTCTACGAGGACGGCTTCAATTTCGAGGACGGCAAAGCCCGGTTCGTCCCCGCCGACATGGGCGAACCCGGCGAGTTGCCCGACGAGGAATACCCCCTCACGCTGACGACCGGGCGCGTGCTGTATCACTTCCACACCGGGACGCTGACCCGGCGGGTCGACGCCCTCACGGACCACGTCGCCGAGAGTTTCGTCGAGGTTCACCCCGAGACGGCCGCCGACCTCGGGATTTCCGACGGGCAGTACGTCCGCGTGGATTCCCCTCGGGGCAGTATCGAGGTACGCGCACAGGTGACCGACCGGCCCGGCAAGGGCGTCGTCTTCATTCCCATGCACTTCGCGGATGGGGCGGCAAACGAGTTGACCGGCGAGTATTACGACCCCACAAGCGGGATTCCCGAGTACAAGGTCGCGAGCGTTCGCGTCTCGCCGCTGGATGACGCGAAGGAAATCCCCGACTCGGCCGCGGCACGGACCGACGACTGAACGGTCGCGTCCGTCCGCCACCCATCGAGGGTTTATAACCGAACCCGAACCAAGGGTCACGCAATGACAGACGGACCAAGAGCGGGCGTCATCGTCGGCGGCGGGCGGTCGGTCCGGTTCGGCGGCACGGACAAGGTGGTCGCCGACCTGGCCGGCAAACCGGTCATCAGACACACCGCCGAGCGCCTGCTCGACGCGACGGACGAACTCGTAGTCAACTGCCGGGAGGACCAACGCGAAGCCATCGCCGACGCGCTGTCGGACCTCGACCCCGTCTTCGCCATCGACGAGGAACCCGACCGCGGGCCCGTCGGCGGTATCGCGGAAGGCCTCCGCGCCGCCGAGACGGAGTACGCCGCCATCGCCGCGGCGGATATGCCACTTTTGGACCCCGACCTCTTCGACTATCTCTTCGAGCGCGCGGACGGCCACGACGCCGCCGTCCCCCGACCAGGCGACTGGTTCGAACCGCTCCATGCGGTCTATCGCCCCGAGCCAATGGCCGACGCTTGCGAAGAGGCCCTCGAAGAGGAGGACACGCGCATCATCGAACCCCTGTTCTCGCTGGACTACGACATCGTCGAGCGGGCCGACCTGATCGACCACGGCTCGCTCAACAGTTTCGAGAGCGTGGATACGCCCGAAGATTTGGCGTGGGCAAGCGAGCAGTTGTAGAGTTCTGGGTGGCATTTCTTGGCGCTGGCGTCCGATGGCTCCCTCATGTCACGAACGGCAGTCATCGCTGGGGTCGGACCGGGACTGGGAGAGTCCATCGCCGAGCGGTTCGCCGAGGAGGGCTGTTCGGTCGCCCTGCTTGCGCGCTCGGAATCGTATCTCAACTCACTCGCGGACCGACTGCGGGACCAAACGCCGGGCAATGCGACAGCCATTCCGACGGACCTCACCGATAGCGACGACATCGAGGCGGCCTTCGAGCGGACGCGCGAGCGCTTTGGCGCGGTCGATATCCTCGTCAATCACGCCAGCGCGGCGTCGTGGGACGGCCTGCTGGAACAGGACCCCGAGGACTTTCGGCAGGCACTGGCGGTCGGCCCGGAATCGGCACTGCACTGCTCACAGGAGGCCGTCCCCGATATGGTCGAGGGCGATGGCGGGACCGTAATCTTCACCGGCGCGACGACGTCGGTCCGGGGTCGTGAGGGCGCCGTGGGATTCAGTGCCGCCAAGTTCGCCTGCCGCGGCCTCGCCGAATCGATGGCCCGCGAGTTGGGCCCGGAAGGCGTCCACGTCGCCCACGTCGTCATCGACGGCGGCATCCTGCCGCCGGGTAGCGACCCCGACGACTCTGAGGAGTACCTCGACCCAGATGCCATTGCCGACAACTACTGGTATCTCGTCGAGCAGGACCGCTCGGCGTGGACACTGGAACTCGATTTGCGCCCGCACGTCGAGGAGTTCTAAGCACGTCACCGTCTGACAAGGAATTATACGCTGGCCGCACCTCGATTGGGCCATGACCGACCGAACGGTGACGGTCGACGGTGAGGGGCGTGCGACCGCGACGGCGACGTTCGCCGCGGTCGAGGTGTGGGTCGAGGGGCGGGCCGACAGCGCAACGCACGCTCGCAACCGGGCGCGAGATGCCGAGGCCTCGGTCCGTGACGCGCTGCAGAACGAGGAAATCGACCCCGAAGAGATCCGAACGACGAGCGCTCGAATCGAGAATCAGGACGACGCCTTCGGCGTGAACGAAAGCGACCCGGACCACCGCGCGTTGGTGGAGATGACCGTCGACTGTCGGCCCGAGACGGCCGGCGATGTCGTGACGACGGTCACGGACGCCGCCACGGGGACGGGCATCCGGGACGTCTTTTTCAAAGTGAGCGAGGACACCCAAGCGAAACTCCGTCGCGAGGCACTCAGGGATGCGATGACGACGGCCCGCGAGGACGCGGAGGCCATCGCCGCGCCGGAGGGACTCGCTGTCGGCGAGTTGCTAGACGTGACGACGACCGGGGGGTCGGACGGCTTCGAGAGCATCGTCGACGACGCGTTGGCAGAAGGCCCGGACGGCTTCGAACCGGACCCCATCGAGGTAACTGCAACCGTCGAAGCGACGTTCGAACTGGTGGACGAATAGCCGCGCTACGCCACGACGTCGACGACCTTTCGGAGGTCCATTCGACCGAGGACGACCCGGTCGATGCGCGGGTGAGCGAGAACCTCGTCGGTAATTTCGCGTGCTGTCGCTTCGAGGGGTTCGTCGTCGACCATATTCAAGAGAGCGACCACGCGCGCGTCCTCGGGAACGTCCTTCAGGCCGCCGTTCTCATGGGTGAGCACGGTGACGACGTCTTCGGGTTGAATCTCCTCACCGGGTTCGCGGCCGGTGAGGTCGGCGACCCGTTCGGGACGGTGGACGTGTTCTTCGGCGAGCGGTTCGCCGACCGATTTGACGCTGGCGACAGGGACGACCACGCTCGCGGCGTCGGGAATCTGCGGTTCGTCCTCCTTCGGCGCTTTCAGCCAGCGCGTGCGTGCGCCGTCGGCCTTCGTCAGCAGGGGTGCGTCGGTCGCTTCGACCATCGCGTCGACGGTATCCGTCTCGTAGCCGAGATACCGCTTCCGGTCGCCATCGCGACCGGGGACCAGTCCGAGCGGCCACTCGTCGTTGGCTTCGAGGACCGCAACGGGGTCGTCGGTGATTTCGAGGCGGTCGACGTGACCCTCGAACGGCGGGATGCGGACCGTCGTCGTGACGACCGCGCGCTGGCATTCGGCGGCGAGCGCGTATAGCGTCGACTTCTTGCCGCCCGCGCCGACGACGGCGACGATGCCCTCGGGGGCGAAGGCCTCGCGAAGGTTCATATTCCACGCCTGGTGGCCGGTGGGCAAAACCCCACCGACGGGTCGGGGACGGGCGACGGGGCACGTAGCGGCCTGCCGCTTGGCTGGTTTATAAGAAGTGGGCGGCCGGATAGCCGATATGGTTCTGGATACCGCGATGTATATCATCCATAGCGCGTTCGCAGCGTTGTGGACCGGGTCGGTGCTGTTCGCCGTCTGGTCGGTGCTCCCGCTGGCGATGGACGGCGAGGTGTCACCGGAAGCCTTCGGTAGTATCGTCTCAAAACTCCAGTGGGTGACCCGCGGCAGCGCCGTGTTGCTATTTATCAGTGGCGGCCACCTCGCGGGGACGCTGTATACCGCCGAAAGCCTGACCGGCAGCGGCGGCGGCCATCTCGTGTTGACGATGCTGGCGCTGTGGCTGGCCCTTGCTGCTGCCGTCGAAATCGGGAGCGCGAAAGCCCAGCGCGGCGTCGACGAGAAGAAGATTCGCGAACCCGCACGCGCGGCTCGGTCCTTCTACCTCGCGGCGGCCGTCTTCGCTGCTGGCCTGCTGCTCGTGGCCGGCCTCCTCGGCGTCGCCAGCCGATACGGCCTCCCGTTCTGAGTCGTCGGGGACTGCGTCAGTCCTCGGCCGTAACGATTCGCAGACAGTTGCCACAGACGTTGGCTTCGCGGTCGGCGAACAACTTCTCCGAGTCCGCGCCATCGGGAACCGGCCGAATCGTCGGCGACATACCGGTTATCTCCGTTCCGCAGAGCGTCCGCTCGGCGTCCGCCGTCTCGCAGAAATGGACCGAGGGGCGGAACCAGTAGTACATCAGGGAATCGAAACCTCGTTTCGCAAGGTACCGACGCCCTCGACTTCGATTTCGACGGTGTCGCCGTCAGAGAGCGGGCCGACGCCCTCCGGGGTGCCCGTCGAAATCACATCGCCCGGTTGCAGCGTGACGTAGTTGGTAATCTCCGCGATGAGTTCCGGGACGGTGAAGATGAACTGCTCGCGGGAGGAGTCCTGCCGGAGTTCCCCGTTGACGCGGCATTTGACCGAGGCGTCCAGTGGCACCTCGTCGGGCGAGGCGACGACGGGGCCGATGGGCGCCGCATCGTCGAAGGCCTTCCCGCGGACCCAGTTGGTCTCGACGGCCTGGTCGTCGCGGTTCGAGATGTCGTTGACGCAGGTAAAGCCCGCGATGACGTCGCTGGCCTCGCTTTCGGAGACGTCGCTGGCGCGTTCGCCGATGACGACCCCGAGTTCGGCCTCGTAGTCGAGGCGTTCCTTGCCTTCCGGAAGTTCGACCGTCTGCTCGTGGCTGGCGACGGTGTTCGGCGGCTTGAGGAACAACAGCGGTCGGTCGGGGACCTCCTTGCCCTGTTCTTCGGCATGGTCGGCGTAGTTGAGGCCGACACAGACGATTTTCGAGGGGTCCGTCGGCGGGAGGACATCGACCTCCGCTGGGTCGAAATACTCCTCGTCGGCGGTCACTCGCTGGCCGTCGCTCGGGAAGGCTCGAATCTCCTCGTCGGCCCACGCCCCGTGGCGGATGTCGCCGTGGGGGTCGCGGAATCGAACACGTCGCATACGCCCGCGTTGGTTGGCCGACGCTTAAGAGTTCACGAAAGCCGCAGGCGACGAAGGCCCGCGACGCCCCAGTCTTTTGTTGGCTGCCTGAGAAACGCCCCGTATGCGCACCGGCCTCTTTACCGCCCACGAGCAGCACGCACCGACGACGCTGCTGGACCACGCGACGGCCGCCGAGGATGCCGGCTTCGACTCCATCTGGACCAGCGACCACTTCCATCCGTGGTGGCACACCGACGCCCACTGCGGCGCCGCGTGGCCGTGGCTCGGGGCCGCACTCGAACGCACCGACGATATTCGGTTCGGGACGGGCGTCACCCCGCCCATCGGCCGGTACCACCCCGGCCTCATCGCACAGGCCTTCGCCACGCTCGGGGCGATGTATCCCGGCAGGCCCTTCGTCACACTGGCGACGGGCGAGGCGATGAACGAAAAGCCGCTCGGCTACGAGTGGCCGGAATACCCCGAGCGGAAAGCCCGCCTCGAAGACGCCTGCGAAATCATCACCCGCCTGTGGGACGGCGGCTACCACGACTACGACGGCCACTACTGGACGCTCGACGACGCGCGCCTCTACACCCTACCGGACGAACGCGTTCCCCTGTACGTCGCCGGCAACGGACCGAACACCGCCGAAGTCGCCGGAAAGTACGCCGACGGCTTCCTCACGCTCGCGGATATCGACACCTACGAGGACGAACTCGTCCCCGCGCTGGAACGCGGCGCAGAGACAGCGGGCCGAGACCCAGAAGATATCGACCGCATCCGGCAGTTCCTCGTCTCCTACGGCGACGACGAGGACGCCTGCCGGGAAGCCGCCGCGTTCTGGCGCGGGACGATGGCCGTCGACTTCTCAGAGGGCGTCGCCGACCCCCGAGAAATCGAACGCCAGGGCCGGGAGGTGCCGCTCTCGGAGATGGACGAGTGGGGACTCATCACCACCGATATCGACGACGTGCTGGCAGTCAGAGAACGCCACAAGGAGGCCGGATTCGATGAAATCGAGTTCCTCTCTTCGTCGCCGGACCAGGGGGCGTTCATCGAGACGCTGGGCGAGTACCTATAGAATTTGCCACGTCCTTTTTATGTCAACCGCTGAGAATTCCACTCGTATGGAGGCGTTTGTCGAACTGGTCTGTCCCGACTGTGAGAAGCACTGGGAGGCGACACCCTCGGAGCTTCCGGACCCCGGCGAATCGTTCGACTGTCCGGACTGCGAGGCGCGACATCCCCTCTCGGAGTACGCCCGGACGAACACGGACCTTGAAGTCATCCGCGACGCCGCGGAGTAGGGTCCGCTTCCGAGCATAGCCCCAAGAAAGTCAACGCCTGACCTTTTTGCGAGAGCGCGCCGACACCGATAGCAATGCGCGTACTCATCCTCGGTGCGGCCGGCCGCGACTACCACGATTTCAACACCGTCTTTCGCGGCCGCGAGGACGTCGACGTGGTCGCCTTCACTCAGGCGCCGGGCCAGAACCTCGGCGAACTCGAAGCCACGAACGAGCGCTATCCGCCGTCGCTGGCCGGCGAGGGCTACCCCGACGGCATCCCCATCGAACCCGAGGCTGACCTCGAAGACCTGATTCGCGAACACGACGTCGACCAAGCGGTCTTCTCCTACTCGGACGTCTCCTTCGAGCACGTGATGGAGTTGGCCTCCCGCGCGGAAGCGGCGGGCGCCGACTTCCGGATTCTCGGCCCCGACTCGGTACAACTCGCCGTCGACGTGCCCGTCCTCGCGGTCAATGCCGTCCGCACGGGGTGCGGGAAATCACAGGTCGCCCGCGGGCTTGCAGACGAACTCGACGACCGGGGCTACGACGTCGCCGTCGTCCGGGAGCCGATGCCCTACGGCGACCTCGCGGAGCGCCGCGTCCAGCGCTTTGCCACCCGCGAGGACCTCGCCGATGTCACCATCGAGGAGCGCGAGGAGTTCGAACAGCACATCGAGCGCGGCCACGTCGTCTACGCGGGCGTCGACTACGCCGACGTCTTCGACGCTGCCGGCGAGGCCGACGTGGTCATCTGGGACGGCGGCAACAACGAACTCGCCTTCGCCGAACCGGACATCCACGTCGTCTTGGTGGACCCGCTCCGGCCGGACGACACGACGGGGTATCACCCGGGCGAGACCAACCTCCGGCGCGCCGACGTCGTCGTCTCGAACAAGGAAAACAGCGCCGACGATGAGGCTATCCAGCAGGTCGAGGGAACCGTCCGCGAGCACACCGACGCCGACTACTGGCACGCCGATTCGGTCGTGACCGTCGACGACCCCGACCGCATCGGGGGTGCGCGTGTGCTGGTCGTCGAGGACGGCCCCACGCTCACCCACGGCGATGCCGACTACGGGGCCGGGACCATCGCCGCTCGGAAGTACGGCGCCACGGAGTTGGCCGACCCCCGTCCACACGCGGTCGGCACCGTCGCCGACACGCTGGCGAACTATCCACACCTCGAAAACCTCCTGCCTGCGGTCGGCTACTCCGACGAGCAGGTTGCCGACCTCGAAGCGACCATCGCGAACGTCGATGCCGACTGCGTGATCGCCGGCACACCCCACGACCTCGGGTCGGTCATCGACGTGGAGCCACCCATCGTCCGCACGCGCTACCGCGTGGAATTCCACCACGGCGATTTCGGTACCTTCCTCGATACCTACGAGGACGAACTGTTCTAATCGAGTCGGACCGTCGTGCCCGTCTTTCCGTGCAGGGCGGCCGCGGGGTCGTCGATGCTCGCGATGACGGCTTCGCCACCCTCTTCGGCAAAGCGAGCACAGGCCGCCATCTTCGGCCCCATCGACCCCTCGCCGAACTCGTCCGCATCGAGATACCCCCGGACCTCACCCGGCGTCACCGATTCGAGGGCCTGCTGGTCGTCGGTCCCGTAGTTCAGATAGGCGTAGTCCACGTCCGTCAGAAAGACGAGGCGGTCGGCATCGATGGCGTCGGCGACGATACTCGCGGTGTAGTCCTTGTCGATGACTGCCTCGATGCTCTCGGAGCCGTCGTCCTCGGGGGCGACCGGTATCCCGCCACCACCGCCGCAGATGACGGCCTCGCCGGCTTCGAGCAGAGCATCGACTGCCCCGGTTTCGGGCACGGCGGTCGGTTCGGGCGAGGGGACGACTCGTCGATACGACCGTTCGCCCTCGCCGACGTCTTTCGTCTCGAAGGGTTTGTCGGCGGCTTCTTCCTCGGTGTACCACGGGCCGATGGGTTTGGTCGGGTTCGCGAAGGCCGAACTCTCGGGGTCGACGACCGCTCGTGTCACGAGCGTCGAGACCGGGCGGTCGAGGCGAGCATCCAGCGCCCGGCCGAGTAGACTACCGAGACTCGCCTGTGTCTCCGCGACGAGGACGTCCAGCGGGCGGTCCGGGGTGTCGGCGGCCGCGACTTCCAGCAGTTTGTTGCCGACCTGCGGGCCGTTGCCGTGGGTGAGGACCAGGGCGTCCTCAGCGTCGACGGCAGCGGCGAGCGATTCGGCCGTCTCCGCGACCGTCCGGCGCTGTGCGTCGAAGCTACCGTCGGCGGCCAAGGCGTTCCCACCGACCGCGACGACGAGTCGTGTCACACTGACGATATCGGCCGCCCGCCCCTAAAAGGCCCCTACTGTCAAGTAGCTACCATGTGAACCGCCGCGTATGCACGTACTCGTGCCGATAGACGGGTCGGAGGCGTCGTTTCGCGCGCTCGAAGCGGCCTTCGATAGCGACCCGACCGAAGTAACCGCCCTCACCGTCATCGACCCGACGGACCCGAGTTACGTCGCCCCCGAGGACCTGCCGACGGACGCGCCCGCGAACTATCCGGGCGCCAGCGACGACTGGTGGGAACAGGCACAAGAGCAGGCCGAAGCGGTCTGTGAGGAGGCACGCGAGCGCGACCCGGGCGTCCCCCTCGAAACGGAAATCGAGGAAGGCGACCCTGCGGACGTCGTTCTCTCCTACGCGCAGGAAGAGGACGTCGACCGTCTTGTTCTGGGGAGCCACGGCCACGGTGGCTACGCCGATGCGACCCTCGGCAGCGTCGCCGACGAGGTCTCCCGCAAGGCCGGCACTACCGTCACGCTGGTCCGCTAGAGGGACTTCCGCATCTCCCGATGGGGGATGCCCGCCTCTTCGAACTCATCGCTCGTGATTTCGTAGCCCAACGTCTCGTAGAAGCCGATAACCGGCGCCTGTGCGTGGAGCAGAACGCTCTCGTAGCCCTCCGCTCGCGCGGCGTCCTCGACGGTATCCATGATGGCCCGACCCAGTCCCGTCTCCCGCTCGTCCTCGACGACGGCCACGCGTTCGACTTTCGCCGCCGCCTCGTCGTGCTCGCGGAGCCGGGCCGCACCCACGGCATCGCCCCCGCTGTAGGCGACGAAATGAATCGCTTCCTCGTCCTTGCCGTCGATTTCGAGGTCCTCCGGGACGCCCTGCTCTTCGATGAACACCTCACGGCGAACCGTAAGGGCATCCGCCATCTCCGCCTCGCTGTCGACGCGCCGAACGTCCATACCGGACCGAGCGCGTCGACTGCCCTAACTCCCTCGAATCGATACGGTGTGTCAGTATTTGAACAAATAGCGTCACGTACGCTTATTAGTGATTCTTGAGTAGTTGTACCCGCTATGGACCTTACCTGGTACGGTCATTCGACGTGGCATGTGAGCCTCGAAGATACCGACCTACTCATCGACCCGTTCTTCGACAACCCGAAGACCGACACCGACCCCGAGGAACTGGACCCCGACTACGTCCTCCTCACGCACGGCCACGCCGACCACATCGGCGACGTCGACCGCTACGAGGGTGCTGGCCTCGTCGCGGTGCCGGAACTGGTCTCCTATGTCGAGGACAACTTCGGCGACTACGACGCCGTCGGGGGGATAGGGATGAACATCGGTGGCACCGTCGAGTGCGGCGACGCGTGGGTGACGATGACACAGGCGGCCCACACCAACGGCATCGAGACCGATTACGGCGCCTCCGCCGGCGTCCCGGGCGGTTTCGTCATCAGCGAAAAGAAGCCCACGCAGGAAGCCGACCGCGACAACACCGCCTTCTACCACGCCGGTGACACCAGCCTACTGACCGAGATGCGCGACGTCATCGGGCCGTTCCTCGAGCCCGACTTCGCCGCGCTGCCGGCCGGCGACCACTTCACGATGGGGCCGACACAGGCCGCCATCGCCGCCGACTGGCTCGGCGTCGACTACGCCGCCCCGATGCACTACGACACCTTCCCGCCCATCGAAATCGACACCGCCGACTTCGAACGCGAACTGAAGGCCACCGGCACCGAGGCCGAGGCAGTCATCCTCAAAGGCGAAGAGACGTTCACGCTGGACGGCTGACAGGAGCCGACCGCAAGCGACCCACCTTTTTATGCGTGCCGTGCGACCGTTCGATTGTTATGGCTGATATAAACACCACCACCGTCAACGAAGAGAAGTATCACGCGCTGAGCCGTGCCGGCGATTTCGAACTCAGCATCGACGCAACCGAGCAGGAAGGCCCCAGCCCCAATCAGGTTCTCGTCGCCGACTACGCCTCCTGCTTTACGTTCGCCTGCCGTGCCGGCGCCTCGAACGAACTCGACATCGACCTCGGCAAGGTCGAAACCGAAGCCGAGGCCGACATCAACGACGATGACGACCTCACCGCGATTCGCTTCCACATGCAAATCGAGGCCGACCTCAGCGACGACGAGGTAGACGACGTTCTCGAACTCGGCGAGGACATCTGCCACGTCCACGATTCGCTGAAGGAGAGCCTCTACGCCGACGTCGACGTGACGACGGGCGCTTTCTAACCACGAACTTTTTGCACGGCGCGCTTCGCGCGCCGGCAAAAACTTCGATGAAAAAGACACGGCGGCCCTCCCTGCGGTCGGGCCTTGGTCCCGCGCTCCCTGCGGTCGCGCGGTGAACCGCCTCGGGGGCGCTTTTCAAGCGCCCCACTCGGCGGATGCAATCTCTCGATTTTAAAACAGTCAGCCCTTACTCCACCGAAAGCACCCGCTCAATACGCTCGTCGGCAACGGGGGCGTTCGCCGCACCCATGTTGGCGACCGTATCGAGGAACGCCGTTTTGTAACTCGCAGGGCCGTTGTATTCGCCCTCATCCGCTGCGCGTTCGCCGGCGAGGCCGAAGCAGGCGGTGCCCGCGAGCGCGATTTCGAGCGGCCGGTCGACGCCGAGGCCGCCGCCGAACGTCGCGAGGGTGACCCCGAGCATACAGCCGGTGCCGACGACCTGTCCCATCAGCGGGTGGCCGACCGACACCTCGTAGGCGGCTTCGTCGGTGGCAACGACGTCCGTCTCGCCGGAGGCGACCACGACGGTATCGTGTTCCCGAGCGCAGGCGACGGCAGTTTCGGCGATATCGGAGTATTCGCCGACCGATTCGACACCGCGGACCTCCGCATCCTCTCCGACGAGTGCCGTGATTTCGGCGTAATTGCCTTTCAGGACTGTCACGTCGAGGTCGGAGACGAGCCGTCCGGCGACGCCGTCCCGCACCGACGTGGCGCCGACGCCAACCGGGTCGACGACGAGGGGAACGTCGCTTTCGTTGGCAGCATCGCCGGCTGCCATCATCGCCCGCTCGCCGGCCTCGTCGACCGTGCCCATGTTGAGCAGACAGGCCTGTGCGGTCGAGACCATCTCGCCGACTTCCCGTTCGTCGTCGGACATGACCGGCAGGCCGCCCCAGTGCAGGGTGACGTTGGCAACGTCGTTGACCGTCACGTTGTTCGTCACGGAGTTGACCAGCGGGCCGGCCTGTTCGACAGACGCCAGCGCCGCCGAGAGGTCGATATCGACCTCAGACATCAGCCGATACCCCTCGCCCTCGGACCGCATCGTGGAGTTCCTGAGTCGCGGCTTCGGGGTCGTCGGCACCCGTAATCGCCGAGATGACGGCAACACCGTCGGCACCCGCCTGAACCACGTCCGCGGCGTTTTCGGGCGTCACACCGCCGATGCCGACGAACGGCAGGTCCGTCGCCTCTCGAACCGCGCGAATCCGGTCGAGGCCGATACCCATCTCCTCGGGCGGCACGTCGCCTTTCGACTCCGTCGCGAAGACGGCGCCGACACCGAGGTAATCCGCGCCGGCCGCTTCGGCCCGTCGGGCGGCCTCGGGCGTCGAGACCGACCGGCCGATGATGGCCTCCTCGCCCAACTGCTCGCGGGCGACCGAGACGGGCAGGTCGTCGTCGCCGAGATGGACGCCGTCGGCATCGAGCGCGACTGCGAGGTCGACGCGGTCGTTGACGATGAGCGGAACGTCGGCCTCGCGGGTCAGTTCGCGGAGTTTCCGTCCGAGTTCGTAACGGTCGGTCGCGCTGGCGGATTTTTCGCGCAACTGGACGACATCGATGCCGCCACGGATGGCGGCCTCGACGATTTCGACCGTCGAGCGACCCGCTGAAAGGCCCTCGTCGGTCACCAGATACACGCCGAATTCGTCGGTCATACAACCCGGTAGAACACCGTCCCGTATCGGTCTTCCGTTCGCTACAGGCCGAGTGCCTCGATGAGGTTGTACCCCCACCCGAGATAGTCGATGGCCTTGTAGCCGATGTAGATGCCGACGATGCCGAGTACGCCCGCAATCGAGGGCGGCGCCGGGATTGGGACGCCGGCAAAGGAGAAGACGGCGCCGGTAATGAACCCAGTCAGCAGGGCCAAAAGTGCGATAACGAGGCTTGCATCGACCATATCGAACGCGCGCCCGGCGACCTCAAGTCGTTTCCGGCTACTCAGGGGCCGGTACTCGCCGCCTGTCGCTCGCTGTGGCTACTCGCCGACGACTTCCGCGACCGAATCGGCGATGTCCTCCTCGACGCGCCACAGATAGAGACTCGCATAGCTCCGGTAGGGAGCCCATCGCTCGGCCTCCTCGACCATCTCCGCCCGCGTCAGGTCCTCGTCGAAGAGGTTCCGCATGCCCTTGCGAATCCCGAGGTCGCCGACCGGGAAGACGTCGGGCCGGCCCAGCGAGAAGAGCAACTGCATACGGGCCGTCCAGTCGCCGACACCCTTGATTTCCGTCAGTTCGTCGACGACCGCCTCGTCGTCCAACTCCTCGAAGTAGGCCTTGCTGTAGTCGTCGCGGAACGCCTCGGCGACGTTGCGAACGTAGCCCGTCTTCTGTCGGGACAATCCAACGTCCCGGAGCGTCTCGGGGTCGGCCGCGAGGATACCCTCGGGCGTTACCTCGACGGCATCGTAGAGGCGTTCGCGGGTCGCCGCGGCCGAGGCCATCGACACCTGCTGGCGGAGGATGGAGACGACCAGACGCTCGAACATGTCGTCGGCGGGGTCAAGTTCGAGGTGGCCGTGGTGCTCGACGAGCGGGCCGAGATAGCTGTCCTCACGCAGGGTCTCGTGCGGCGAAATCACGTCGGAAGGCAGGCGCTCGATGCTAAAAGCTTACTCGCACTCGAGGGCGTCCTCGGAGGTCGCGCGGTCGGCGCCGGTACCTTCGACGGGTTCGGCGGGCGACCCGGCAACGGTCGTTTCGGGCGCGACGTCTTCGACGACGACGCTGCCGGCGCCGACGGTGGCGTTCTCGCCGACGACGATATCGCCGATGAGCGTCGAGTTCGCGCCGACGGTGACGCCGTCTTCGAGGGTCGGGTGGCGTTTCTCGCGGCGCATCGAATCGCCGCCCAGCGTGACGCCGTGGTACATCAGCACGTCGTCGCCGATGTCGGCCGTCTCGCCGACGACGACGGCGGCGCCGTGGTCGATGAAGAACCGACGGCCGATGTTGGCGGCGGGATGGATTTCGACGCCAGTCAGTAGGCGGACGAACTGCGAGAGCGCACGGGCGGTGAACTCGAAGCCGCGCTCCCACAGGAGGTGGGCGATGCGGTAGCCCCAGACGGCGTGCAGGCCGGGATACAGGAGCGCGACGGTGATGGCGCTGGTTGCTGCTGGGTCCTTTGCGAGGGCGGTGCGGACGTCTTCTCTGAGTCGGTCGAATATCATATCGATGGGAGTCGGTGGCGGATGCGGTCGGAACGCGAGCGAAGCGAAACCGGCGTTACTGGTAGCAACGACGGAACGGAGAAGTCAGCAGCAACAGCAGCACGCCGCAGCCGAGACTGGTCGGCGGGCGGGACGAACCGTGAATGCGGCGTGGCTGTGCGCCATCGTATACCGGATACTGTGGCAAGCGAGATATAAAAGGTGTCGGTCAGGTGGCCGTTCAGTCGGTCAGGCGTTGTAGTCCTCGCCGTAGATGTCGTGGACCTGCGCTTCGAACTCGTCGATGACGTTGCGGCGCTTGATTTTCATCGACGGCGTCAGCAGGTCGTTGTCGGCGGTCCACTCGACGGGCACCAGCCGGAACTCCTTGATTTTCTCCGATTTCGCGAGGGTCTTGTTGACCGCCTCGACCTCCTCTTCGATGTAGGCGCGGACGTCCTCGTGGTCGCAGATGGCCTCGGGGCCGTCGGGCAGGTCGATGCCCTCCTTGTCGGCCCACTTTTCGAGGTGTTCGAGGTTGGGGACGAACAGCGCGGCGATGAACTTCTGGTTGTCGCCGATGACCATCGCCTGCTCGATGCGCTCGGAGGTGGCGAACTCGTCTTCGATGGGCTGGGGGGCGATGTTCTTGCCCGTGTCCAGCACGATGAGTTGCTTGAGTCGGTCGTGGTAGATGAGATAGCCGTCGTCGGTCAACTCGATGATGTCGCCGGTGCGGAACCAGCCGTCCTCTGTGAACGCTTCCTCGGTCGCGCCGGGACGTTCCCAGTAGCCTTCGGTGACGTTCGGGCCCTGAACGTGAAGTTCGCCGATGTCGCCGTCGGCTTCCGCCCGGCGGTCCTCTGAGACGACCGAATCGTCGACGCGAACGTCGACGTTCGCGAGCGGCGGGCCGAGGGTGCCGGCACGGGAGTCCTCCGGCGGGTTCACCGAGACGACGGGGGAAGTCTCGGTCAGGCCGTAGCCTTCGAGGATGGGAATCCCCATCCCGTCGAAGAGTTGGGCGAGGCGCTTCGACAGCGACCCGCCGCCGCTGACGAAGAACTCGATATTGCCGCCCATCTTCTCGCGGACGTTCGAGTAGACGAGCGTGTCGAATATCTTGTATTTGAGTTTGAGGCCGAGGCCGGGGTTCTCGGTGGTCGCCCACTCGCGGGCGACGGGCACCGCACGCTCGAAGATGGCTTCGGGCGCCTCGTCGCGGAGGCTATCGTAGATGCGCTCGTAAACGCGGGGCACCGAGGCAGCGGTCGTCGGCTGGACGGTCTGGATATCGTCGGCGACGGTGTCGGTCGATTCGGCGTAGGCGACCGTCGCACCGGAGCCGAACATCAGGAAGTGGCCCGAAATCCGCTCGAAGACGTGGGCCAGCGGCAGGAAGGAAAGCGACCGTGACGTCTCGTCGAGCGTGTCCAGTTCGGGGTCCTTGTCCGGACGGGGGCCGAACCGCTTGCGGATGCCGTTGATGTTCGACCGGAAGTTGCCGTGAGTGAGTTTGACGCCTTTCGGCTTGCCCGTCGTCCCCGAGGTGTAGATGAGCGACGCGAGGTCATCGAGGTCGCGCTCGGCGAGCCACGATTCGTACTCGTCGAGTTCGAAGGCCTCCTCGCCGCGGTGATAGAGGTCGGCCAGCGAGAGGACATCCTCGCGGTCCTCGTAGCCGTCGAACTCGTCGATGACGACGATGAAGCCGAGGTCGAGTTCGTCCTCGACTTCGAGGACGCGTTCGAGGAGTTCCGCGTTCTCGACGACGACGCCCTCGGCGTTCGGGTCATCGAGCAGGTACTGGACCTGGTCGGGCGAGGATTCGGTGTAGACGGTCGTGACGACGCCGCCAGCGGTGAGGATACCGAAGTCCGATTGCGCCCACTCCATCCGGGTGTTGGCGAAGATGCCGACGCGGGTATCGGCCTCGACGCCGAGGTCACGGAATCCGGCGGCGAGGTTCCGGACGATGTCCTGCATCTCCGCGTAGGTCAGCGCCGCGTACTGGTCGGCCGGTGCCACGGGGACGACGTCGCCCGCCAGCGAGCGCTCGTAGATACCGCCCTTGTACCACTGGGCTTCCCGACTGGCGTGCCGGGAGGCGCTCTCCTCGAAGAGTCTGGGGATGGTGTTCTCCCCGATCACCTCGTCCTCGTATTCCGCCTCTGCCTGCAACCAGGCCGCGTTATTGCTACTCATGACTTACTATCTGATGGGTATCCTGCCACCCATATTAATGCAAGCCCTTCGGACCGGCCGAATAGGCCGCTCTCGGCCAGTATTGTTCGAAAAGAAAGGACTCACGTCGTACGCTGCACAGAAACTATCGAAAACAGGTTAACGATTTAAAAAAACAGCGGCCGAAGTAGCGCCGTCGAGCGGCAGGGGTTTCGGCGGCCATCACATCCGCATCAGTATCAGATAGCCGAGCGACGGCGGCTAGTTCACGTCGATTCGGTGTCCGTCCTCGGGCGCGTCATCCGTCGGGATACGGATTTCGAGAACGCCGTTGTGATAGTCGGCGTCGATTTCCTCGACGATAACGTCGCAGGGCACGCGGACGGACTCGTGCATTCGGCGCGAGCGGGCATGACCCTCATCGGTCGCCTCGTGGGCGGCGTCGATGGTCAACACCCCGTCCTCGAATCGGAGGTCGAGGTCCTCGCGTTCGAACCCCGGCAGGTCGGCGTGGACGAGATAACCGTCGTCGGTCGTCTCCATCCGGAGGTTCGCGTCGCCAGCCATCCAGTTGCCGCCCAGCATGGAGCGGCGCATACGCTCGAACAGGCGGTCCATCTCGTCGAAGGGGGTCGTTCGCGTCATTGCGATTCAACAGTAGAGAGGCGCTCTGCGGAGATAAAGCCGACATATCATATGCTAACACCCGAAGCCGACCGAGCAGCGAAACCGCCTTGGGACCCGCGCCGTATCCTCCAGTCGTGCTCCCGACGCTTCCTGCCCTCGCGCCCGGCGCGTGGCAATACGCCAAATACCCGCTGGCGCTGGCTGTGCCGCTCGCCGTCCTCGCCCCACCCGCAGGCCTCGCCTGTCTGCTGGCCGGCCTCGGCGCACTGTGGTTCCACCGCGACCCTGACCGCTCGCCGCCGCCATCCGGCGTCGTCGCTCCCGCCGACGGCCGCGTCTCGGTCATCCGCGAGGAAGGCGACCGCGTCCGCGTCGGCGTCTTCATGAACGTCACCGACGTCCACGTCAACCGCGCGCCCGCGGCGGCGACCGTCCACTCGGTCGAACACACCCCCGGCAAACACCTCCCGGCGTTCACCAAGGAATCGGACCGCAACGAACGCGTCACTATCGACTGCGGCGAGTACGAACTGACGCTTATCGCCGGCGCCGTCGCCCGTCGCATCCACCCCTACGTCGAGGCGGGCGACGAACTCGACCGCGGCGACCGCCTCGGCCACATCTCCTTCGGTTCGCGCGTCGACGTCCTCCTGCCGCCCGAATACGACACCGAGGACGTTCGCGTCGGCTCGAACCAGCGTGTTCGGGCGGGCGAGACCGTGCTGGTTGCGTAAGCGATTTGCAGTAATCTATATCACCCGAAAAAGTAGGTGATGGCTTCAAATTGAGTAGACCACAGAGCACTGACGAGACACTCGACTATGGAAACTGAGACTGCCTTAGAATGCTCGCTAGGGGATTTGAACCCCTGTCATTGGCTCGAAAGGCCAATATGATTGGCCGGGCTACACCAAGCGAGCGACATCAGATGTTCAGGTTGGAGGAGTTATAAAACTGTCTTTCTCGACCGAGGCTATCGGTCCGCCGGATGCGATATTTCCGTGGTGAACGATAGCGTGCCGTGGTGGGCTTCGACATGACAGTTCCGGCAGAGCAGTACGAGGTTTCGCTCGTCGTGTGCCTCTTCTGTCGGAATCTCGTCCGATTGCTGAAACTCCCGAACGGGGATGATATGATGAACCTCAAGGATAGAACTCGAGCGGTCTGCGCCACAATTTCGGCAGACTTCATCGCGGTTCCGCACGGCTTCTCGTGCTGCCGTCCAACCCGGGCCGTAGTTCCGACTATGTCCTCCTTTCCACCGCGGGTTGTCTTCACCCAACCGGGATTCACTCATCCGCTGGCGCGTCGTCTCGGATTTTTCGTGGTTTCGAAGCGCTGCTGATATTCGTCGTTTTTGCTCTTCGGAAAGATCTTTGCCGGAATGTGCGTCGGACATCTTCGCTCGCGTCTCCTCGTCGAATTCCCGACCCGCCAGCGTCTCGGAGATCCGCTCTTTGACGTCCTCGGCCCGCTCTTTGCCGTACAGGGGATGGTCCTCGCCCTCCAGGTCACGCGTCTCGATGCCGTGTCGGTTCATCCACTCGCGTATCGTCCGCGGTGAGACGTCGCAGGCGTCGGCCATCTCCTGCTGTGTCCGTCCCCGCTCGTGGTACTGTTCGCGCAGCCACGCCTCGCGTCTGTACCGGGGCGGCATTACGTCGGGGCTCACGCGTGATAGTATAAAAACACAGCCACGCATAGTGAACGTAAATCGGGCGATGCGGCCCTCGAACCGTCCGTCCAACGAGTGCCCCATATACTTTTCAGCCATCCGACCGTTCGTCAGGGACGATTGATGGCGGGCGACACTGTCGGCACGGAGTCGCACGGCGACGAACAGGCGTCCGTCCTCGACGACGTTACGGCGGCGCTCGAAACCGACGCCGCGCTCGGCGCTCCGGACCGGTCGTTTCTGGAGTCGTCGTTCTTCGATTTCTCGTGGCCGGACGACTGGGAGTTTCGGGATGGCTACTGGGTCAACGAACCGTTCGCCCACGTCGCGGTGTTCCGTGACCCGGCGAATCGGGAACTCCGCTACCATCTGACCGAACCGTCCCTCGACGACTTCGAGGCCCACGTCCGGCGGGATGCGGCCGACCGGGTGCGGACGCGACTGCTCGATGCCGGCCTCGACCGCGAGCAGGCCGACCGGTCGAGCGACGGCCTGCTCGACGAGTTCGTCGCCGACGAACTGCGACACGTCGACCCCGGCGTCCGCCAGAAGGTCGCCTACTACCTGCGGCGGGACTTCCTCGGGTTCGGCGTCGTCGACCCGTTCATGCAGGACCCGGGCATCGAGGACCTCCACGTCGGGGGCAGCGACCGGCCGGCCTACATCTACCATCGCGACTACGGCAATATCGGCACGAACCGGACCTGGGGCGACGAACGCCTCGATTCCCTTGCCGTGCGCATGGCCCAGCGGGCCGGCCGGCACCTCTCGGCGTCGAAACCACTGCTGACGACGACGTTGCCCGACGGCTCCCGCGTGCAGGTGACTCTGGGGACGGACGTCGCCACCCACGGCTCGAACCTCACCATCCGGAAGTTCCGCGAGGAGCCGTTCACGCCGCCGGAACTGGTCGAGTACGGCACCTTCAGCGTCGAGCAGATGGCCTACCTGTGGCTCGCAATCGAGCACAACTGCTCGGTGATGTTCGTCGGGCCGACCGCATCGGGCAAGACCACCTCGATGAACGCCTGTTCGCTTTTCGTCCCGCCCGATGCGAAAATCGTCTCCATCGAGGAGACCCGCGAGGTGAGTCTGCCGCACGACAACTGGATTTCGAACGTCACCCGCGAGTCCGACGTTGCCGCCGAGCGGCCGGGTGTCGACACCTACGAACTGCTCTCGGAGGCGCTCCACCAGCGGCCGACCCACGTCATCGTCGGCGAGATTCGGACCGACCCCGACGTCGTCTTCACCTTCTTTCAGGCGATGGGCACCGGTCACGCGGGCTTTACGACCTTCCATGCCGACTCGCCGCGGGATACGCTTCGCCGCCTCCGGAACGACCCGCTGTCGATTCCCGACGAACTCGTTTCCGATATCGACGTCATCGCGCTCCAGCAGATGATGGAAATCGACGGCGAGCGGGCGCGGAAGGCCCGGTCGATAACCGAGGTTCACGAACCCGCTGAACCGGAGCGGACGCGGCCGGAACTGGACGAGGTGTTCGCCTACGACGCCGAATCACGGGCGTTCGACCAGACCGCCCCCTCGCGGCTCTTACGGGAGGTAGCCGGCCGGCAGGGCTGGAGCGACGAGCGCCTCCGGACGGAACTGAAGCGCCGACAGGAGGTGCTGGGCCACATGGTCGGCCACGGCATCACGGGCTACGAATCGGTGACGGACCTCCTGTTCCTGTTCGGTCGAGACCCCGAGCGAGCGCTCGAACGGACCGACGGCCTCCCGAGCGGCACCGACCGAATCGCGGTGGCCGAGGATGACTGACGAGGGCGACGACGGGGGGCGGCCTGAGGTGGGCAGCGAGACGGGGGTGACCGTCGAAGAGGCCGATCCGGGCCATCCCTACGCGCAGGCGGCGCTTGACGACGGCAATCCCGAGGCCTACCGGTTCGGAGCTATCGAGCGCCATCCCGAAACCGACGAGGCGACGCTGCGGGAAACCTACGGACCGATTGTCGGCTGGTTCCGCTACCGCGCGGGCGACTACGAGGACCTCGACGACGCGCTTCGGGCCTCGCGGACCCGCGTGCCCGTCGACGAGTATCTCGCGCGAAGCCTCAGATTGGCAGTTGGTGGTGCCGCCGTCGGACTCTTGCTCGGCACGCTCGTGGCGCTCGCCGGCGGCTATTTTCTCGGCTGGTCGCTGCTGCTCGGCGTTCCTGCCGGGGCGCTTCTCGGCGGTATCGTCGGCGGCGCTGCCACGTGGGGAGTCCGCCGCTATGCGCCCGTCCTTCGAGCACGCAGGCGCGCACGTAAGACGGACTTCCTCCTGCCGCAGACGGTGGTCTTCCTCTATGCGCTCTCCCACGGCGGGCTGGACCTCTACCAATCGATGGACCGCCTCGGCGATTCGGCGGACGTCTACGGTGCGGCCGCACGCACCTTCCACGACGTCATCGACGACGTGCGCTGGTTCGACCGTGACCTCTTCGAGGCGATAGCCGCGGCCCAGAAGACCATGCCCGGCGAGATGACGCGGACCTTCCTCGACGAACTCGTGAGCGTGCTGGAGACGGGCGGTGACGTCGACCAGTTCCTCGAAAGCGAAGCGGACCGCTATCGCGAGTTGGCCGAGACGAAGCACGAACGCCTGCTGGAGGACCTCCAGACGCTCGCGGAGGTGTACGTCACCGTCGTCTTCGCCGGCCCCATCTTCCTGCTGGTCATCCTGATGGTCGCCGGCCTGCTGTGGCCGGGCGTCCTCCTGCCGCTGGAGGTGCTCGTCTACGTCGGCATCCCGCTGGCGGTGCTGTCCGTCGGCGCCTGGGCCTCGCATATCAGCGAACCCCGCCGACAGGAGCAGGGCGACGGCGAGTTACGGGCGCTCGTCGAAGCCCTCCGCACTTCCGGAGAATCGTTCGAAGACGACCGCATCGCGACCTACGAGTCACAGCACCGCGAGACCCTCTGGGACCGGCTCCGCGACCGGCCACGGACTTCGCTCCGCAAGCGGCCAGCTGCGGTGCTTTTCGCCTCGGTCCCCCTTGCGGCCATGGTCGGCGTCGGCCTGTATCTCGTCGACCCGCTGTCCGTTCCAAGACCCGTCGCCGAGAGCACCGCACTCGCCGCGGTGCCCTTTGTCATGGCCGCGACGCCGTTCGCGTACTTCTACGAGCGGAAACGTCGCCACGAACGCCGCGTCCGCGAGCGGTTCCCGACGGCTCTGGAGATACTCGCCGAAGGCAACGAGAACGGCCTGCCGATAAGCGAGTCGCTGGAACTGGTGACGACGCGAACGACGGGCGAACTCGCGTCGGAACTCGACCGCGTCCGGCGCGATATCGACTGGCAACACGACGCGGTTGCGGCCTTCGAACGGTTCGCAGACCGCATCGCAGTCCCCGAAATCCGTCGGTCGACGCGGCTGGTGACCGAGAGCCTCCGCACGACGAACCACCTCGCGCCGGTTCTCGAAATCGTCGCCGACAACCTGCGAACCCGCAACGAACTCCGGGCCGAACGCCGCCGCTACGTCCATCCCTACGCCCTCGTCGTCGTCATCGGCATCGCCGTCTACCTCGGTATCGTGGTCTTCTTCGACGCGTACTTCCTGCCGGTCGTCGCGGATATCTCCGAGCAGGGAACCTCCGGAACCCTCTTCGTCGGTTCGCGGCTGGAGCTAGCCCCGATATCGGGCGACATCTACCGTCGGCTGTTCTTCCATTCGGTGCTGATTCAGGCCGGCCTCAACGGCCTGCTGCTCGGAAAACTCATCGACGGCCGCCTCGCAAGCGGCGTCAAATACGCCATCGGGCTGGTCGCGGCCAGCACGCTCGTGTTCGTCCTCGCGCTCTGATACTGTGGCTCCGAGGCCGGTTCGTGCTCTGGGGCTATTCGTCCCGAATAGCCGCTCGGTCACAGGAATCAACCGACGTTCTACGGGAACCTATAAAACGCCGTTCAATGCCGGCAGAACCCTTGTCGTGGTCGTTCCCCGAAAACAGATACGCCCCAGGGGTGGGGAGCAAATGGCACAAGAACAGCAGCAGATGTCCACGAATCGGTTTCTCGGTATTGGTCCGCTAATCGTCAGTCTGGTCGGTTTCACGGCTTTTTACGTCGCGTTCGTGCCGACCGCAAGCGCCGCCACCGAAACCGTGGCCACGTCGACGCCGTCCGACCATATCGGTTGGGTTGCCGGGGTCGGGGTTCCTCGGTGGCTTCTCGGCCTCGCCGCGCTGCTCGGTACGCTCGTTGCGGTCGGCTACGTCGGCGCGAAGGGCTACGAAATCGTCGAGAGTAGCAAACCGTAGCCCCCGACGGCGGCCGCAGCGACGGGACCCCGAACCGTTTTACTCCCGCCGGCAGAGTTCCGGCCGTGTCTCTCCGCCGGACGAAACCCATCGGCCGTCTGTACGACGCGGTCGCCGACCACGACCTCGTTCTCGTGCCCGACGCGCCGCTGGCCGACGCCATCAACCGCCGTCTCGACCGCCCCCATCTCGGCACGTTCGCGGTGACGCCACGCCGACTCGCGACCGGCCGCCGGGAACCCGCCGAGGACCGAACCGCCTTCCTCGACGTCATCGAGGACAGCGACTACTCGTGGAAACGGACCGCCCGCACCATCGGTGACGTCATCCAGTCGTGGGAGTACGAGGCCCGCCCGGGCGCGATTCTCGAATACGACCGCTTCGATACGCCCGAAGTCCGGGATATCCTCGAATCGGTTCGCGCGCTCGATACTACCTCAAAACGGCTGACAGAGTACGCCATCGACCCGGGCATCGACGTCGCCGTCGTTGCCGAACCGCAGTTCACGCCGCTCGAACGGTCGATACTGCCGGCCGACTACGACCGTATCGACCCCTTCACCGATGAGGCCTTCGAGCACCCGCCGTTCCGGGTCTTCGAGTCGCCAACGGCTATCGTCGACGCCCTCGTGGATGCCATCAATGCCGAGACGGCCGACGACGTGGCCGTCGTCCTCGACGCCGGCAGCGAGTATTCGACGCTGCTTGAATCCGCGCTGGAATCGGCCGAAATCCCGTTTTACGGCGGCCCCGGATTCACCGACGATACCGACGTGCGGGCGCTGCTCCGCCTGCTTCGAATCGCGTTCGCGGGGTCGGATATCCGCGTCGCCGACGTCCGGCCGGTTCTCAACCGTCTCGGGGCGGACCCGAGCATCGAACACGACCGCAAGCGTGTGACCGCGCTGGAGGACCCGGCCGTCGAGTGGATTCAGACGTTCGTCGCGACGGCCGACTCGAAAACCTTCGGCGAGGCGCTCTCCGAATACGAGGCCGCCGTCGGGACGTCGCTGGCCCGGTTCCGCGAGGAGTTGCGCGAACTCGACGTCCACGACGAACCGCTGACTGCCGACATCGTCGACGACGTGGCCTTCTATCTCGACAGCTACGAAGTGCCCATCGACAGGGACAACGAGGGCGTGCTTCTGGCCGATGCGACGGCCGCGGGTTTCGTCGACCGGCCCGTCGTCTTCTTCCTCGGCCTCGACGACGGGTGGGTCCGGGGGTCGCCCGAACGGCCGTGGGTCGATTCCGACGACGCCTACGAGCGGAACCGCGACCGCTTCGAGTTCCTGCTACAGAGCGGCACCGAGCGTCACTACCTCGTCCAAGACACCGCAGGCGGCAACCCCGTAACGCCGTGTCTCTACTTCGAGGACCTGCTGGAATCCGACTACGAGCGGTTCAGCGACCTCCCGTCGGTTCGCCATCGCCGCCCGGACCAGTCGATGGGCGACGGCTTCGCCCACGAGCCGGTCGCCGAAGACGTGGGGACGACGAGCCACGAGACGCTGAGCCAGTCGTCGCTCAACAGCTACGTCAACTCCCCGCGGGACTACTTCTTCGACCAGGTAGTCGACTCCCCGGACCGCGACTACTTCCGGGAGGGCAACCTCTTCCACGACTTCGCGGAGTGTTACGTCGAACACGGCAACCGAATCGACGAGGCGACCATCGACGAACTCGCCGCGGAGATGGTCGACGAACTCTCGCCGTACGTCCGCCCGGTCGAGGATGAGACGCGCCGAACTCGCTTCGAAATCGGCCTGCGGAACATCGCCGAGTTCATCGATTTCCATCCGCCCGAGGCGACCGATATCGACGCCTCGACGGGCTGGGGAACCAACTTCGTGGCCGACTATCTCGGCCTCGATATCGAATCGCCCGTCACCGAGCAGTGGTTCGAGGACGCGGACCTCGGCACGAAGGGCCTCATCGACTACGTCCAGTCACCGACGCATCTCGTCGACTACAAAACCGGCTCGAAGAAGAGCCGCCGTGCGGTCGTCAAGAACTCCGCCATCGAGGAGCCGACGGACACCCCGGACTATCAGGCACTGCTGTATCTCACCTACCAGCGCCGCCAACGCCCCGGCGAGCGACTCTCCTTTACGTTCGTCCACTTCCTCGAGAACCTGGACGACGTCATCACCGGGGATGCCGACCCCGCCGACCTGCTGACGACCGTTCGCTACTACCCCGAACCGTTCGCCGACTTCGTCGCCAGCGGCTCCGCCTACGACGAGTTGTGCGACGGCTACTCGGACTGCCGCGGGACCTTCGAGGCGCTCGGCTACGAGACCTATGCGACGGTTATGGGGGACCTTGGCTTCCCGGACGCTGACCGGGACGAGATACGGGATTCCGAATACGCCGATGCGCTGGTGGCGGCCGTCGAGGCGGCCGTCCCGCCCGATATCGACGCCGACGTCGAGAAAGGCTGTGACCAGGCGATTCGCGCGCTCGCTGGACTCCGTGAGCGCAACTACTTCGAATCGGACCTCGATGCCTTCGAGGCCTTCCTCGACGAGCGCCTGACGGAGTTGAACGACCGCCTCGCGACGGGCGAACGGTTCCCCGTCGACGGCCTCGGCGAGGAGGCGAACGAACGCTATCTGAACCACCGCGATTTGCTCCTCAACGATGACTGACGACACTACACCCTCCGACGACCCGTCCCCGAACCCGGCACAGCAACGCCTCATCGACAGCACCGACGGCCTCTACCTCGTCGACGCCGGCGCCGGCACCGGCAAGACGTTCACCATCACCAGACGGTACGCCAATATCGTCGATTCGGCGGGCGTCGACCCCGACGACATCCTCCTGCTCACGTTCACGAACAACGCCGCCGGCGAGATGAAGGACCGCATCGTCGCCTACAGCGACTACGGCGCCAGCGCCTTCGCCGACGC
Organism: Natronomonas halophila; assembly: GCF_013391085.1. NCBI lineage: Archaea > Methanobacteriati > Methanobacteriota > Halobacteria > Halobacteriales > Natronomonadaceae > Natronomonas > Natronomonas halophila. The sequence goes on along the minus strand of NZ_CP058334.1, from coordinate 3,015,334 downwards.
GCCTATCGGTACCTTCCATAGCCTCTGTCACCGAATTCTGGAGGCCTACGGTACCGACGCGCCGACGCATCTCGGCATCGACGACCGGATTACGGGGTCGACGCGCGTGGTCGACGACGACGTCGTCGAGGCCGAACTCTTCCGGGAGTTCCGCAGCGCCTTCAGCGACCGCCACCCCGAACACCACGACCTGCTGCGGGTCGCCACCGACGACGGCACCCTGCTGGACCTCATCAACAACCTCGCTGCGCGCGGCGTCTTCCCGACCGCCGACGGCTGGTATCGGGACGGCCGCGAGAAACTGGAGGGCGACCGCGAGGCGTTCCGCGAGGCCTTCGACGACGTCAACGAACCGCGCAACGGCGGGAGCAAGCAGTCCCGCCTTCGGAAGAAACTCAACGGCTACGGGAAGTCGAGTACCTACTTGCCCGAGGCGCCGGCCAAAGCCGACCTCCGGGGCGAGCGTGGGACCAAGGCCGTCCCCGAGACGACAGGCGACCGGGCCTACGAGGAGGACCGCGAGGAACTCTTTTCGTTCGTTCACGACCTCTACTTCGAGTATCTGGAGTTCGCCCTCGCGCGGAACTACCTCACGTTCGGCTTCCTGCAACTGTTCGCGTTCGTCCTGCTGTGTGAGGACGCCTCGGTCCGTGAGGAGTTGGCCTTCGAGTACACGATGATAGACGAGTTTCAGGACACCAGCGAAATCCAGTTCAAAATCGCGCTGCTGCTCGCGGATACGCCGAACATCTGTGTGGTCGGCGACTGGAAACAGAGCATCTACTCGTTCCAGTACGCCGACGTGCGGAACATCACCGAGTTCGAAGAGCGTCTCGATGGCTTTACCGAGGAACTCAACGGCGACGAAACGCGGGTTGACATCCCACTCGAGGATATCGAGAACATCGACCTCACCGAGAACTACCGGTCGACACAGGACGTACTGGACTTCTCCGAGCACGCCCTCTCCGTTCCCGCCAGCAGTCGCGAATCGGTCGATACGGAGGCCATAGACGACCGTATCGTGTCGCTGTCCTCGAATCGCGACTTTCGGAACACGCTCATCGAAGCCTACCAGCACGACGACGAGGAGGAACTCGTCCTCTCGAAAATCGCCGATATCGTCGGCAACAACGCCTACGCCATCGAGGACGACGGCGAGGTGCGCGCGCCGACGTTCGGCGATATCGCCGTCCTCACCCGCACCCGTGATTTCGGCCGCGAACTGTTGGCGACCGCCGAGGAATACGACTTCCCGGTCGCCTACGAGGGCGGCGTCGAACTGTTCCGAACGGACGCCGCAAAGCGGCTGCTGGGCTGGCTCCGAGTGCTGGAGGACCGCGAACGAGGGTGGGCCTTCGTCCTCGAAGACGCCGGCTACACGCTCGATGAGATTCAGCATCTGCTGGACACCGAGACGTATCCGACCCATATGCGGGCGTTCGCTGCCGACCTCGATTCGCTGGAGTCGGTCAGCACTATCGCCCGACGGGTCTTCGAGCGTTACGGCCATAATGGGGCCGTCGCGGATGCCATCCTCACGACGGTCCAATCGGTCTACGATGCGACGACGATGACCCGCGGCGACCTCATCCGCTTTATCGAGACGAACATCGAAACCGGCGGCACACACGAGGTGTCGGCACCGGCCGGCACCGATTCGGTGACCGTCCAGACGATTCACGCCGCGAAGGGGCTGGAATACCCCATTGTCATCCTCGCGAACATGAACGACTACCGCTTCCCGCCCTCGGGCGGCGGCTCCGGCGTCATCACCTACAACGAGGAAATCGGCCTCCGGCAATGCGACGTCTTCGACGACAACCACGCCCGCCCACACGTCTACGACAACTGGCGATGGGACGTGCTCCGCTACTGCCTGCCGGACGACGCCGACGAGGAACGCCGCCTGCTCTATGTCGCCATCACACGGGCCGAACAGCACGTCCTCTTCACGGCCAGCGACCCGAACACGTTCCTCGAAGAGCTACCGGTCACAATCGAAGAGGCCACGCCGGACCTCCAGCCACACGCCCCCGACGACACCGGCGGCGAACGGCTGTCGGTCACGATACCCGAACCCGACGGCCCGGTCGGCTACTCGCCGCACTCGTTCATGTCCGAGGCCGTCTTCGAGGGCGTCGAGGACGGCCGCGGCACCGACTTCGGTAGTCGCGTCCACGAGTTCGCCGAACGGTACGCCCTCGGCGATGACGTTCGGCCAGCCAACGACGACGAACGCGCAATCGTCGACTTGCTCGACTCGCTCGACGGCGAATTACGCCCCGAGGAGGACGTCCATCTCCCGCTCGACGTCGACGGCCGGTCGGTCGCGATAACGGGTATCGTCGACCTCCTCGTCGACCACCCCGACGGCATCGACGTCATCGACTTCAAGACCGACCGGGGCCGCCACGCCGAAGCCGAGTACCGCAAGCAGTTGAGCGTCTACTACCACGTCGCCGACGCGTGGGCCGACGGCCGACCGGTGTCGGCGTCCATCTTCTATACGGCGACCGGCGAGCGCCAGCGCATCGACCCACATTCGCTCGACGAACTCGTCGATTTACTCCGGGACCGCGAGACCTGACGGCCGGACCGACTCTTAAAAACGCGAGGATAGACGGCTGAAGGGCTAACCCACTTGCCTGCAACCATCGGGCACGATGAACATTCTCACACCGCTCGCAGGTGAGACGCGATGACCGACGGGCCGAACCTGAGTCGCCGACGACTGCTCGCACTTTCCTCGGCGACCGCCGGCAGCCTCGCCCTCGGCGGCGTCGGCACCGTCGCCGGTGATGGCGACCACACTCGCGAGAACGTCACCATCGAGAGCTACGACGGCACCGATATCGCGATGACCATTTATAAGCCGGCCGGCGCCAGCGCCGACGACCCCGTGCCGATGATTCTCCACTCCCACGGGTGGTCAGGTTCCCGGACCAACAGCGATGGCGCCTTCGCCGTCGAGATGGACCGCGGCTTCGGCGTCCTGAGTTTCGACCAGCGGGGCCACGGCGAATCGGGCGGGCAGGCCCACGTTCAGGACCCCGACCGGGAGGGGCGGGACGTCATCGCGGTGCTCGATTACGTCGAGGAACTCGACTGGGTCGCCCGAAGCAGGGGCAGCGCCGGCACGCGACCCGAAGGCCGGGCCAGCGACCCGATGGTCTTCGCTATCGGCGGCAGTTACGGCGGCGCCTATCAACTGGTCGGCGCCTTCACCGAGATTCGGGAGAAGGGTTACACACGCTTCGACGCGCTGGCACCACAGATAACGTGGTTCGACCTCAGCGAGTCCCTCGCGCCGCGGGGCGTCGTGCGCTCGGCGTGGGTCGCGGCGCTCTACGGCCTCGGCGCGCCCAACGTCCCCGAGTACGTCCACCGTGGCTTCGCCTACGGCATAACGACCGGCCAATGGCCGAACGGCGAGATACCGGGCATCTCGGACCTCGACGGGCGGTTCTTCGGACACGGCCCGAGCGGCTTCGTCGAGGAGGGCCTGCAACTCGATATTCCCGTCCTCTTCGGACAGGGGACCAGCGACAACCTGTTCAACCTCAATCAGGCCTGGCAGAACTTCGAGCGGGCGCTTTCCGACCGTGCCCGCGAACGGAGCGCCGTCGTCGCCTACAACGGCGGCCACGCGCTGCCCAACGTCCTGCCGCCGGGGCAACTCAACTTCGAGGACTCGTGTTCGACGGACGCTCCCAGTTCCGGGACGGAGGTCATCCGAAGTTCCGGATTCGCGGAACTCCGCCTGCAGTTCTTCGAGGCGGTCCGGGACGACGCGGGCGACGCCCGCGACCTCGTCGGGTCGGCCTATTCGCTGACGACCGCCGACGGCGGTCGCTGTCTCTCGCTGGACTCCCTTGAGAATCGGACGACGCTGGCAAGCGGCATCGACCTCGGCGTCGCCAACGACGGGTCGGGGAACCTCGATATCGACCACGCAAGCGGCGTCGACGACCGAACCGTCGCCACCGGCGAGGGCTTCCCCGGCGAGTACGACCCGGAAACGGTCGCCGACGCGGCCGACGGCGCGGACGGTGGCCCCGCAGCCACCCCGACCGGCGCGGGCACGCCCATCCATCTCGAACTCGCGGAGGGACCACTGACGGTCGGCGGCATCCCCGAGTTGAGTGCCGACGTGACCAGCATCGGCGTCGACCAGCGGGTCTTCTTCGCGCTCTCGGTCGGGCAATCGCCCGCGACGGCGCGGGTCGTCCAGAACAACATGCTGCCGCTCCGCGAACCCGACCCCGTCGTCGGCGAGAGCCGGAACGTCGAGTTGCCCGGCGTGGCCGTCGACGTGCCGGAAGGCGAAACCCTCTATCTGACCATCTCCGCGGTGTCGGACATGTCCTTCGCCCACGGGTCGGTCCGGACGCCCGGGACCGTGCTGTTCGAAAACATCAGCGTGGACGTGCCGCTGGTCGAATAAGCAGGCCGCTTACGGCGTGTAGGTGCCGTGGAGCACCGTCTTCTCGATGACGTGGTCGTCCATCTCCTCCCGTAATGCGTCGGCATCCGCCGATTCCGGCAGGCCGAGTTCGGAGTCCAGCGCGTAGAGTTCGAACCGGTAGGTGTGTTCCCCGTCGGGCGGGCTCGGGCCGCCGTAGCCGCGTTCGCCGAAGTCGTTTTCGCCCTCGGTGGCGCCCGCGAGAGCGGGGTCCCAGTCTTCCGGTATCGTCCGCGTCTCGGGGCTGATATCCCAGACGAGCCAGTGGTCCCAGATCTTGCCCGCGGGTTCGATGGCGTCGGGGTCGTCGACGATGAGCGCGAGTGCCTCCGTCTCCTCGGGGACGTCCTCGATTTCCAGCGGCGGGTTCTCGTTTCGCTCGTCGTAGCCGTACCTCTCGGGTATCGGGGCGCCATCGTCGAATGCGGGACTTGTCAATCCAAAGGTCATTATACGTCCGGGGTGTTCTCGCCCACCGTATGTATGATTGATGGCGCTCCGTCGCGGGACCGTCCCAGCGGAATGGGCTCCGTGTCTACTCTCCGGTTTCGTCGGTTAGAAGCGTGTTCTCGACCAGTACGGTGATGCCGCGTCGAAGGCGCTCGGTGACCGCTTGGTCCGAGATGTCGAACTCCTCGGCGAGTTCCTTCGTTGAGATGCCGCGCGGCAGGGAGTAGTAGCCCGCTTCGACCGCGTAGATGAGCGTCTCCCGCTGGGGCGGCGTGAGGCCGTACCACGGGCCAGCGTCGGGGCTGGTAGGGTTATATATCCGGTTGACGGTCACGCTGATACCCGCCTCGACGTAGTAGTCGCGGAACTCCGAGAGCGCGTCGTGGCTCGGAAACCGGAGTTCGATTCCCCAGGTGTTGGCGCCGCCGCTTGCCCCCAGAAGGACGGCGTCCATCTCCCGAATCCTCTCGAAAAACGAGTCCTCAGAGGGGGTCCAATCGAGCGCGTACAGCGTTTCGCCGTTGTGGGTGCTGACCTGCGTGATGTCACCGACGGAGGGATGGTCACGGACGGATTGCTCGAAGGAGTCCCGCCCGTGGTCCTGAATGCGGACGAAGGGGGTAGGCTTGCCTCCGAGCGGGACCATCGTCTCGAGGGTGACGTGGGTCTCACCCTCGACCCGTAGAATCCGCCCCAACTCGAAGGACGTCGATGGGAGCGTTGCCTCGACGATGACACTCATCGATTACCGGTAGTTCGTTGCGGGCCCGGTTAAAGTCTCCCCAGTGACATTTGCCCCCTGTTTTCAAATGCTTGGTGTACCATGCCATTCGGTACTACTATCCCCGTTCGGTTTGTATGCGTTACCACAGAAGAGGTTGGACGTGTTTTGCTGAGCGAGTTATCCGGGGACGACGACATATTTCGAGTAGGTCGTTATGTTACAATCGGCTAATCGACTCACCGTTCGTGTCCCTTCTACAATCATTATGACATCTGAGTCGCCCTTCGACGACGTTTCGAGCGCCGAGGAGTTCGAGGCTCTCCTCGGCCAACTCCTCCTTGTGGCATTGGAAAGCAGCATCGACCTGGAAGGCTCCTGGGTGTTCCGTTCCGACGACGGAGCCCCGGACTTCGAGGTCATGGTCTACGAACTGGAGGCCAGCGACGACACCGAGGAGTGAGCAGTACGAGTCCGCTGGTAACAAAAAGTACCCCGGGACGATACCATGCGGTTCGTCCGGGGTCATTGGGTGGGGGTGGGGTGGGGGTTCGGAGGTCACGTCGGATGGTGCCCGAAGCCGACCTCCGCATGGACCAATGCGTCCGTTGCCCATTGTAATACGGTTGTTACGGATTATTCGGCCGATATCCGACGCTTTCGTTCCGCGAGGACACCCTGCGTCGGCGGCCGAGTCGAGGCGGGGCTCCGAGGGACAGTAGCCGCGGCAGAAAACGGCGGCCGCCGCCTGACGCCTGCGGTATTTGATGCTCTATAACTATGGCCCGGTTGGCCGACGGTCCTGACATGTCTTCCGACGGAACCAGACGGCGGCTACAGGAGGCGGGACTGTCCGCATACCGGGGCGCCGTGTTGCTCGTCGCCCTTCTCATCGTGTTGGGAATGTTCGTCGGGATGGCGTTTCTCGTCTCCGAGGGGCGCATGTCAGCCGGTCCGCTCGTCCTGTTCAGCGGCGTTATTCTGGGATACCTCCTCCGCTCGCTGAAGGACATCATCTGACGGATTCCCCCGAAAGACACCCACACCGAGCAGCCCGAGAGCCCGACGAGGCCGCGCTGCGACGACCGCGGAAACCACGATACACGCCCCGTTAGACGAGGAATACCGGCGGAGATTTCTTGGAAACGGCCGGCTATGAGATGTATGCGCGGAATTTCCAGAAGTTCGTGATACCGTATGTCACGATTACTCTAGGTAGTCCATTACTATCCACCCGTAGCGACACTATCAGTCTATGACGGAATTCCTGTCAGAGCACGACCTGGACCGGATCGCAGAGTTCGCATCGACGCCGGCCTACGAGCGCACGCCGGAGCAACTGATGCCCGGAGAAGACGAGTAGTTCCGCCGGTTCGGTGCTTACGCCAGGTTCTGTGCTTCGATGGTCTCCCAGATGTGTTCGCCGTGTTCGGTGATGCCGTAGACGCGACCCTTTTGTTGGTCTTCCGAAACGAGCAGGTCGACGAGCTCTCGCTCCCGGAGGCCGCGGAGCGCCCGCGAGATGTGGGCGATAGGACAGTCGGTCTCCTCGGCGATACGGGAGGGCGTCGCGGGCGATTCCGCCAGTCGCTGTAGCACTTTGACCCGATACGAGGAACTGATTACGTAGCTAACCTCGTCCCAGTCAGCACTCATCTGTTCTCCGTACGCGTTCTCCTTCGGAGGCGGTTTGCTGTGTGGTCATACCCATGTGGATACCTGATACGTTCGAATGCCTGCGGGTTGGTAGTCGACAAGTCCGGGTGCCGATGCTGTAATTCCCACTCGCGCTTGTATAGCCATTTCGTCCGTTCAAACCCTCCAGATCTCGAGTAAGAACCTCAAACCGCCACCAGCGGACCGAATCATCCCCCCGTCTTGCCGAGCGCCGTGAAACGAATACTGGGCGACGAAAGGCTCACCTTACCGGCCCCTTTCGGGAAATACGACCGTAATCATCCCGCGAAACTCGGTCGGCAGCCATCGCGGACCGGTTTGTGCCCTCGCACGCGTGAAAGGAGTAGGAAACCCTGCGGGACACCGGACCCCGTGCCGAAGGTGGCGACCGGTTCGGAGCCAGCCACACCGCGCCGAAGGGGTCAGAGGGTTCGAGGTGGCGGGCACATCACCGACCCCCGAACATGTTCGAGCCAAGGATGTATTGAGGGCTATATATCCGGCAATAGAAGGCCTGAGGCGAGTGTTTCTTTCGTACTAGCTGCCAGTCTTTCAACACGCTTTTATGAGTTGTGGCCCCAAACACCGATAATGTCTCATGCCGGGAAGGGAGATAGTTGTACAGCGATGGACGGGACAGTAGTCTACCAAACTACCGCAAACCTCGACGAGACGGAACTGAGCACGGCAGTGCTCATGTCTCTCGAGTCGCTTCCAGGATACGATGTCGAAAACGGCGATACAGTCGTCTTCGATTCCATCGATCTGGACGCCCTGGACGAGTTGTTCACTACGACGACCGACACGCCCCGTGGCTGTGTTACGTTCCCCGTCGACGAATACCAGCTCACCGTCACCGCCAGCGGTGAGATAACTATCAGAACCTGACAACGCACTGCGAGTAGTCGTTCCCTGTCTCGTCCCTGCAGACCCGAACCCCCTTTCTCCGGCCCTCAGTATTCCTCAGTGGTATCGACGGAGCGAACTATACGGAACGAACACGTAGACGTAACAACCCGGTAAACAACCCGCCAGAACCGTTATTTGTAGTAGGAGGCACTTACCCAGTATGCACACGGAGGCAGTTCCGGTGATTAGCGAGAACGGGGGTATGGATAACGGGCCCGACCAGACGAGTTGTGGGAAGCAAACACTTACCACGTATTCTGCGCCGGTAGCGTCTTTCTACCGAACGCACCTCGAGGAGTCGGTACAGTGAATTCTTCTATCGGGGAGGCGTGGGAGGAGGCTGCCTCGGACCCGGACTCGCATACCGACCTCGATTACGAACTCCAGCCGCTGACGGTCATCAAGCTCGAAGAGAAGAAGGGTGGCAGTTACATGATTCTCCCGGGCGAGGCCGACCACCTCGAAAGCGAGGAGTTCATGGTCGCCGACCCCGGCAGCGTCTGTCGGCTCGACGAGTGCCGCTGAGGTTAGTCGTGTTTCAGTAGTTCGGCGGGAATCTCCTGCTCACGCTGTTTCTGTCGCCAGTACTGAACGCCAGCCGAAACCGCGAAGGCGAGCATCAGCCCGATACCCAGCAGGCCGGTCGGAATCGCCGCCAGACCCGGAACCCCGAGGGTGGACAGAGCGAACAGCAAGCCGCCAACCACCGCGAGACCGAGATAGTGTAATCGCCAGCGATACGTCGGTTCCGACGTCGGTGTCAGATAGGAATCGAACTCGTTTGCACGGTTCGTAAGTCGTACCTCGCCGCTGGAATCGTCGTATTCGATGATGCCTGCGTCCTCCAGTTTCGGCACGTGGGTCTGATAAAGGGAGACGTACACCCGCTTTCGCTGCTGGCGGCGGAGCTCGTCGACCTCGACGTCGTTTTCCAGCGCCGCGATCTGTTCGGCGAGCTCCTTGACGGTCGCCACCCCGTCGTGCTGACGAAGGTAATACAACACCATCCGCCTGCGCGTGTTGCTGAGTATCTCGAAGACGAGATCCGGCGACATCGCACCGGACGTGTCAGCGTCAGAGCTCATTTTCCCTGCCGTGTATGCCTGTCCTTTCGAACTCGGCTAGCGGAGTTGACGCTCTCATACTACTGTGGTCTGGTCGTGTATGCTTTGTTACGGCCTAGATAACGAGGGTACGACCAGCATACTCTCTCAGACAGACATGTGATATGTCGAATAATAACGAGAAGGAACCATCCCGTTTTGACGCCGGGATTCCGCTAACGAAAAAAGCGGCTATCCTCGCATAGGCGGTCAATAACAAACAGGGTAGGTGGTGTCAGGATAGTCGTACCGAAATCTGGGGCTCGGTAACGGGGATTGAGCCTTCAACATATCAACGATAGGGATTCCATATTGGGAACGGATGGGGTCTCGCGGACTACAAAGCCATGAACCGCAACACACCACACGGATTCAGAGAGCGGAACCGGATCACGAACCGAACGCCAGCAGGGCGGTTCGCCCCGATGCCGCGGGGCGGGCGTCCATCACGGAGTCGGAGCGTCGACGCCGAGCCGGTGAACAGTCCAGTTGGCTATGCAACACGTCGGTTCAGTCGTAATATACCTATTAATATCCGGAATCCCTTGGTAAGTATCCAGAAAGGGGGGAGCGGAAGATGTCAAAAACAATGAACGAGGTGTCCGCGAGCGACGAGGTACTGCCCGCGGAGATCCAAGATGGGGAGGCCGACTCCGAGTCGATGGCCGACGAGGCTGGGGAGACCGACGACTCGCGTGTGGAGTCGTTACCGCTCGATCAGGTGTTCGGGATACTGAAAAACCAGCGACGCCGATACGTGCTGAAATACCTCTACGAGGCCGAGGAGCGCGTCTCGCTGAGCGAGGTCGCCGAACAGATCGCTGCCTGGGAGAACGACAAGGACGTCCGACAGATTTCCTCCAGCGAGCGCAAGCGCGTCTACGTGGGCCTCTATCAGTGCCATCTGCCGAAGATGGACGGGGTCGGCGTTATCTCGTTCAACAAACCGCGCGGCGTCATCGAACTCGGTGAGAACGCCGACTCGCTCTATCGGTATCTCGATACCGACGACGAGGCCGACGAGCCGCCGTGGCACGTCTACTCGGTGGCGCTGTCGCTTGCGGGCGCGCTCGTTCTCGGGGTCGCGCTCCTGTTGCAGCCGATGACGACGGTTCCCGTCGTCGACCTCGCGGTCGCCACCGCGATTCTCGCCTTCTCGACGTACTCTATCGCGAACATCAGTTGGCTGCGACGGAACGACGAGGAGGACGCGGACGACGCTCAGGCATAAGCCCGCGTCCGATTCCTCGTCGAGTACCGCTCGCCGGCCACGACCCGTTTCCTTCTCACCTCCTCTGCCCGAAGGGGATGCATAACAAAGCCTGCCTCACGATTACGCTTCCCCGCCGAGGGCGCGGTTTGGCCCTCGAAACACGGAAACAGCAATGCTATCGATACCATCACTCTCGACTGAATCAGCCATGCAACGCATCGTTCCGACGGTGAACGGATGACGAGCGCCGAACTGGGGTCGAACGTCCACATCGACGAGGGGGCCACCGTCGGCTACGAGTACGACAGCGAGGTCGGCCCGGCCGTCATCGGCGACGACGCGACCGTTCGTTCCGGAACGAAAATCTACGCCGGCGTGACGATCGGCGATGGGTTCGTCACCGGCCACGACGCGCTCGTGCGCGAAGACACGACCATCGGCGACGACGTCGTCCTCGGGACGAAGTCGGTCCTCGACGGCGCGGTGACCGTCGGCTCGAACGTGAGCATCCAGACCGGCGTCTACGTCCCACCCGAGACCGAAATCGGCGACCGGGTCTTCCTCGGCCCGAACGCGGTCATGACGAACGACCCCTACCCGCTCCGGGTCGACGTGGACCTCGAAGGCCCGACCATCGAGGACGACGTCTCGGTCGGCGCGAACGCGACGATTCTCCCGGACGTCACCGTCGGTGAAGGTGCCTTCGTCGCCGCCGGTGCCGTCGTCATCGACGACGTCCCGCCGGAGACGCTCGCCGTCGGCGTCCCCGCCGAACACCGCCCGCTGCCCGAGCGCCTGCCGCCGGAGAACCTGATAGCATGAGTATGATCTCGCTTTCCGACCCACGCTTCGAGACCGAGGAGATAGACGCCGTCCGCACCGTCCTCGAAGACGGGATGGTCGCCGACGGCCCCGAAGTCCGCCGCTTCGAGACCGAGTTCGCCGACTACTGCGGGGCCGACCACGCCGTCGGCACCGCCAACGGCACCGCCGCGCTCCATGCCGCCCTCGAAGCCCTCGATATCGGCGAGGGTGACACCGTCGTCACCACGCCGCTTTCCTTCGTCGCCAGCGCGAACGCGATTCGACTGGCCGGCGCGACGCCCGTCTTCGCCGATATCGACCCGCTGACGTACAATCTCGACCCCTCCGCCGCCGAACGCGCCGTCCGCGAACACGACGCCGACGCCATACTGGTCGTTCACCTCTACGGCCTGCCCGCCGACATGCACGCCTTCCAGGACATCGCAGCCGACGAGGACGTCGACCTCATCGAGGACTGCGCGCAGGCCCACGGCGCCACCTACCGGGGTCAGTCGGTCGGCACCTTCGGGGACGCCGCCGCGTTCTCCTTTTACCCGACCAAGAACATGACCACCGGGGAGGGCGGGATGATACTCACCGACGACAACCGCGTCGCCGAGCGGGTCGCCAGTTACATCAACCACGGCCGGACCGGCGACGACGCCTACGCCCACACGCGAGTGGGCCACAACTACCGGATGACGAGCATCGCCGCCGCCATCGGCCGAGTCCAGCTGGAACGCCTCCCCGAGTGGGTGAAACGCCGACGGCAGAACGCCCGACGGCTGACCGCGGCGCTGGACGACGTCGTCGGCATCGACGCCCCCGTCGAACCCGACGGCACCAATCACGCCTACCACCAGTATACGGTCCGGGCCGAGGACCGCGAGGAACTCAAAGAACACCTCGCCGACGAGGGCGTGGACTCGGGGGTCTACTATCCGACGCCGATTCACGAACTCGGCGCCTACGAGGGATTCGACGCCGAGACGCCGGCCGCCGAAACGGCCGCCGACGAGGTGCTGTCGCTGCCGGTCCACCCCGGCCTGAGCGAAGCCGACCTCGACCGTATCGTCGAAGCGCTCGGCACGCCCCGGAACCGAACGCCGCTGTGAGGGCCCCCTGAATGTGGCCCTGGGAGCACGCGGCGCTGGGCTATCTACTCTACTCGCTGTCGCTTCGCGCCCTGGGTCGGGACCCGCCGGCCGACCTCGCCGTGCTGGCTCTGGCGGTCGCCACCCAGTTTCCGGACCTCCTCGACAAGCCGCTCTCCTGGGGGCTCGGCCTGTTTCCGACCGGCTACGCGCTCGGTCACTCGGTCTTTCTCGCGGCTCCACTTGGGGTCGGCCTACTCGTCTGGAGCGCCCGCGCCGGGCGAACGCAGGTCGGCATCGCCTTCGTCGTTGGCTACTGGTCACATCTGGCTGCCGACGTCTTCGACCCGCTTCGGTACGGCATCGCCCCGCTCCCGGCCCGGGTTCTCTGGCCGGTCGTTCCCCGGACGCCCTACGAACAGGACCTCGGCCTCGGCCGCGGGCTGGCGTACCTCGGGGAGTTCCTCACCTCGCTCGCGGCGATGGACACCCTCACCCTTCTCGTGCTCTACCTCCTGCTCCCGCTCGGGACCGTCGCGGTCTGGCTCTGGGACGGCACGCCCGGACTCACACCCGTCGTCCGGGCGGTCAGCGCGGTCGGGGCGCGCATCCGTAGCGTCGGCCGGTAGGCAGGTCATAATCCGGCCTCGCGCCCGCGTAGGCGATTCATTACTACCCCACGTCCTCACCTCGAACGACCCGGAATGGTCGAACAAGCCACACAACTGCTCGAGGGGGTCGAGTTCACGCATCGCTGGTATCGCCAGTTCCTCCAGCGATTGCTCGGCGACGGCTACGACTTCCGGACGTTCTCGGGGGAGCTCGGCGACGGCGACGTCGCCCTCCGCCACGACGTGGACCTGCGGATAGACGCCGCGGTGGAGATGGCCCAAATCGAGGCCGACCTCGGCGTCACGTCGACGTACTGCGTGCTGCTCACGTCGCCGCTATACAACCCGCTCGAAGGCGAACACCGTGAATCCCTCCAGAAAATCGATTCGCTGGGCCACGAGGTGGCGCTGCATTTCAGCACCCACGAGTACTGGCCCGCCGAATCACCGCCGGAGGAAGCCGACCTCGAAACCCGGGTCGCCGAGGAACGCGCAATCCTGGAGACCGTCGTCCCGCCGACCGAAACGGTCTCCTTCCACCGGCCGCCGTCGTGGGTCCTCGATTACGACTTCGACGGCTTCCAGAACACCTACGGGCCGGGGTTCTTCACGGACATCGACTACATCGCCGACTCCAGCCAGCGCTGGCGGGACGACCCGCCGCCGCTGGAGGCCCTCCCCGAGACGATGCAGATACTCACCCATCCGGGGTTGTGGGGCGAAGAAGACGCGAGTTTCGACAAACGTATCGAGATGGCCGTAAGCCACACCTGCAGTCACGCCAGCCGAAACGCCCGCCGAGAGTTCATGAACGGAGGTACCAACTGATGGTCGATACGACGGCCGACGCACAGCGCCGAAACCAACCGACAGCATCCGAGGGACTCCGCCATGTATAGGGAGATGACCGTCGCCGTGGTCGTCCCCGCCTACAACGAGGAGGGGTTCGTCGGCGACGTCATCGCCGAGTTGCCCGACTTCGTCGACCGCGCCTACATCATCGACGACGGGTCGACCGACGGGACCTGGGCGGAGATACAGGAACACAGCGACGCGCGAAACGAGGTTCACGACGGCCACTTCGAGGACCTCGTCGTCCCGATTCGCCACGAGGAAAACCGCGGCGTCGGCGGCGCCATCAAGACCGGCTACGAGCACGCCCGCGAGGAGGGAATCGACGCCACGGCCGTCCTCGGCGGCGACGACCAGATGAACCCCGAGGTGCTCACGCGGTATCTCGACCCCATCGCCGACGGGGTCGCCGACTACACCAAGGGCAACCGCTTTGCCCGCCCCGAAGACTGGGCGGAGATGCCCCGATTCCGGCTGCTGGGCAACGTCGTTCTCTCGTATCTCACCAAAATCGCCAGCGGCTACTGGGAGACGATGGACTCCCAGAACGGCTACACCGCCATCTCGCTGTCGGCGCTGGAGCGGACCGAAATCGACGGGATGTACGAGTATTACGGCTACTGCAACGACCTGCTCGTGCGTCTCAACGCGGCGGACGTCCGGGTCGCGGACGTGCCACGGTCCTCCGAATACGCCTACAGCGAGGGCTGGAAGAGCCACATCGACTACACCGAATACATCCCCCGCGTCTCGGGGATGCTCTTCCGGAGTTTCCTGTGGCGACTCCAGCGGAAGTACCTCATGACGGGGTACAGCCCCATCGCGCCGCTGTACGTTCTCGGCATGGTCATCTCGACGCTCAGCGGTCTCGGCCTGCTGAAATCCGTACTCTCCCGCGACGGCGAAAGCGGGACCTGGACGCTCGCGACGACCGCCGGCCTCCTCACGTTCCTGTCGGCGTCCATCCTCGACCACGAGAACAGCGACCACCTGGAGACGCAGGTCGCGCCCGACGACGATTCGGGGGAAACCCAAGCCGACGCCCCCGCCACCGGTGCCGACACGGACGCGACTGCGGACGGAACCGACGCCCGCGACGAAACGAGCAACGCCGCAGAAAGCATCATGCCCACGGAGCAATAGATGAGCCGAAACACATCACAATCGGCGGACGGCGAACTGACGGTCCTGATGACCGGCGCCGGCGCACCCGGCGCCTCCGGCATCGTCAGGAGCCTCCGGGCGACCGACGAACGGGACGTCCGAATCGTCGGCGTCGACATGGATTCGGAAGCCTACGGGTTCGCGCTCGTCGACGAGAGTTACATCGTTCCCGCAGGCACCGACGAGGCGTACATCCCCCGGATGGCCGAAGTCGCCGACCGGGTCGACGCCGACGTCATCCTCCCGCTGACGACGGACGAAATCGAGCCGCTCGCGGCCAACCGCGACGCCTTCGAGGCCACCATCATGGTCTCGGACCCCGATGTCCTCGACGTCGCTAACGACAAGGGGAAACTCTACGGGTTCCTCGCCGAGGAGGGCTTCGAGTCGGCGCCGGCCTACCACCGCGTCGACACCGAAGCCGAGTTCGTCGCGGCCGTCGAGGAACTCGGCTACCCCGAGCGGCCGGTCTGTTTCAAGCCGCCCGTCGCCAGCGGAATGCGCGGATTCCGCGTCCTCGACGAGCGGACCGACCGACTGACGCGCCTACTTGAGGAAAAGCCCAACAGCGCCGTCACGACGCTGGATGAGGTCCTGCCGGTCCTCTCGTCGGCCGAGGAGTTCCCGGAGTTGGCCGTCATGGAGTACCTGCCCGGCGAGGAATACAGCGTCGACGTCCTCGCGATGGGCGACAGCGTCGGCCCGGTCGTCCCGCGCTCCCGGTCGCGAACCCGCGCGGGCATCACTTTCGAGGGAACCGTCGAGCAGCGCGAGGACCTCATCGCCGAGGCCGCCGACATCAGTCGAAGTCTCGGCCTGGAGTACAACGTCAACATCCAGTTCAAGTACGACGCCGATGGCGAACCGAAAGTAATCGAAATCAACCCCCGCGTCGCCGGGACCATCGTCATGTGTGTCGGCGCCGGGGCGAACATGCCGTATCTCGGCGTGAAACACGCTCTCGGGGAGTCACTGCCGGCGGTCGATATCGCGTGGGGCACGCATATGGTCCGCTACTGGCAGGAACTCTTCCGGTCGCCCGATGGGCGAACGTTCCACGTCGATTCCGAACCCGAGGAGGTGCACCTGACACAATGACAATCGACGCCGTCTGTTTCGACCTCGACGACACGCTCTACGATTACCTTCGGTACGCGAAAGCCGGCCTCGACGAGGCCGGCGATTACCTCGAAGCGCTCACCGGTCGACAGTACCACGCGGAACTGTACGACATCTACTTCGAGGACGACCTCTCCGAGGGCACCTTCGATACGCTGGTCGACCGCCACGGCCTCGCACCGGAACTGGTCGACGAACTGGTCGAGGCCTACCACGGCGCCACCGACCCGCTCGAACCCTACCCCGAAACCGAGTCGGTGCTGTCCGAACTCGACGGGGACTACCAGCTCGGCTGTATCACCGACGGCCGGGAGGGCCACACGAAACTCCGTCGACTCGGCATTCGCGAGTACTTCGACGAGGTGCTCGTCACGCCGAACCTCGGTCGCTCGAAGACGGATTCGACCGTCTTCGAGCACGTCCTCTCGAATCTGTCGGTGTCTCCGCGGGCGGCCGTCTACGTCGGCGACGACCCGCGGAGCGACTTCCGCGCCCCCAACGACCTCGGGATGACGACAGTCCGGGTCCGCCGCGGCCGATACACCGACATCGAACCGGTCGACGAACGATCCGCTCCCGACCACGATATCCGGCATCTGAACTGCCTGCTGGATATCCTGGCCACGGCTAACCACGCGCGCCAAAACCAGAGCCTCTCGAAGGAACGGTGAGAACGGCGGCCCGCTTCGGGGGGTGGCCCCGGTCGGACGGCCAATCGGAAACGACGGAGAACGGGACGACCAACGGCGACGACACCCCGAACGGGACCGTTCGGACCGACGAATCACGAGCGCACGCGGCGCGCTCGGGACGACGACCCACGATGAAGCAGGTAGCACCCACCCACACCACGGCGGACCGGACGGATAGCCCTCGCCCCGCGTTGCTGCCACCCGCCAACGTCTCGGGGCGACATCGTCCGACCCGTCCGGGCCTCACCGAGCCACAGGACCGATGAACGGGACCGCACGGCTCTTCCGTCGGTTCCTCTCGCTGCTGGGGCCGAAGGTGCTGGCGACCCTTATCGCCGTGATTTCGACGCCGATTATCGTCCGCCTGCTTGGCCCCGGCAACTACGGCGACTACGCCGTGTTGCTCTCGATTTACTCGCTGTATATGATTCCCATCAGCGCGGCCATCACCGAGGGAGTACAGAAGTTCGTCGCCGAGGAACGCGACGAGGATGGGTGGGTCGAACGCGTCATCCAGTTTTACCTCGTGTTGGCGTTCTGTATGGCGGTTCTCGGCGTCATCGTCCTCGTGACGTTCACCAGCCTCGGCTTCGCGGCCCTCTTCGGGGAGGGCTTTACCACCTACTTCTACGTGCTCGCCGGGTTCGTCTTCGTCGGCCAGTTCCGCGGCCTCTCGATGCACACCGTCCTCGGGTTCGGCCTCGAACACATCAAGGGCCCACTCGGCGTCCTCAAGAAGACGGTCACGGTCGGGCTGGGCATCGGCCTCGTTCTCGCCGGCTTCAGCGTGTTCGGCATGCTCGTCGGCCACATCGTCGCCAACGCCCTCGTCGCGCTCATCGCGGGCACTGTCATCCTTCGACGCATCTCGATTCGACGGCTGTTCACGTTGCCGGGGAGGGTGCCGTACCGGGAGTTTCTCTCCTTCAACGGCCTCAACATCGTGCTGGTCCTGCTGGTGATGTCGCTGTTCCACGTCGACGTCGTCATGGTCAGGACGCTCGTCGGCGACGAGGCGACCGGCTACTACAAGGCGGCGCTGTCGCTGGCGGAGTACATCTGGATCGTCCCCATCCTCCTGCAGACCCTCCTCCTCCATTCGAGTTCGAACCTCTGGAGCGAGGACAAACGGGAGCAGATAACCGAACTCTCCGGGCGAATCACCCGCTATACCGCCCTGCTAGTGGTTCTGATGGCCATCGGTCTCGCCACGCTCGCGGACCGCGTGGTGCCGCTGTACTACGGCGACCCGTTCACGGTGGCGACGGTGCCGCTTCTCCTGTTGCTTCCGGGGGCGGTCGGTTTCGCGGTCGCCCGCCCGCTACAGGCCATCTGTCAGGGCTCGGGAGAACTGAAGACGCTCATCGCCGCCGTCAGCATCGCCGCGTTGCTCAACGTCGCCCTGAACGCGACGCTCATCCCCCGATTCGGGATGAACGGCGCCGCAGTCGCCACCAGCATCGCCTACGGGTCGATGTTCGGGCTGCTCGTGTGGGCCGCCAGACGTATCGGCTACGACCCGCTCGTCGACATTCGGCCGGTCCGTATCGGCGCGACCGCCGTCACCGCCGGCCTGCTCATTTTCGCCGTCGATAGCCTGATTACGAGCGACGTTCTGGCACTCGTCGTCGTCCCGGTGGTCGGGGCCGCGGGATACGGCGGTGCCGCTATTTTGACCGGCGCCCTCGACGTCGACGAAATCGTCGGCATCCTCGACCAGTTGCCCATCCCCTACGAGTTCGCCGTCGATTCGGGTGGGTAGTCGCTGGATAGCTTACCGCTACTGCGCCCGTTCTGCGACGTCGGCCATCGTCTCTATCCGCAGGTCCGACGTCGCTTGTTTTTCGGCCGCGTATGCGATAATCGATTCCATCCGCCGGGCATCCCGCTCGGCCTGGAGGTTGTTCGGGTGAAGCCACGCGTGGAAGACCCCGTCGGTGCGGCTGGCACGGTCGATGGCGTGTTTGGCCTGCCGGACGATGGGGTCCTCGGCGAGCGTCTCGACGACGGCGCGGGGCATTCCTTCGAACCTGAAACAGAAAAGCGACGGCGGCACGTCTACGAGGCCGTGCTTGTCCACGGTCGGTTCGACCAGTTCGACGCGTTGGGGGTCGATAGTCGCCAAGAGTTTCTCTAAGGGCCGGCGCAGGCGGCTCTCGGGTGGGTCGGCCGCCCCGCGATAACAGGAAAACCCGGTTTCGGCGAGCAACTCCCGGTGGCCGACCGCGTTCCGCGGGAAGACGAACGATTCGTACTCGATGTCGAACGTCCGGGCGACCTCGATGGCGGTTTCCAGTTCGGCCCGCGCGATATCGCGGGTGGTTCGGGGGTCGTCGAAGAGAACGTGCGAGAAGGAATGGCAGCCGATTTCGTGGCCGGCGTCGGCTTCGGCGATGGCTTCGACGAGGTCGGGACCGAACCGGAGGTCCCGCCGGTCGCGCCACGCGCCGCGCTCGCGGGCGAACCAGCCGTCGACGGCCGGATGGTCGGCGTGGATGCCATTGCAGTCCTCCAGAAGGAGATGGCCGACGACGGCCCACGTCGCGGGCACGTTGTACGTTTCGAAGATTTCGAGGAGCGTCTTCCATCCGGGACGAGCGGATTCGATGCGGTCGGTCGGCGGGTTGGAGTAGTCGTGAAAACCCCAGCCGAGTTCCGCATCGATGGAGAAGACGACGGACCCCACTACGAGATCACTCCGGTCATGGCCTCGGGGAGTTTCCGAATTTGCTTAGTTATCCACCGATTTACCGGCGTCATCGTCCCGGTTTCCAGCGGCGTATTTCTCGTCCCCGGCAGTCGTTTCTCCTTCCGGGGACCCGTCCTCATCCCCGGTTCCCTCCCCGTTCCGCGCTGGTCCCGCGAGCGTCCGACCAGTTGCGACCACCTCGACTGCCGAAAGCGGGTATTCCTCGGCTGGCGGTATCGGTCGAGTCAGGCCGATAAACAGCCCAGCAATTCCGAGCGTTTTCGCGGTGAGGATGGTAACCGACCGCATCACCCCCCGTCTGGAGGCGACGATACCGAATCCGAGCAGGGACAGTAGCGTCCACAGCAACAGCAGCGGCGCGACGAACAGCGAAACGACACCCGCAGAAAGCCAGGCCAGAAGCCCCAGTTTGTACCGCTGCCGCCGGAGTTGCCATCTCAGTATCGTTGGCGAATCGAGCCGGCTCCGAAGTATCTGGCCCTGGCCGATGTAGTATCCATGCCCCCAGCGGCGGATGGGTTCGGATATCGTATCGTCCTCGGGATGTATCACCGATACCTCCGGGAGACGAACCAGTCGATAGCCGGCCGCCCTGAGTCGAAACCCCACGTCGATATCCTCGTTGCTGCGGAGGTACGGGTCGAACCCACCGATCTCGTCGAGGGCTTCGGCATCCGAGAGCATGGCACCGCCGAGCTTGTCGGCTTCCGAGATACCCGTCTGCGTCGAGTTATTGAGACAGCCTTCGACCGCAGCGACGTCATCGTGGGCCGCCAGATATGCCATCGCCTCAGGGAGCCACGTCTCGGTCAACTCCATATCCCCATCGACGAAGAGGATCCGCTCGGCGCTGGCAACGTGTGTGCCGACGTAGCGCCCCGCGCTGGGCGTGGTCAGGTCATCGGAGGGTATCCGAAGGACCGTAATCGGATACTCCGTCGCGTACTCAACTGTCCGGTCGGTCGAATTCGAATCGACGAGGATGACCTCGAACCCATCGACGTCCCGACAGGCATCGAAGACGGACTCGATGCACTCTCGAATCCGGTCTTCCTCGTTGTAGGCGATGATAACGACCGACAGTTGTGGAGCGGCGTCGCCGTCGTGGTCGGCCAACTCGGATATCGTCACGTCTGGAGAACCTCGTTTCGGGGTTGTATCTCGGCGATTCGCCGGTGGGTGCCGGACGGGACGATTGGGGTGTTCCCCGTCGGCCGTCGTCGGTGTATCGGTGAGATATCGGAACCAGCACTCTCAATCAAGTTGTAATGGACGCCCTACCCGGACGCCGTCGGTGATGATTTAAAAGTCAGGGCAGGGCCAACCACGGCAAGTCGCGGGCCGTCAGAGCGTAAGTGACTCGTCCTCCAGTTGGAGTTCCTCGAAGAACTGCTCGTCGTTCGCCGTCGCGATGGTGGTATTCTCGATGGTGAGACTCGAATCGTCCAGCGTGGCTGGTTGCTTTCCGACGGCGATACTACTATCTACGATACGGCAGTTCTGTGAATCCCGAAACAGGAACCCCCGTCTATCGGCCCCGGATTGCTCGATAGTACAGTTTCGGAAAACCGTCCCGTCCCGGCCCGCGATTTCTGCTATCACCCCGCTACCGGCATCCCCGGTAATCGATACGCCATCGAAAACGGGGGTTTGGTCCGGTTCGTCTTTGGGCGGGAACGCCCTGACTGCGGGGACATCGTCCCGGTCCAACCGTATATCCGTATCCGTGACGGTCCCACCCCCGTTCGACCCGTGAATCACGACCGCGCCGAAACTGTCAGCGGCGTCCGCCTCGAAGGATATCTCGCAGTTGTCGATGCGTTGCCCGGATTTGTTTCGCAACCGGATGCCACGGGCGTTTAACTGGCCCCATCCGGTCGTTTCGCCGTCGACGACGACGGTCACGTCCTGTGCTTTCGCCCCCGTCGAACCGAGCCGGACGTTCGCGATGTTGTTGTTGCGGTAGGTCCCACCGATGACGTTAACCAGGCCATCACCACCGTTGGGGGCGCCGGGAGCCGAAGCGTAGAGGCCATTATCCGAAAACCCGTTCACTTGGCAGTCCCGGAACGTCAGTTCACCCGAGTGGTTGTCGCTTACGTACATCCCCGTGATTTTTTTGTCACCTCGAATGTTCACGGAATGGAAGTTCTCGACGAGCGCGGAGCCGTCGGGGTCATTGACATCTATTCTGACGATTCCGAGCTGGTTCTCACAACTCCCCTCGTAGGTGACGTTCCGAATCGTCGACTCGCCCTCGAGATAGAAATGTAAGGGCCCACCGCTGTCGGTATCGCGGAAATCGAACCGAATGTCCTCGAGTAACAGGTCGCCGACGCCGTTGAAGAAGACGTAGGGATGACCGCCACGACAGCCCCCCTCCGTAGGGACGAATCGCGGGCGTTCGTCCCCCGATTTCACGAGACCGACCTGCGTCCGGTCGGCTATCTGGAACGGTTCCATCTCGTAGGTCCCGGACTGAAAGACGAACAGCGTGCTGTCGTCGTCGTACTCCTCGAAGAGGAAGTTGATCGGTTCGTTCCCGTCCGGATCGGCACCGGCTTCGACAGCGTTCACAACGGTATCGAACCGCTCTTCCGGTGGCGGTTCATCAGGCTCCTCGGTAGGTTCCTCGGTTCCGTCGGGCGTTTCCGGCGGGTCCTCGGGACCCGGGTCGTCCCTGGTTGCTCCGTATAACCCGACACCAAGAACGCCCGCACCGCCAGCAATACCGGCCCCCCTTAGAACATCTCGTCGCTCGACGTCACCGATGGCTTCTTCGAATTTCTCTTTCATTTACAGGCAGATAGACTGCACGGGCCGGACAGGTATGGTTATGAAACGATTATCGGGTTCTTCGCCACTCTCGGACCGTTTCAAAAACCGTTCGAACATCGTTCGAACCGGTCACATATCCACGCTAACGACCGAAAGGCGACAGCGTATCCCATTTAGGCATAGCCTAGTTCTTCGAGTCGTGCTCTCACCCCATCTGAGACCTCGAAATTCGCATCCCCCAGGTCACGTTTCTCGATTCCCTCGACGAGGTCGTCGAGTCGGCGTTTCGATTCGGTCAGGTCCCCGTCGCCGATAACCCGGAAATCCCCGGGTTCCGTCTCGTAGCAGTAATTCCCATCGCCATCGACGAATCCATTGAGTGGGGTCTGCCAATGGCGGAATTCGGCCTCCGACAACCCCTTTCGCTCGAACTGGGCGCGATGAAACGGGAGCAACCCGTGGGACTCGAAGAGGAACTCCCGGGAATCGAGCGGTTCGAACAGGTTTCGGCCCCGGGAATCGACGTCGATGCCCGCGAGACTCGCCGTCGTTCGATGAACGTCGAGAAGGCTCGTCACCTCGTTTCGAAGGCCAGGGGTGATGTCGGGACCGCTGATGACAAGCGGGACGTGTATCAACTCGGGATGCAGGCCGATAGAGTGGTTCCACAGTCCGTGTTCGCCGAGTAACTCCCCGTGGTCGGAGAGGGTGATGACGTAGTCGAACGACGATTCGAGTTCCGCGAAAATCTCCCGATAGACCTCCGAGAGGTACTCGACCGAAGTCCGATAGGCGGCCCGCACCGTTTCGGGGTCGGTGACGTCCTCGGCGATCGCATCCGCGATAACGACGCTGACGGGGTCGTCTCCGCCCGTCGGCGGGTGATACGGCGTGTGGGCTTCCATGAGGTTGACGAAGAGGAACTCGTCGTCGGCGAAGTCCGTCGCCTCCAGTCGCTTTTTGACTGCCTTTGCGCCGCCGTCCCACGTGGGCGTCCGGTAGAGTTCGTACCCATGTCGGAGTGAGCGAACGGTATTACAGTCGCCGAAAAGACAGTCCGAGAGGCCGGAGAGATATCGGCCGAGACCGGGGTTGGTTTCCTCGATGTGTGCTGCCCAATCGAAAACGTCGGCAGCAGTCGGTGTGAGCCCGGCCGCTCCGACGAATTCGTCGAAACCACGGTCCCACCCGTCGTACTGATAGAGTTGGGGGTTCGCCGTGAGACATCGGGTCCGGTAGCCGGCCGCCTGAAACGCCTCTGCTACGGTCCCCTCCGGACATTCGAGCGTCGGTGACGACCCGTGAACGCCGACCTCGCTGGCGTACCGGCCGGTGAAAAGCGACGCATGAGCCGGGACGGTCCAGTGCGACGTCGAATACGTGCGGGTGAATCGGGCACCATCAAGCCAGTCGAAGATCTCCTCGAAGTAGTCATATCGGAGAGTATCCAAGACGACGAGTGCGACGCTGCTCATGCCCCGTTGCTGTGGAACGTAGACTTTGTTATGAACCGCCTGTGACGTATTCATCGCATCGCTATTCGGCCTCGGTTCATCCGTTTAAAAATCGGCGTTGCAGCGTAAGTCGTTTCGAACGAGAGACGCCGGGTAGCGTGTCCGATTCCGGACGCGCCAGTGACAGGCGGGGGTCGTTCTTACCGCTGGTTGTTCTCGATGAAGACGTTGGAGAAGTCGTTCGTCGACGATGCGTTCTGCATCACGAGCTGCTCGCCCCAGCCGCCGTGGGTGCCGTTGGAGTGGCAGCCGCCGGTCGGAGCGGTGTTGCCCGGCGCCTCGTTGTCCTGAACCCAGACGCCGTCGGTCGGTTCGCCGCGGACGACGGCGAGTCGGGACTTGCCGTCCGTCCCCGTAATCTCGTGCAGGTTGTGCTCGATGACGCCGTTCCCACACGGAGCGCCGCACTCGACGGGGGCCGAACCACCATTGATGCCGTATTCGTTGGGCGCGCGGAACGAAATCCAGTGGTCCGTGGAAAGTTCCGTCATATTACCGTACGTGTGGTTGTCCCGAACGGCCGCCCAGGCCGACCCGAGGATGAGGCCGTGGCGTCCGAGGTCGGTGAACTCGTTGTACTCGAAGACAACCTTGTGGGCTTCGTCGTGCTCGTAGTGGTTGAGGGAGACGCCGTACCCGTCGTAATGGGCGAACTTACATTGGGTGAACCGCGCCGCCGTGTTCTTCCGCTCGAACCGGACGACCTTGTTACTACCATTGACGATAGCGCAGTTGTAGGTGACCAGGTTCTGCGCGTCGATGGATAGTGCCGTGCCGCTGCCGGGGCTGATTTTAAGCCCGTCGAGGCGCACGTCGTCCGCCACGACGTCGACTTTACCCGTGATTTCTCCGTCGCTGCCGATTCCGCGGTTCCCCGCAATCGTCACGTTCGAAACGTCGGCGGTAAAGCCACTGGCCGAACCGTCGACGTAAATCACGTCGCCCGACGATGCACCGCTGAGCGCCCCATCGACGTTACCGTCGTTGACGACGATATCCGCGTCCGATGCGCTGTAGACGGCGCTCGATGACATTCCGTCGCCCCCACCGAGCGGGCCGTCGTAGAGGTCGTGGCGGATGCCGACGTCCGTATCGCTGGTGACCTGCTGGTCATCGTCCTGCCACGGGAAGCCGCCCTTCCAGTGGTCGCCGGAGGCCGTATCCTGCGGATAGATGCCCAGGTTCGACTCCGCCCCGTTGACGAGGGGTTGAACCGCACCGCCCTCGACCGTGACGTCAGCCACGAGCGTGTCGAACGCGTAGGCGTGGGTCTCGCCGGGGTCGACCCGACCGGCCGCCTTCGTGCCGTTGTCGCCGATCCAGAAGAACTCGTATTCGACTATCGCGTCGTTCTCCAGCGACGGGATGATGTCGCCGCCGTCCTCGACCTCGATGTAGTAGTCGACGTACTGGTCGCCGGTCGCCTCGAAGGAGTACCAGTGATCGCGGGTCTCGCCCTCGATATGCCACGGGAAGTAGCCCTTCCAGTGGTCACCGGAGGCCGTATCCTGCGGGTAGTTGCTGAGGTCGGACGGCGAGCCATTGACCGTGGCGTCGGCCTCGCCGTCGATGGTGACGTCGGCGACGAGCGTGTCGAACGCGTAGGCATGGGTTTCGCCGGGGTCGATTCGACCCGCCGCTTTCGTCCCGTCGTCGTTGATCCAGTGGAAGTCGTTCTCGATGACGGCGTCGTCGACCGTCGAGGGAATCATGTTGCCGCCGTCCTCGACCTCGATGTAGTAGTCGGCGTACTGGTCGCCGGTCGCCTCGAAGGAGTACCAGTGCTCGCGGTCGACCGTCGTTTCACCGTCGTCGACTTTCTGGCCGGTCAGTTCGGTGACCGTCGTTTCCTCGCCGTTGAAAAAGAGGGTGAAGTCGCCCGTGACGGGTTCGAAATGATCGATACTGCCGTGGAAATCGTAGGTGTCGCCGGAGCCGTTGGCGGTCGACCCGGTAACGGTCCACGTGCCGTCGTTGTTCTCTGTGACGGTGTCTTCCCCGTCGTTGGCCGAGCGGTCGCCGTTGTCGGTGACCTTCTCGACGGTGTCGGAACTCGTGATCTGGTAGTCGACGCTCCCGTCGCTGGCGGCGACGATTTCGAGGCGGTCGGTGTTCGTGGCCCCGCTGTCACCGTAGAGAAGCGTTATTTCGGCATTCCCGTCGACGTCGAGATACGAAAGCGTCCCGTTGAACTGGTAAGCGTGGGTTTCGTTCCCGACGGTACCGGTTACGTGGCCGCTGTTGAGGTTCGTGGAATCGGTGTTCGAACCGAGGTCGGGATGTAGCGCGACATCCCCCGAGGTCAGGAACTCGTAGGCCGCTGTTTCCGAGGAGACCGTCCCGTCGATGACGATGCTGTTGGAGAGGTCGGTATCCAGGGCCGACGCCCCGACCGTCCCGAGCGCGCCGATGGCGAGACCCGTCCCGCCGATCTGAATCAGCCGTCGTCGGCTGAGCGATTTGTTCGTCGTTTCCCGGTCGTCTTGCTCCTTCGCGGTAGGTTCATCATGCCTGTCTGGCATAGACGGGTATGACCCACTTACTCGTATAACCCTATTTACGGGATTGAGTAGGTATTGGCTACAGTTGGTCTCGGACGCACCAGTAATTGTTACGGATGCGTACCGGTTGCTAACCAGTCACAGTCGCTCGTTTTACGAGACTCGTTCAGCCGTAAGCGGTGGATATCGGCCAGTAAGGAGTTCTTATACGCCCAGTATCGCGGGAATACCGGTTTCGGTGCCGACCGAGCGGAGATCTCGCGCGCAGCCCTCGACACCGACTCCGGCTTATAAACGACCGGTACATCAACCCATGGAACCTAGACGATGTCCGTACGGATGGCTCCCGAAGGCGACTCACGGGCGTACCCGATAACGGACGCTTACCTCGGTGTAGGGCACTCATAATCACCTCCGCAACGAGTAATCGGCTCTTACCGCCCGCCCACAGCAGTACGGAGTTCATAATTAACTCAGGATGGCCGGAAGCCGACTGCATGAAACGGAATCACGAGTCGTTCAAGGAGATACTGAGTTACCCGTATCGACTCTACTTGAGCGGCTGGTACGCCCTCACCTCCAGAATGCCGCTCGGGACGAACGTCTTCAGCAAGGACTGGGACGTGCTCGTCATTCTGGACACCTGTCGCGTCGATGCGCTCGAAGCGGTCGCCGACGAGTACGATTTCCTCGATGGGCGGGCCATCGACTCGATTACCTCCGTCGGGAGCGCGACGCCCGAGTGGATCGCGAACACGTTCACGAACGAGTACCGCGAGGAAATCGCCGAAACCGCGTACACGTCGATGAACGTCTATTCGGCGAAAATCCTCGAAGGGGGCGACGACCCCTACACGTCGAACGAACCCCTGTTCGACCTCGTCGACTGGGATATCGTCCCCGCAAGCGAGTTCGGGAATTTCTACTCGGCGTTGCAGTCGAACCCCGAGGACGACGAGCAGTTCTCGCCGCAAGTCCTGACCGACCGGGCGATCTCCCTCCACCGGTCGATGGACCCGACCCGACACATCATCCACTACAAACACCCGCACACGCCGTACACGCGGGCGGCCCGAACGGAGGACCGGGACCTCCACGACTACGAGCGCCGGCCCCTGAAGCATCTCGCGGAGGGAACGGTCGCCAAAGAGACGGTCTGGGAGCTCTATCTCGACGAACTCCGGTGGGCGCTCGACCACGTCGAGGTCCTGCTGCAGAGCATCGACGCCGAATCGGTCGTCCTCACGGCGGACCACGGCGAATGCTTCGGGGAACTGGGCGTTCACAGACACCCCATCGGGGTTCCGCATCCGACCCTCCGGCGCGTCCCGTGGGTCGAGTTGAGCGCTACCGACACCGGCGAATACGAGCCCGAGTACAGCCACGAGACCGACAGCGAGGATACGGGTCCCGACGACGACGTCCAGCAGCATCTCGAACACCTGGGGTACGTATAACGGGGTGACGGGCCCCGGAACCGCCGGTAAGAAGCCCATACCTTTGAAAACGGCCCCGAAGCAATCAGCGAATGCAACAGGACGAACCCTCGTCGGTCGAACGCCTCCTCGAGAGAGCCACCGGCTCTGAAGGGTGGGACCGCCCGCGTCGCTTTCGGCACGTCCCCGCGGCGGTCACGCCGCTCGGTCCGGCCGACATCGCGGCCGGCGTCGCCGGCCAGCTGTCGGCGGCCGGCCGCGACGAGTTCCGCAACGATATCGGGGCGTTCCTCGATGCGACAGCCGTCGGGACCTACACCTCGTTTCGGCGCGCACTGGGTGCGTGTCTTCTGGAATTGGACGCGAAAACGGCCGAGGACCGAACCGAGGTGTTGATTCCGGCGTTCTGTAGCCTGGATTTCCCCGACGCAATCGAGGGCGTCGGGCTGGATTTCACCCGGTACGACGTCGACCCCGAGACGATGGCGCTGGACATGGACGCCATCCAGGCGCTGCCGACCGACGATACCCTCGCCATCGTCGCGGTCAACGTGTTGGGCTACGGTTCGTCGATGGACGAAATCGAATCGTACTGCCGTGACAACGACATCTTCCTCGTCGAAGCGCTGGGCTACGCGCTGGGCGCCGAATACGAGGGCGACCGCCTCGGCACGTTCGGTGACTGCTCGGTGCTGAACTTCCAGCAGGGCAAGCCGATTCCGGTCGGCGGCGGGATGGTCGTCTCCCGAAACGACGACCTCGAATTCGCCGACGAGGGGCGTCCCGCCGTTTCGCCGAACCTCGGCGTTCTGTCGGGCTATGCGGCGTTCGGTCACCCGCGACTGTTTTACGTCTACTCGCAGGCCAGCGACTGGCTCGACCGCTTCAGCGGCGACGATAACCGTTTTAGCACCCACCCGGAAGCCAAGTTCGGCGTCCCATACGAACCGCCGTTCGCGACCCTCTCGAACTTTCAGGGGGCCATCGCAAGCCGCGTGTTCGACCGACTCGAGGACCACCGACGCCAGCGGGAACACACCGCCCGCGTCTACGCGAGCGAACTGGCCGATTGTCCGGGAATCAGGCACGTCCGCCCCGTCGACGGCCTCTCGAAGCATCAGCACGTCCGCTACCCGATTTTGGTCGATGGCACCGAGCGTCGGGCCGAACTGGAACGGCGGTTCGCCGAGGCGGGCATCGGGACGGCCGCCCTCTACGATTGGCCGCCGCTGGACGCCGAGGAGTTCCCCGGCGCCGCGCGACTTCAGGACGAAATCCTCACGCTGCCGACCCACCCGTACGTCGATGCGGCCGACAGACAACGAATCGTCGGAATCGTCCGGGACGTAATGGGTGCCTGTCGGAGCTAAGCCCCACCTCTGAGTGGCCCCCCGCGTTCGGCGTTCCGGCGCGAACCGCCGTATGAAACCCCTACACGCCGCAAGCAGACTATAACAATAGGTGTTCCGCCGAGATTGGAACTGTGTCTTACCGAGTAGTCGAAAACCGTACTCATACCCGAAGACGTCGGTGCGAACGCCCGGAAGTAACACCAGCTTACGGGACGCGGTACCGTCCGGATACCACCGACACGGGTTCGATATCGGTCCCACGCACCGACGCCCTCCATCGGAGTGATCGGGCCGACACATGACCGAGACGAACACCTCCACCCAGCGGCTCGACGCCGGCGTCATCGGTGTCGGGTCGATGGGGCAGAACCACGCCCGGGTCTACAGCGAGCTGCGCGATGCCAACCTCGTCGGCGTTACGGACGTCGACGCGGACCAAGCCGCCACCGTCGCTGCCGAGTACGGTACCCAGTCGATGAGTCGCTCGGAACTTCTGGATTCCGTCGATGTGGTCTCGGTGGCCGTGCCGACGCCGTATCACTACGAGACGACACTGGAATGTATCGAGCGTGGCATCGACGTCCTCGTCGAGAAGCCGTTCGTCGACGACCTCGATAAGGGACGCGACCTCGCCGAGCGAGCGGAAGCGGCCGGCGTTACGCTACAGGTCGGCCACATCGAGCGGTTCAATCCCGCGACGCGCGTGCTCGCGGATATCGTCCCCGACCTCGACGTCGTCGCCATCGACATCGACCGCCTCGGCCCGCCCCTGAACCGGGACAACGAGGACAGCGTCATCATGGACCTGATGGTCCACGATATCGACATTCTGCTATCACTCGTCGACAGCGAAATCGAGTCGGTATCGGCGGCGGCCCGCGACGAGCGGCACGCCACCGTCCAGTTCCGGTTCGAAAACGAGAGCGTCGCCGCCCTGACCGCGAGCCGCCTCACTCAGGAGAAGGTCCGGAAACTGTCGGTTACCGCCATCTCCTGTCGGGTGAACGTCGACTTCATCAGTCAGACCGTCGAGATTCACCGGCGCTCGCTGCCCGAATACATCGAATCCGACGGCGACATCCGCTACCGTCACGAGAGCGTCGTCGAACGCCCCATCGTCGAGAACGGCGAACCGCTGAAGGCCGAACTCGAAGCGTTCATCGAGGCCGCCCGGGAGGGAACCGAACCCCTCGTCACCGCCGAGGACGCGATTCGCGTTCTCGAAATCGCCACGGATATCGAGGAAATGGCGCTGAAGCCCAAGCGGGTGGTCCAATGAGCCAGCAGGTCGGCGAACGCACGGGCCTGTACGGGGCCGCCGAGGACGAAACCGCCCAGCGAGCGGCGTTCACCGGCGGTGACGTACCGGTCGCCGTCTACGGCCTCGGGAAGATGGGCCTGCCGCTGGCGGCTGTCTATGCGGCCGTCTCCGGGAACGCCATCGGCGTCGACATCGACGAGGACGTCGTGCAGACCATCAACAACGGCGACTGCCATATCAAACGGGAACCCGGACTCTCGGAACTCGTCACTGACATGGTCGAGGACGGCGCCTTCCGGGCGACGACGGATTCGGCCGCGGCCGCCGAGGAGGCCGCCGTCCACGTCCTCATGGTGCCGACGCTGTTGACCGACGAACAGAAACCCGACCTCGCGGCGCTTCTGTCGGCGGTCCGGGACGTGGGCGCGGGACTGTCGCCCGGCGACCTCGTCGTCGTCGAATCGACGGTGCCGCCGCGAACGACGACCGACCTCGTCGTCCCCCTGCTGGCCGAGACGAGCGGCCTCTCCCCCGAGGAGTTCGGCGCCGCCGCCTGCCCCGAACGAACCGTCAGCGGGCAGGCGCTGGCCGACATTCGCGGGACCCATCCGAAGGTGGTCGGCGGCGTCGACGCCGAAAGCACCCGCGCCGCGGCGCTCATCTACGACGAAATCAGCGATAATCGCATCGTCGAGACCACCGACGCGACGACCGCGGAGGCCGTCAAGGTCTTCGAGGGCGTCTACCGGGACGTCAACATCGCGCTGGCGAACCAACTGGCGAAGTACTCCCGGCCGATGGACATCGACGTCAACGAGGCCATCGACGTCGCCAACACACAGCCGTTCTGTGAGATTCACACCCCCGGCCCCGGCGTCGGCGGCCATTGCATCCCGGTGTACCCGTACTTCCTCACCGGCGCCTTCGACGTCGACGACCCCCTCCTTCCGACTGCCCGAGACATCAACGACGGGATGGCCGACTACACCGTATCGATGCTCCGGCACGTCCTCGATACGGAGGGCGTCGCCCCGGCCGATTCCCGTGTCCTCCTGCTGGGGATGACCTACAAGGCCAACATCGAGGAACTCCGGAACGCCCCGTCGCTGCCCATCGCCCGACTGCTCCGGGAAGAGGGGTCGACGGTGCTCGCCGCGGACCCGATGTTGGACGACTGGGACGACCTCGACGTCGAACGGGTCGCCCTCCCGGACGTCTACGAGCAGGACGTCGACGCCGTCGTCGTGGTGACGCCACACGACGAGTTCGCCGACCTCGATTGGGCGGCCTTCGACGCGCCGATTCTCGACGGCCGACGGGCGGTCGATGCGGGGTCGGCGGACGTCCCCGTCTACTCCATCGGCGGGAGGTGGCCGTAGCGATGGTACTGTCGGCTACGCTGGAGCGAGGAACCAGTGCCCCGGACCACGACGTGCCGACGCCCTCCGAATCCGACAGCGGCGTTCGCGTCCTCTTCGATATCGGTCATCCAGCACAGGTGCACCTGTTCCGGAACGCGTTGTCGGTACTGCAGCGCGGCGGCCACGAGACGTTCGTCGCCTCGCGCGTCAAGGAGGTGACCGTCGAGTTGCTCGACGCCTACGGCATCGACCACGCGCCGATAACGACCCGCGGCGATTCGTTTCCGGGACTTATGTGGGAGTTGTTGCTCCGCGAGAAGCGGCTCCTGTCGGTCGCCCGCCGGTTCGAACCGGACGTCATCGTCAGCCGACTCAGTCCCGCGGCCGCACACGTCTCGACGGTCGTCGGCTGTCGGAACGTCGTCGTCAGCGACACGCACATCGACTCGCGGCTGATGCGCATACTCAACTACCGGATGACGCTGCCCTTCGTCGATACGGTGTGTGCGCCCGACAGTTTCGAGATGCCCGTCTCGGCGAAGAAGCGCCGGTCGCTGGACTTTCAGGAACTGGCCTACCTCCACCCCCAGTACTTCGAACCGGAGCCCTTCGCGCTCTCGATGTACGGCATCGACCCGACGGAGCCGTACTTCCTCATCCGGTTGGCCGGGTGGGACGCCTACCACGACGTCGGCCATCGCGGCCTCTCGCCGGAGTCGGCCCGGGAACTCGTCTCGTTGCTCTCCGAGCACGGGACGGTCTACCTCTCGGCGGAGGGAGACCTGCCGCCCGATTTGGCCGACCACGCGCTTCCGACCCCGCCGGAGGCCATCCACGACGTCCTTTATTACGCCGACCTCTACGTCGGCGACTCCGGGACGATGTCGACGGAGGCGGCCCTGCTCGGGACGCCGGCAATCCGGACGAACACGATGGTCGGCGACGACGACGAGAACGTCTTCCACGAACTGGAGGACCGCTACGGCCTGCTGTCGTCCTTCGGCGACGAAGACCGGGCCATCGAGGCGGTCAAACGCCTCGTGGAGGCCGGCATCGACGAGGCCGAATGGCACCGGAAACGCGACCGCCTCATCGAGGAACAGCCCGACGTGACCGAACGAATGGTCGAAACGATTCTCGAAACCGCCACCGAACAATGACCGAGAACCCACCTTCGAACGACAGAACAGCCTCCGAAGAGCGGCCCGACCAGACCTGGTGCGTGCGACTCCCGGACCACGTCGGGACGAAGATCGAACAGCGGCTTCCGGAGACGAACTTCGAGTCCGTCGAGGAGTACGTGACCTTCGCTCTGGAAGCGCTCCTCCGGGAACTCGACGAGGGCGAGCACCCAGAGGAGGTTCCCGAACACAGCCAGAGCGAACCGGAAGACTCCGACGCCATCCAGGAGCGCCTGGAGTCGCTCGGCTACCTGTAACCTGTTTTCGCCGCTGCTATCGGGTCGGTAGTACCAACGAACCCCGGCGGACCGGACGGCGACCCGACCGCATCCGACCGCCAACGAGTCGACGGTCAGTCCCGCATCGACCGACGTGCGGCCAACACGCCGAGGAGGAGGGCAAATAGCGCGACGAACGGACCGAACCCGGGCTGGTCGTCGACCTCGGTGGCCATCTTCGTCGTCGTGGGCTCGTCGTCCGCCGTGGCTACGGTCAGTTCGTCGACCGGGACGTCGTTCACCACGAGGATGCCGGAGCGGGGAGTCTCGAAGGTGACTTCGAAGGTGCGGTCGACCGTCGTGGCCGCGGGGACGGTCACGTTGTGCGTCGCAATCCGGTCCTCGACGTGGACGATGCGAACCGTCAGGTTATCGCGCTCCAATGGGTTGTGGAGCGTCACCCGGACCGTGGACGTATAGCCCGCCCGAACCCAGTCCGGCGAAATGGATGCGTCGACGATTTCGATGGCCGTCTCCTCGGAGGTCGAAATCCGGAACGGGGCCGGTGTCGTGGTTGGCGTCGGCGTGACCGTCGGCGCCGGTTCGACCGTCGGCCGCGGCGTCGCAGCCGGTGCAGGCGTCGCGCTCGGAGTCGGCGACGGCGTTGGAGAAGGAGACGGCGTCGCTGTGGGTGTCGACGATGGTGTCGCTGAGGGTGTCGCCGACGGAGTAGACGAAGGTGTCGGCGTCTGGGCGGGCGTCGGCGTGACCGTTGGCGTCGGCGTGGGGGATGACGGAGGAAGCGGGGGAATCGGCGGTAGCGGCGAGACAGGTTCAATGAGGACCGACGAGACGTTCGAGTGGTTGCCTGTACCCGCCGTCGCCGAGCTGTCGGCGGCGGATAGGTCCGGGAGTGCGCCCCCGAGTACACAGGTCAGTAGAACGACCGTCAGGAGACAGACGCTGGAACCCCGTCGCATACGGACTGAAGGGCCAGCGTATCATTTGTTATATGGAGGAAACGGAGGGTAATCCGGAACTACCTGCTCGCAATTCGGGCGAACCGGCGAGACGAGGGCCGCGACAGGGGTACGCCCCGCCCAAACACCCGGTAGGAACGTCTTATCGCCGCCGGCGTAACTCTACGAAATCGCTCGGGTCCGGTATCCAGTGCATACTTAACCACGATTCCGCTGTGGTATGAGTCATGGTTCGAGACCGTACGTGGATGCTGGTGGCGACCGTGGTTTTAGTAACGTTATTTACACTTACTGGCGGGGTAAGCGCCGCTGAACACGAAGACGAGGGAGCCAACTTCGACGTCGAGATTACGGGGACGAACGCGCCGATAACCGAAGGCGAGCCGCTCGTCGTCAACGCCACGATTACGAACACCGGTGACGTGATGGACAGCCAGCAGATTCACCTGAAGGACGACAACCTGGAAATCGTCGATTCGGTGGAACACCCACCGGTGACGCTCTCGCCGAACGAAAGCCAGAACGTGACGCTTCGGTGGCAGACGGGTGAGGGCGATGCCGGAGACACCACCTTCAGCGTCCAGAGCGACGACGACTATCCGCGCGGGTCCGCCACGATAGAGGAGGGCGCGTTTTTCAATATCAGCATCGTCGAAACCAACGCGCCGATTACCGCCGGTGAGACGCTGGAGGTGACGGTCGACACGACGAACACGGGCGAGGTTGCGGCATCGGCACAGACCTGGCTTGCAGTCGACAACGCGACTGTTGATCGGGATGGCCTCCACATACAGCCCGGCCAGACGGTACGGACCCAACTGACCTGGGACAGCAGTGCGAGCCATGTCGGCGTGCGGACGCTCGTTGCCGAGGCCGAGGGCGACCGAGTCGAAATGCCGATCACGGTCGAGGAAGGCGGCGAATCGACCAGTGAGGACGCCAGCGCCGGCGGTTCGGACGGTGGAACCGACTCGGAGACGACCACGAGCGAGACGTCGACTACGTCGACCCCGACGACGGAAACGGAGGCAACCACGCCCGAGTCGCTGGATACCGACCCGGACACCGAGACGGCGGCGGCCGACGCCGAGATGTCAACCGAGTCGGAGGGCGACGGGAGTCTCGGGGTCGTCGGCACGCTGTTGGCGTTGCTCACCATCGGTCTGCTCGTGGCACGGCGTCGAGTCTGACGAAGAGCGTCCGAAGAGGAGAACCGAGCCGACACCGGCCGTCTCTGCTGCCGCTGTTTTTCGCCGTTCGTATCGAAAGGAAAGCCGACCGAGACCCGTGGGTCAGATGCCGCCGTGGGACGCGAGCGTTTTCGTCGCCCGGTGAAGTTGCTCCGTCTCGGCGGTGTGGCTATCGAGTTGGGTCAGCCGTCGGCGGAACTTCCGGCACAGGTCCGGGCGCTGCTCGGAGAGGTCCATCACCTCGTCGGGGTCGGCGTCGAGGTCGAAGAGGAGCCGCTCGTCGCCCCGCTCGATGTATTTGAACTGCGGGCCTCGAACGGCCCGGTTGGTGCCGCACTCGCTGGAGGCGATGACGGACGGGGCGGTCACGTCGGATGGGTCGAAGGTCCCCTCCCGGGCGACGGTGAGTGCGGTGTCGTAGACGGACGCCAGCGACGTCGGCGCGCTGACGTTCGCGCTCACGTCCGCGTTGTGGACGACGTAGGGGACGTGGACGTTCTCCTCGTAGACCTGTCTGTGGTGGTGGCCGTAGTTGCCGTGTTCGCCGAAGGACTCCCCGTGGTCCGAATGGATCATGAACACCGGGTCGTCGGCCGCGAGGTCCGACCGGAGCCGCCCGAGGAAGGCGTCGCTCGCGCGGATGGTGTCGCGGTAACTCCGCCCGACGGACTCGCGGACCTCCTCGGACATGCCCGCGCAGTTGCCCCGCATCGCCTCGGAGGACCGATAGGCGCTGGTGTAGGTTCCGAGCAGCGACTGCTCTTCGCGGTGGGCCCGGGAGGTGATAAAGGGAAAGTGGGTATCGAGGATGAACACCCACAGGAAGTACGGCTCGGAGAGCCCCTCGCGAGTCCGCAGAATCTCGTCGTAGAGGTCCCCCCACTGGGCGAAAAACTCCCCGCCAGCGAGCATGTTCAACAGTAGTTCGACCGGCCGGGAGTCGGCGTCGATGCCGGGAACGCGGTCGGCGAGCGCGCGGGGCCATCCCTTCGACCCGCGGTCGGAGAAGTCGACGAACCGCTCGAAGCCGCGGTCGAAGCCGGAGGCCATCGAGGCCCACGGGTTCGGCGTCACACCCGCCGTGTCGTATCCGAGTTCCTGCAGGCGCTCGGCCAGCGACGCGTAGCGGCGCAGGTGGCCGTCGATGGCCGCCAGCCGCCGCTCCCAGTGGCTTTCCTGCGGGTAGTTTTCGAGGGAAGTCGGCGGCCGCGGCCGGCCGGTAAAGACCGACGGCATCGAGGAAAACGTCTGGGGACCGGTCGCGATGGCGTTCTCGAAGGCCACCCCCTCGGCGGCGAGTTCGTCCAGTTCGGGCGTGAGTCCCCGGTCGTCGCCGAGGTAGCCACAGTGGTCGCCGCGGAGACTGTCGATGGAGACGAGTGTGATGTTCGGCGCGGCGTCACTCATCGGTATCCGTCGAAGACTGCAGGGCAGTTGGAGGCATTACTGGGCGCATCTGGGGTACCAGGAATCTTTGTTAAGAACAGCCAAGAGCCCGTTCGGCGATGCCGCCAGTCGTCCGCGGAGTCGCCCGTACCAGTAAGGAGACCATAACAAACCGAACGGGCCGCCCCCGTCGACTTATCCGGCGTCGAGGAACCCGCTAGACGGCCGCTCGTCGGGGCATCCATGCAGGTATTGAATCTCGTTACCAACGATGACGCACCGTTCTACGAACAACAGGTCGAAGCGCTACAGCGACAGGGCATCACGGAGACGACGCTGAGCGTGGCCGGGAGTCGGGGGGTCACCGACGAGGCGGCGGGCAGTCGCTCGCCGCTCGATTACGTCGGGTTCTACGGCCGCGTGCTCCGGCAGGCGCTGGAGCCGTACGACCTCGTCCATGCCAACTACGGGCTGACAGCGCCGATGGCGCTGGCCCAG
Organism: Natronomonas halophila; assembly: GCF_013391085.1. Taxonomy (NCBI): domain Archaea; kingdom Methanobacteriati; phylum Methanobacteriota; class Halobacteria; order Halobacteriales; family Natronomonadaceae; genus Natronomonas; species Natronomonas halophila. Next base: position 2,978,094 of record NZ_CP058334.1, on the reverse strand, counting down.
CCGCACCGCCCGGTCGTGCTCACGCTGTGGGGGTCGGACCTGCTGGGGGGGATGGCCCCGCTCAGCAAGTGGTGTGCCCGGCGGGCCGACGCCGTCATCGTCATGAGCGAGGAGATGGCCGACGCGCTGGCGGTCGATTGCCACGTCATCCCCCACGGCATCGACCTGGAACTGTTCCGGCCGATGCCCCGACCCGAGGCGCGGGCCGCGGTCGGCTGGCGGGACGACGCCAGACACGTCCTCTTCCCGTATGCGGCCAAACGGGAGATGAAGGACTACCCGCGCGCGGAGCGCGTCGTCGAGCAGGTTCGGGACCACCTCGACGACGAGATCGTCATCCAGACGCTCCACGACGTCCCACACGCGCGGATGCCTTTATATATGAACGCCGCCGACGCGCTGCTTTTGACCTCGAAAAGCGAGGGGTCGCCGAACTCGGTCAAGGAAGCGATGGCGTGTAACCTGCCGGTCGTCGCGACGGACGTCGGGGACGTCGGCGAACGCCTCGCGGGAGTCGACCCCTCGCACGTCTGTCGTACCGACCAACAACTCGTGGAGGGACTCGTCGACGTCCTCGAACGCGGCGGACCCTCCGATGGACGAGCGGCCATCGAACCGCTCGGCCTCGACCGGATGGGCGAACGGATTCGCGCGGTGTACGAATCGGTGCTGTAAGCGGCGGCGGTCGTTGCGGAGTGTGGACTTCGGCCGGGGCTTCGCCGACGTGTCAGTAATCCATCCGTACCGGTGGTAAGTCCTTATATCCGGGTTCCGTCGTCGTGTTTTCACCCCCGAGAAAGCGCTCTCTACCCGGTCTTCGCTCGGGGTATGGCGAATATAACAATCCGTGCAATCCCGCTACGGCAAGCAAGGCGAATGGTTGTGAGACAGATAATGAACGGAGACAGTATCGACACGGCGAACCGCACGGGTTTCGACCCACTTGGGGTGTGGGATCGATGACACAGCACCGCGCACAAAGGGGCCGGAACCGATGAGTCACCAGAACAGACTCCAGCAGTTGCTGGTCGGCGACCGGCTCGATGTCACGCTCGCGAAGGTGGGCGTCATCGCGAGCGTGCTCCTGCTCGGACTGCGATTGCTGACCCAGGAGGTGCTCTTCGTCGTCATCCCGACGGCGGCGGGCGTCGCCTGCGTGGTCTATCTGGCTGCACAGAACCGCCAGTCGACGGCCTTCGAGTTCGCCGTCCTCCCCCGGGCCGTCATCGGGTACTTACCCTCGTTCGTCTTCGCGGGGCTGGCCGGCCTCGTCCTCCTGACCTACTCCATGGGCGGGCGGACGACGCCCGTCTACCTGCTGACGGGGGCCATCGGAGCGACGATTCTCGCTCAGATTCTGGTCGTCGACGACGAGGCCCTTGTTCCCGGGCTGGTGTTGGTTCAGATCCTCGTCGCTGCCGTCGTCATTCGGATGACGGCGCTGTTCCTCACGCCCGGTTTCATCGGCGTGGACATCTGGACGCACGTCCCCGTCTACATCACCGGCATCGTCGAGGCCGAATCGCTGTCGGCAATCTCCGACAGCAAGTACATCATGGCGCCGCTGTATCACACCCTCGGCGCCATCGGCGCGCTCACGTTCGGGTCGGTGCGGACGGGGATGTATCTCTCCGCCGGCCTCCTGCTTCCGCTGTCGGCGCTTTTCGTCTACACGACCGGGAAACTCTTCGTGCCGGTCCGCTGGGCGCTTCTCGCGACGGCGCTTTTCGCCTTCGCCGACCAGTTCATCCGCTGGGGCATCCACATCATCCCGACGAGCCTCGGTCTCGTCTTCTTCCTCGGCGCGCTCTACTGTGTCACCAAACTGTACTACACCGACGACCTCTGGCTCGTCGGGCTCCTCTTCGTGTTCAGCCTGGCGACCGTCTTTACCCACCAGGTGTCGACGGCCATCCTGCTCGTGTTCCTCGGGGCCGCAGCGGTGACCGTCGCCGTGACCCAGTTGCTCGGGACCCGCCACGGCCGGGCCACGACGTGGTCTACCGTCGGCATCGTCGGCGTATTCGTCGTCACGCTCGCGGTCACGATACTCTCGTGGCTGAACACGCCGTGGTTCGGCGACCAGCCGTTCCTCCTGCAGATGCTCGATACGCTCCAGCGCGTGTTCACCACCGACGCCGGCTTCCTCAACCTCGCCGGCGACGGCGGAAGCGGGGGCGGCGCCGAAAGCGCGGACCTGTTCGCCCAGTCCATCCCCTTCATCGAATGGTTCGGGTTCGCACTGTTGCTGTTGATGGCGGTCGTGGGCGGCCTCGCGATGCTCCGGATGGAGATGCCGCCCGAACTCACGCTCACCTACCTGCTGTCGGCGGCGGCGATGTTCGTCATCGTCTTCGGCTTCTCGCTGTTCGGGATTCGCGCCATCATGCCCGGCCGCTGGCTAGCGTTCATGTACGCCGTGTTCGCGCTCATCGGCGCGGCCGGCCTCTATCACCTCTCACAGAACGCCTCCCGGCGAGTGTTGTTGGTGATACTCGTCGTCGTCGCCGTCGGCTACCCCATGACGATGGTCGTCACCGAGAAGGCGACCCTCGACAGTCCGGCCTTCGACGAGGAGTACCCGCGCTACTCCTACACCGAATCGGAAATCGCTGCCGCCGAAACCATCAGCACGATTCACTCGACGGAATCCGACCTCATTATCGACAGCGACCATCCCTACCAGACGCTTTATAAGGCACTCGGCGGCTACACCGCCAGGGTCGTGGAGTTAGAGGAGACGGGGTCGGTCTCCCCCAGACCGGTCATCTATCGGGACTACCAGACCTACGGACCGGCCGTCTTCCACGAGGCGACGGCGACCGAGGCCGAACGCCCCGTCGAGAGTTCGACCGTCGACCCCGACCGGGTGTGTCCGCCCACGCGGAACCACGTCTACGCGAACGACGCGGTCAAGATGTGTACCACACCCGGCGTCGACACGGGGGTGAGCCTATGAGCGACCTCCTCCAGCGTGACGGCTGGCTGCTCGACCTCTTCGTCGTCGCGCAACTGGCCGTCATCACGTCCGTCGTCCTGCTCGGGGTCGATGCCCCGCAGGCGGTCCTGTGGCTCCTCGGCGTACCGTTCCTGCTGTTCCTGCCGGGCTATGCCATCGTCGCGGCGCTGTTCCCGGAGGAACCGGCCGCGTCGACATGGAAGACCCCGACCGCCCCCTGGGACGGCAACCCCGACTGGACCGTCCGCCTCGCCCTCTCGATAGTCCTCAGTGCCATCGTGGTCGCCGGCGCCGGCGTGGTGATAGACTGGGTTGCAGGCATTCGCCTCCTCCCAGCCGTCGTTGCCATCGGCGGCGTGACCCTCGCCGGCGTCGCCGTCGCGTTACTGCGCCGACTCCGACTGCCGCCGAAGGTCCGAGCGAACCCCTTCGCCGGCCGCAGCCTCGGGACTCTCTCGATGGGGTCGGGCCTCCAGAACCTGACGCTGGCCGTCGCGGTGCTCGCGCTCGTCGGGTCGGTGGCCTTCGTCGGCGCCGTCCCCACGCAGGGCGAAGCCTTCACCGAGTCGTACCTCCTCACCGAGAACGCAGAGGGCGACCTCGTCGCCGACGACTACCCCACGGAGTTCGTCGCCGGTGAGGGCCAACCCCTCCATCTCGACATCGAGAACAACGAATTCCGACCCGTCACCTACGAAGTCGCGGTCGTCGTCCAGGAGGTCGACGCCGACGGCACGGTCGTCGCCCAACAGCGAATCGACCGCTTCGCCGTCGACCTCGCTCACGGCGAAAGCACCGTCGTCGAGCGCGATATCGCGCCGACGATGACCGGCGAGGGACTCCGACTGCAGTTCCAGATTTATAAGGGAACCGAGCCCGCGGACGCCGCCAGCCCGGACCAGACGCTCCAGCTCTGGATCGACGTCGACGAAACGGGCGAATAGCCCGAAGCCGCTTTTTACCATGACTCAGACGCACTCAATCGACCACGACATCAGCGACCGTACCGTACTCGTCACCGGCGGCGCCGGCTTCATCGGGAGCCACATCGCCGACGCGCTCGTCGACGACAACACCGTCCGCGTCCTCGACGACCTCTCGTCGGGCCGCCGAAGCCACGTCCCCGACGGGGCCGACCTCGTCGTCGGCGACGTCCGCGACGAGGAGACCCTCGCGGAGGTGATGACTGGCGTCGATACCGTCTTCCACGAGGCGGCGGTCGTCAGCGTCGAACACTCCGTGGACGCACCCATCGAGACCGACGACACGAACACGGGCGCGACGCTGCGCGTCCTCGAAGCCGCCCGCAAAGAGGACGCCCGCGTCGTCATCGCATCGAGCGCGGCCATCTACGGCCACCCGGAGTACGTTCCGGTCGACGAGGACCATCCGACGACGGCTACCTCGCCGTACGGCGTGACCAAAATCGCGGGCGACCAGTACGCGCGGCTCTACGAGTCGCTCTACGGGCTGCCAACCGTCGCGCTCCGGTATTTCAACGCCTACGGCCCGCGACAGCGCGGCGGCGCCTACAGCGGCGTCATCAGCCGCTTCGTCGAGCAGGCGCTGGCCGGCGACCCCATCACGATAAACGGCGACGGCAAGCAGACCCGCGATTTCGTCCACGTCGACGACATCGTCCGGGCGAACCTGCTTGCGGCGACCACCGACAGCGTCGGCGAGGCGTTCAACGTCGGCACCGGCGAGACCGTCACGATACGCGAGTTGGCGGAGTTGATTCGGGACGTGACGGACTCGGATTCGCCCATCGAACACACCGACCCGCGGGAGGGCGACGTCCGGCACAGTTGCGCCGACGTCACGGCCGCCCGCAAGGGCCTCGGCTTCGAGCCGTCGATTACGCTGGCCGACGGTCTGAAGACGGTGCCCGGCGTCCAACAGCGCGAAAAATAGGCGCGTGGGTCGGCCCGTGAGGGCGGGTCAGTTCAGATACCGAGCCACTCGTCGTTGCTGACCTGATAGCCGTTCTTTCTGCAGAACTTCGCTGCCTCGCGGCGTACTGCTCGGGACCCGGGCAGGTTCTCCGTTTCCTCGATCTGTTCGAGAACCCAATCACGGATGGCGCCGATGCCCGCGTCGTCGTCATCGGCGTCGATGGCCGCCAGTTCCCGGAAGGTCCGCTCGTAGGCGTCCCGCTGGGACGTGCCGAACTCGACGTTCGAGAGGTCGTCGGTTGCCTCGACGATTCGCTTCATGGCGCCGCCGACCGACGGCCGCTCGACGCGCTGTCGGACGGCCTCCGGGCTCTCGAACGACTCGGCGTCGGAATCCGGAAGGAGGACCTTGGCCTTGTAGGCCCCCTCCGCGGATTTGATTTCCCGGTCGCCGACCGCCGCGACGACTTCGGCGCCCGTCGCCGGGAACGACACCGCTTCGAGTTCCGTTTCGAAGTAGGCGAGTTCCGAGGTATCGACCGGTGGCTCGGGTTCGTCGCGCCGTTCGAGTTCCGTTTCGATGGCTCGCTTGCGCTGGCGCCGTTCGGCGTCGTCGGCCTGTTTCTCACGGCTGTTTCTGTTGTCTGCCATTCGAATATATAGGCGCTCCGGGCGGAAAGTCCCGTGCTTGGTCGACCAAGGCGTTCAATGTCCTACGGGTGCGTCGCTACTCCCGAAGGACGGCAACGCGAGGAAAAAAGGAGGGAACCGACCAGCGTCGCTTACTCGACGGTGACGCTTTTCGCGAGGTTGCGCGGCTTGTCGATGGAGCGTTCCATCTCGTCGGCGGCGTGGTAGGCGATGAGCTGGAGCTGGACGTTCGCCAGAATCGCCACGAGGTCCGGATGGGTGGCGGGAACCGGGAGGAACTCGTCGGCGGTGTCGGTGAGGTCCGTCTCCGTTCGCGGCGCGATGGCGATGACGGGGGCGCCGCGCGTCTGAATCTCCCGCACGTTGCTTTCAAGCCGCTTCGGATGCTGGCCCGTGCCGATGGCGAACACCGGCGTATCGGCAGTCACGAGCGCGAGCGGGCCGTGTTTCAGTTCGCCGGCGGCGAAGCCCTCGGCGTGCTCGTAGGTTATCTCCTTGAACTTCAGGGCACCCTCCAGGGCGACGGGGTAGGCGTTGCCGCGACCGATGAAGAAGTGGCCGCCACCGCCGAGCCACTGGTGGCTGATGGCGGCGGCGTTGGAGTTCTCGATGACTCGCTCGACGTGTTCGGGGAGGGACTTGAGCGACTCCAGTCGCTGCTGACACTCCTCGGTCGGGCCGCCGGTGACGTCCCGGACGAGTCGCTCCCCGAGGAGGACCAACGAGGCGACCTGCGAGGAGAACGTCTTGGTGGCGGCGACGCCGATCTCGGGGCCGGCCCGGATGAACAGCGCGTCGTCGCAGGTCCGCGCCGCCGTCGACCCGATGACGTTCGTCACCGCGAGAGTCCGGGCCCCGCGTTCGCGGGCGCTCTTAAGGGCCTCCAGCGTGTCGGCCGTCTCGCCGCTCTGGGTGACGCCGATGACCAGCGTCTCCTCGTCGACCGGCGCCGGATAGGCGGCGTACTCGCTGGCGATGAACGTGTTGGCGTCGACGCCCCACTTCGACAGCAGCCACTCGCCGTACATCCCGGCGTGATAGGAGGTGCCGCAGGCGATGAACTGCACGCGGGAAACGTCGTTGAAGGTCCCCGGCGGGAAATCCTCAAGGACGACGTCCTCGCCCTCGATGCGCCCGCGAATCGTTTGCCGGAGGGACACCGGTTGCTCGTGGATCTCCTTGAGCATGTAGTGGTCGTAGCCGCCCTTCTCGGCGTCCTCGGGGTCCCAGTCGACGGTCTCGACGGGGCGGGAGACGGCATTGCCCGTCAGGTCGGTGATGTGGTGGTCCTCGGGCGTGATGACGACCACGTCGTCGTCCTCCAGGTAGACGACCCGGTCGGTGAACTCCAGGAAGGCGGGGACGTCGCTGGCCAGGTAGTTCGCCTCCTCGCCGACGCCGACCACCAGCGGCGACCCGTTTCGGGTCGCGTAGACGGCCGGGTCACCGTCGACCATCATCGCGATGGCGTAACTACCATCGAGTTCGCCGACGGCATCCCGGAAGGCGACTTCGGGGTCCATACCGGCTTCGAGCCGCTCCTCGACGAGGTGGGGGATAACCTCCGTGTCGGTGTCGCTCGTGAACTCGTGGCCGCGGGCCTGCAGGCCCTCGCGCAGCGCGTTGTAGTTTTCGATGATGCCGTTGTGGACGGCGACGACCCGGCCCTTGCAGCCGGTATGCGGGTGGGCGTTCTCGTCGGTCGGCGGGCCGTGGGTACTCCAGCGCGTGTGGCCGATGCCGATGGGGCCGTCGTGGTCGTTGGTGGCGAGTTGGGATTTCAGTTCGGCGACCTCGCCCTCGCATTTGCTGACCTCGATGCCCGCGCCGTTCTGGACGGCGATGCCGGCCGAATCGTACCCCCGGTATTCGAGGTTCTTGAGGCTGACGAGCAGGTCATCCAGGGAATCGTCGTCACCGATTCGAGCGGTAATGCCGCACATTAGACCGCCACCCCCCAGGCAACGTCGCCCGGCGCGGCGGACTCCGAGGACGAATTCCACGAGCCGCCCACACAGGGCCGCATTACGGAACCGAACCGACGGCCCGTTCGAGACCGTGTAGAGCCCCGCTGGGTGTCGAAATGTAGGCGTACCGTTGCGGCCGCGACGTTTCGGGTAGCGTTTCTCAGGCGCATACCATCCGAAGGTCGGAAACGGCCTTTGTTATGACCGGGTTTGTAGATACGGGCGTCAGAAGGCGACCGGTAAGCAGTTGATACCCAAAGCTGCGTCACTCGCCGTCGCTTTCGTACACGAGGTCCGTGTACGTGTCACCCAACCCGTCGGCCTTCGCGATGGCGGTCACTGTCTCGGCGACCGACTCCTCCCCGGAGATGGTCCGAGACGACGTCTGCTGTTCCTGGGTCTCGGTGAACCCCTCGGCGCCCGTGGCGGCCACGAAGATCTCCCGGAGTTCCCGATGCCGGGCCTCCCGGTCGTCGGCCACGGCCCGTCGGTTCGGAGCCGAACGCTCCGCCATGCTACCGGCCCCTGCCGGCAGTTCGGCCGTTCGGTGGCGTCTCGACCCTGTTGGCGACCCCTCTCTGTCGGACGACTGTGGCATCTGTTTGCATATGTTCGGTGGGAACCCAAACGGGTAGAAATAAAAACCGAGACGATAGTTCAGCGGTCTTCGTGATATTAGGCGCCACCTTCATTCAGGTAGCACGTCCCCGGGTTTCGGCCCGTCAGCCGAAGCGCCGCGTCGTGGGGTCCAGACGACTGTAATCTAGGTATAACAATAGCCGCAGCCATCGAGGTATCGATATGGTCATGACTGACGCGGTGGTATCCGGCGGGTCATACGCAGTCGTCAAATCCCTGCAGTTGATGCCGCTGCAGTTCTCCGGGGACTTCCTCGAGTGGGCGCTCTTCTTCTTCATCCTCGCCATCGTCGCGGCGGCCATCGGCGCTCAGGGTGTCGCAGGAATCAGCATGACCGTCGCGAAGTGGTTCATCATCATCTTCGTCGTGCTCGCGGTCATCTCGCTGCTCCTGTAGTCGCGGCGAGCGGCTCGGGCAGTCACGGACCGGTTCGGGGTCGCGAAACGCGGCGTCGGCAAGTGTCGACGCCGCGCCCCGTAGGGAGTGTATACTGACGATGTTCCGGGCCGAGACGGCACCTATGGGAACCGAACCGGGCCATCGAACCGAGTACCGAAGCCGGGAGCGCGTGCTGGAGCTCGAATCGCCGGACGAACGGCTCATCTGTATGTACCTCGACCGCGTGCCGGCCGCCTACGCCGTGGAAATCGAGTGTGACCTGCGGCTGTCCGGGGAAGCCATCGCCTCGTCGCTGGAATCGCTGGTCGAACGCGGATACGTCCGGAACCAGGGCGGGCTCTACGCGCTGGCGACCGACATACGATAGGGCTGTCGACGCCACGGACTGATTTTTCCGGCCGTTTCGGACGCGCCAGCGGCGCCGTCGGTTCCCCCGCCATAATCCGCCGGGGATGGAAGCGATTACCGGTCAGTGGCCACGCTGCCGGCCGGTTCGGTCGGCGAACAAGGTTTTAAGTAACCATACACTAACAGCCGGTAGTCCGCTCCTATGGAGCCCCCACCGGCGGTCGACGTCGATTCGGACCCACGGGTAACTGGCGAGTACGTCCGGCAGGTATCCGGTGGGCCGGGGACGCTGACGCTCGTCGGCGTCGTCCACGACCACCCGGCGAGTACGTACCGCGTCCGCCACGTCGTCGAGGGGGTCGCCCCGACGGTACTCGCGCTCGAGTTGCCGCCGATTTCGATACCGCTCTTCGAACAGTACGCGTCCGCCGACCGAACCCCGCCCGTCTTCGGCGGCGAGATGAGCGCGGCAATTCAGGCCGCCGACACCGACACCGCCGTCGGCATCGACCGACCGACCGGCGGCTTCTTCCGACGGCTGGGGCGAAACCTGCTCCGTGAGCGCCCGTCGCTGGAGACGGTCCGAAACGTCGCCTCCAGCGCCGTCGAGACGGCGAAACACGCCGTTCTCTGCCGGGCCGCCGCCGCCGTCGGCGCTCGCACCTCGGTCCGTCTCGAAGTCGACTCACCGATACCGCACGACATCGACCGGACGGCCACGCCCGACGACCAGGCGCGCGACGAACGCGAGCAGGTCCGTCGCTCCCGGTCGTTCATGGACGCGTTTCGGACCGCGAGCCGCTCTCGGGCCTCCCGGCTCGAAGACGACGCCAGGGAAGCGACGATGGCCGCCCGGCTCTCGGACCTCCGCGAGGAGGGCGACGTCGTCGCGGTCGTCGGCATCGACCACCTCGAATCGCTGGCCGAGCGTCTCGACGGGACGGACGGCCCTGACTGACGGGGAGTTGGGCCCCCTAATCAACCAGCTACGGTATTCTTACCCGACTGACCTCACAGCATACCGCACGAACCCGGCATTTTATAAATTTAACAGACAGGTCATAAATCACATATTTCAATTTTCCTAAGCTAACCGAACCGAATACAAGATAGCGTATAACAATCCGGGTAACAGCCGTGGTGCGGGTGTGGTGAACCAGAACGAAGACAGCGGCGAACGGTCGGAAGACGAGGCGTACAACAACACACGACGGCAATTCGTTGCCGGGTCCGCCGGGGCCCTCGGCGGCATCGCGGTCGGCAGCGCCCTATCCGGGTCCGTCCTCGCACAGGACGACGGCGAGGAAGAGACCGAGACGGACGACGAGGACGGCGAGCCGGTCGAAAACGAGTTCGAGGACGACGTCGCCATTCTCAACTACGCCCTGACACTGGAGTACCTCGAAGCGAGTTTCTACCGGCAGGGACTCGAAAACATCAGCGAGGAGGACCTCTGTAACTGCAAGGCCCTCAGCGAGGACAGTCAGCTCCGCGAGCGGGCCTACGACGAACTAACGACGATACAGCAACACGAAGAACAGCACGTCGAGACGCTCGTCTCGACCATCGAGAGTCTCGGCGGAACGCCCGTCGAGGAACCGGAGTTCGACTTCGGCCTCGCGGTGGAGTACCCGATGGCGTTCCTCGGGACGGCCGTCCAGCTGGAGGACATCGGCGTTTCGGCGTACGCCGGCGCGGCACCGTCCATCGAAAGCGAGGACCTGATACCGCCCGCTCTCGGCATCCACAGCGTCGAGGCACGACACGCAGCGTTCCTCCGGACGCTCAACGGCCAGACCAGTTTCCCGGCGGTAGTCGACGAGGCACGCTCCCGGTCCGAAGTGCTGGAACTGGCGAGCCCCTTCATCGTCGACGAAGGCGACGATGGGACGGGCGGCAACGAAACGGAAGCACCCACCGAGAACGGCACCGAGATGCCGACTGACAACGGTACCGAAATGCCGACTGACAACGGTACCGAAATGCCGGCCGACAACGGCACCGAGATGCCGACAACCAACGGCACCGAAACGAACGGTTCGTAACCGAAATCCGGGGATACCGCCCGTGTAGGACCGGCCACAATGCTGTAACGCGGGTCTACCGATTCCCCGTTTCGGATACTATCTCTATAACAATACCCACCGGGGGAATAGACGCATTTGCAATGCCACGAAAGCACGTCACCGACGACGATCAGGGCAAGCCAGTAGTAGATTCCAGCGGCGAGAAAATCGGCATGGTCACCGAGGTCAAATCCGGAACCGCCTACGTGAACGCGGACCCCGGACTCACCGATACCATCCGGTCGAAACTCGGCTGGGGCGACGCCGACCAGGACGACTACGCCCTCGAAGAGAACCGCATCGACTCGGTAACCGACGACGAGATTCGACTCAAGGGTAGCTTCTAACCACCCCTGCCCTCACCTGGGCGCACACACCTTTTTACCGGCTTTCGACGGAACCGAGCCACGGCAGCGGCCTCACCGGTCGCGAGTCACGGTTTGACTGAGCGGCTATCTGGGCGGGCCCCGGGACTGTCCGCGCGACCCGCCGCGGTTCGAGCCGCCCCGCCCGTCCGGTGGGCCACCGCCGCCGTTCGAGGGGCCACCGCCGCCCCCGCTGTTCGACGACCCTCGTCCTCCCTTCGAGGGGCCCTCTCGGCCGACGATCCTGTCGGCACAGTTGCCGTTCCCGCTGCCGTCCCAGTAACTGCCGCCCCAGCGGCCGTCGTAGGCCGCCTGCACGCAGTCGGCCTCGTAGAGGTCGGCCGTGTTCGGCGCCTGCGCGCATCGGTGGTCGTTGACCAGCAGACACGAGGGGTCAGAGAACCGGTCGATTTCCCGGTAGTTGTACAGGAGGACGGCGAGTACCTTCTCGCTGTCATCGACCGCGTACTTGACCAGCGGCGCGTCGCCGTACTGGCCGGGAATCGTCGTGGCAGCCTCCTCGGTGAACTCGACGGGTCGATAGTCGGTGCCGCCATCGGCCGTCTCGACGATGACGCGGGCGACCGTCGGTGGGTCGTAGTCCAGGTCGTCATCGTCGACTATCATCCAGACCTCGCTGCAGCCCTTGAAATCGACCTCGAAGCGGCCCCAGGCGGCCACCGTGCCCGCGAACGCGCCGAACCCCGCGACGGCCGTCACGGCGCCCGCCGTCGAAGCCAGCATCGTGCGGCGCTTCAGCGAGGGTGGGCGGTCGCTCTCATCGGCGGTATCTAACCGGTCCTCGTTATCGGTACTCATGCCGTATTGGGCCTAAACTGTTCGGTAGGATAGTTACAAACGTCATAAGTATAGGTTATCCGTCAGGACTGGGACGGCCATCGCCACAAGGGAAAACTGTAGGGCCGTCACAGGCCAGCAGCGGAGCGAGAGGCGCGGCGGTATCGGGCGGTAGGGTTCCCTTAACGCCGGGTAGGCGAAGCATAACTACGTACGATGGATGAATCGGACCGTGATAGCGACCGAGCAGTCGATCTCGGCGATGACCATGTCCGACCAGACAACGATAGTAGACGAACCGAAAGGGGAGGGGTACCGAACGCGACTATCATCCGACGCCGTTCGCGTCGGCGATACCGTCGTGTGGACGAGCAAACTGAACAAGGAATACCGGTTTACCGTCGCGACGGTCGATTCGACGTGGATAACCTTCCAGACGGGCCAGATGGTCCACAAGGACCGGTTCGACCGCGAGGATTTCGTGGTCGTTCGGACCGACGAGGAAGCATCCCCGGCCGCCGAAACCGGCGGCCAAGAGCCGACGGCCAGTGACGGCCCCGCAATCGAGGAGTCAAGTGGGATGCAGGCGTCGATGTCGGACACCGACTGAGACGGACGGGAGCGGCCGCCTATTTATATCCCGGAGCCACCCTCACGAGGCCGGGCTGTACTCGGTTCGGGCCCGGTCACGAGTCGTCTCGCTGGCCTGCAGAACGGCCTCGCCGTTTACGAAGGCGCGTTCGACCGTCGGGACCGGCTCCGGGTCGACGACGAGGACGTCCGCGCGGCGTCCCGCCTCGATGCGGCCGCGGTCGTCGAGACCGACAGCATCGGCGGGGTTACTTGTGACGCGTGCCACGCGTTCGTGGAGGGGTTCGCCCGTCGGGACGAAGGGCGCGGCCAGCAGCGATGGCGGGTGGTAATCCGAACAGAGCACGTCGACCACGCCCGCATCCACGGCGTCTTCGACCGCGAGGTTGCCCCAGAGGCTGCCGCCCTGCACGAGGTTCGGCGCACCCATGACGGTGTGTAACCCGAGTTCGGAGGCCCGTTCGGCGGCGGCCAGCGTGACCGGAAACTCGCTGATGGAGACGTCCAGTGCGGCCATCCGTTCGACGGTTTCGGGCGCCGTATCGTCGTGGGAGGCGACCGGCAGTCCGGCGTCGCTGGCGTGGTCGCTGAGGGTCGCGATGCGGTCCCGGAGGGTCGACTCGTCGGTATCGGCGCGCCGTTCGGCGAGTCTCTCGGCGCCGTCGGGCGAGAGCCGGTGGCCCTCCACGTAGCGGCGCTCGAAGGCCTCTCGGTCGGCGAACTGCCCGTCGCCGGGGACGTGGTTCATAAGCGAGACCAGGTCGATGGCGGTGTTTTCCGACAGGAGTTCCCGGACCGCGTCGACACTTTCGGTCACTTCACACCGCGCGTGGACGCGGTTGTCCCCGAGCAGTTCCGGGGACGCCTCGAACGTCTCGACGAGTTCGCGGGCCAGCGAGACCGTCCGGTTCTCGTCGGGGTCGTCCTCGAAGGCGATGGCGTGGAACTTGGTCGTGATGCCGCTGGTGACGTTGGCGCGGTCGGCGTCGACGACGGCACGGTCGGTATCGATGCGGGCCTCGGGCCGGGGAAAGAGGTGACTCTCGATATCGTCGCCGTGGAGGTCGACGAGGCCGGGCATGACGACCCGGTCGGTCGCATCGACCGTCGTGTGGGCGTGTGTACGCCGGTCGTGAGACTGATTCACGCGCTCGATTCTGGACCCGCTGATGAGGAGGCTGCCGTCCTCGTAGACCCCGTCCGGTGTGACGATTCGGCCGCCCGCAATCCTCGTCGATTCCTCCTTGACGGCGGGCGTCACACCCGCGGTACCGTACCGCCGGTCCCGGTTTTGCGTGGTGTTCGAATCGCGATTCATCTCCCTCGTGATTCCGGTCCGATACGAATAGTTATGGAGCCGATACCTTCCCTGAAAAGAGATACCGAATCGTCACCCAGCGTCGAGAAACGGCGGGGTTCGGTGGAGATTTGGAAGTCTACTCGGAGGCTTCCGGCTTCTGGACTTCCGTGATAACGACGTCCCAGTCGGGATACTCGGAGTCGTTCCGACACTCCCAGCCGCCGTTGACGCCGACGCCGTTGTCGTGGGCCCGGCGAAGCAGTACCTTCAACTCGGCGGTCAACTCTTCCCCTGTCATCGGCGATTCCCCTTCAGTCATTGCGTGGGCCTCCCATTGGTTTCGGCCGACACCTGCGCCTCCGGCTTGGTGACCGTGACGGTGCCGGAACTGCCGACAGTGACCGTATGCTTCGGTACGGAAAACGTGACCGAGACGCCGGACCCCGACGTATCCGACTCGCGAAATATCGCGTCGAGCGCGTCGGTATCGACGGCCGACTGGAGCGGCGCCAGTTCGGTCGGGCAGCGATCCATCACCATCGACAGTGTCGCGATAACGGCCATGCTCGCGGAGGTTGCGTTCGAGTCGTACCGCGCCAGATACGCCCCAGAGGCTGGGGAGTCTTCGAAGGACTGCAGTTCGACTCCTGCCGGTGTAGTTACCATTTCTGGATGTTGTTAGACGTTTGAAACGGTTGGTGTGTAGCGCTTATAATACAGGGAGTTTAAATACCCAATCGGAGGGAGTCCCGCAACCGGTGACGGGAAACACCAGCGGTTCGCTCCGTCGGTTCATTCGCTGACGAGCGCCCCGGCGATGAGGCGTCGATGACCGCGCTTGAGGCGGGAGGAAAGCGACTGTTGGGTGATGCCGAGTTCGTCGGCGAGTTCTTCGAGCGACGTCTCACGCGGAGTGTCGAAATAGCCGCGTTCGAAGGCCAACACCAGCGCCTCCCGCTGTGCGTCGGTCAACTCGTAGGTGTCGCCCTGTACCGGGAGCAGTTCGTGGACGGCGGTTATCTCGATGGAAATATCGTGGGCCTGGCAGATGGACCGGAACTCGCTTATCTTCTTTCTGCTCTCGCCGCGGACCTCGAAATGCCAGCCGTCCTTCGTCCCGATGCCGGTGAGGACGGCGACCTCGGCGGAGGCCAGGGCGTTCAGGACGCCGAAGTACTCGCCTTCCCATTCCGCGCGCATGAGATACTCGTTTTCGACGTTATCGATGAGTTCGATGTTGACCACGCCCGCGTGAGGTTCGAAGGCAGCTTCGATGTGCTCGGGGGCCGCGCCACGGACCCAAAAATAGGGGATGATGAGCGACTCGTGGGGGATGAGTCGCTCCAGTTCGACGGTCACCTCCGGCAGGTTCTCGAAGACCGTTCCTAACGGGAACTCGTCTGCCGGACTCGTGAACTCCATGACCGTAGCCATACCGGACAGTTCGGCGTCGAGCGGGATAACCCCCAGGGGTGGTACGCAAGGTAAGCCGACCCAACCGTACGAGGCGGACGCCCAAATCACCCAACAGAGCGACCCCGCGCTTGCCGTCGGTTCTACGTTGTTTATATCCTGCATTATATACCAAGCCCCCCCGTTTTGTACGGCCCCGTTTAAGCAGGGAACCAAGGACAAGTAATGAGCGTCATCGCAGAATTTCGTGTTTCATCTACTGGTTTTGAACTCGGTCGAATCCTCTCGGTCAGCAGTGAGTCTACCATCGAACTCGAACGCCTCGTTCCTATCGGTGAGGCCGCCGTCCCGCTCTTTTGGGTTCACAACTCGACGCGGGAGTCGTTCCTCCAAGCTATCAGGGACCATTCCGCGGTCAACGACGCTACGGAGGTGGACGTCTTCGAGGACCGAACCCTATTCACGCTCGATTGGGACGCTTCACAGGACCGCTTTTTCGACTGTCTCCAACGTAGTGCGGGCCAGCTTTTGAGCGCCACCGGTACGGCCGAAAACTGGAACTTCGAAATCCGGTTTCCCAGCCACGACGACCTCTCCGAGTTCACGGACCGCTGTGAATCCGCGAACATCTCACTGGCGATGGACCGGGTCTACAACCCGACGTCTCCCGATGCCGGCCCCTGGTATGGCCTGACCGAACCCCAGCGGGAGGCGATGACCCTCGCGGTACGGATGGGCTACTACGATATCCCGCGAGGCTGTACGACCAAGGAACTCGCCGAGAAACTCGATATTTCCGACCAGGCCGTGACCGAACGGCTCCGGCGGGCAATCGTCTCACTCGTCACCAACACGCTCGCCGCCAAACCGAACGAATAGTTCCCAGTCACTTGGTTCACCAAGGCGAACGAACACAATGATGGGGCGGTATGTAGTGCATATGTACGGTCAGTCGAACGTAGGACGGTCGACCCCCGGGGCCACCGAATGACGACACCGATGGCCGAAGGCGACCGGTCCGCCACGCTGGACGACGTGATCTCGGCCGTCGCCGACGAACACCGACGGGTAGTCCTACGGTTGCTGACCGAAGCCGAGGGCGAGCGGATACGCCTCGACGCCCTCGTCGACGGCGTCATCGAGCGAATCGATGGGGGCGACCGCCCGACCGCCGAACGGCGCTCTCGGGTCCGCATCGCGCTCCATCAGATTCATCTCCCGAAGTTGGACGCCTGCGGACTGGTTCGCTACGACGTCGAAACCAAGCAGGTCCAGGGGACGCCGGGAGCGCTCTGTGAGGATATTCTGACACTCATCAACACCCACGAGGCCGCCGAGTGACGAACGGTCCGACCCGACCGTTTAAACAGGGTTATCCCCGTTCAGCCCCTATCGCATCCATACCCGTGCCCGTCCACCGTCCCTCCAGAACCGAAGCCGAATCGCGCCGAAAGGCGGTACTCTTCTGTCCCGATTGCGACCACGAAAGCGACATCGAGGGCGACTGGAACGTCCACGACGAGGACGACCGCCGCGTCTACGACTGTCCCGACTGCGGGACGACCATCACGACACGGCCCCGAGCGACGCCGCTTCTGACCCCCTGATTCGGCCCCGTCAACTTCGAGCAAACGGTCGGCTACCGACGCCTGACCCGAGCGATAAGACTATCCGCGTCTCCATTGACATCTGTATTTAACCAGCACCATGGCCGAAACGCTCGTCGATACCGTCTGGAATGCGGTGTACGACCGTTTAAAGTCGGATTTGCGCGTCGTCACCCGGTACGATGCCACCGACTACCGAACGCGGATGCGGGACGATATCCGCCAGCAGTACACCACCAGCGAGGACCGCGAAATCGTCGATGATACCATCGTAAAACAGCTGGGACTGAGTGAGACCGAAACCGCGTTCAGGGCGGGCGAACTTCAGGCGTTCATCCGCGTCTTCGACGAGGCGTACATCCTCTCTTGGGCCGACGCCCTGCCGAGGAAGTCGGGATTTATCATCTCCGTCGACCGACACGGGGCGGCCGCCACGATGGACGACCTCGAATGGTGTATCCAGTATCTCGACAGCGAGGTCGCCGAGAAAATCGACTGACCGGTTCGGGGTTCGTCTTTTTCAGACCCGCAACTACCCTTCGTCGAGAGCCTCGGCTATCGCTTTCAGGTCGGCCTTCCGAAACGTGTCGTCGCTCGCCGCTTCGCCCTCCGCGGCGATACCCACCCGCTGTCGGATTTCCGCGCGCATTTCCCCCTTCGAGGGACGACGCCCATCGTACCCGACCGCCTCGGCGATGGCCGCCAGTTCCTCCTTCGTGAACTGGGCGTTCACCTCGCGTTCGAAGCGGCCGATACGCCTGCGAATCCCGTTCCGCAACTCCTGGACCGTCGGACTCATACCCCGACCGACGCCGAACATCGTCCTATAGCTTCGGGTCGGAGCCCATCGCTCAGAGGAGCACGGCGAGGTTGTTGGCGACGAGCACCGTCCCGGCGACGAGAAGGACGCCGACCCAGACGTCCACCACGCGGGTAACAGCCCGATGATACGCCGGGGGCGTCTGCCGTATTCGCCGGATAGCGGCCTGAAACAGGAGGACGACGAGAACGACCACGCCGAGGTTGGTCGCCGTCACGACGAGAAGCCCCTGATCCAGCAGCCATCGCATCAGGGGGTTGGCCTCGACGACGGTCCCGTATCTGGTCACCACGAGCAACGTCGTCAGCAGGTCCAGCGGCACCAGAAGGAAGAGCGCGACCGCGAACAGGCGCCACCACCGCTCGATGCGGTCCTCGAGTCCATCGGCGGTCGCGGTGGCAGTCACGGCTGTTACTGGGAACGTAAGCGGCAAGAAAGTTCTGCAGATTTCCTTCCTCGTTTCTTGCTGAGTAGTTATCGCCGGATGAACGACTCCCCGTCCGCGGTGTCGGGAAAGCCGAACGTGGCGCCTGAAACCGCGCCGCGAAATCCCCTTCGTCCGGCTAAGTGCCCTCGACTTCGATTTCGTGATGGGTGAGATAGAGGAAGTCGATGAGTGAGTCCTCGCCGAAGGGAATCTCCTCGCCGTAGATACCGCGGTCGAAGTGGACTTCCCCGTTGTTCTCCGCCGAGAGGTTGCCGGTTACGACGGCCCCGAAGAGTTCCGAATCGCGGACGATGAACTGGCTCGGTCCCGCCGCCGGCGTGGGCGCCATGACGATAGCGGTCACCTGCGGGTCGTCCGACCCGGAGGCCCTGATTGCCCCGGTGAACGTCGACGGTGCGAGAACCTGAAAGCGGGGCGCGGAATCGTTCCGGACCCGCACCTTGCTGTCGCCGTCGACGTAGAAGTGGTCGGCCGGTTCGCCACCGGTCCCCGAGACCGTTCGCCCGGAACTCTCCTCGCTTGCGAGGTACACCCGAACGCCGCCGTCGCCCTTCTCGCCGGTTATCCGGACGTGGCCCTGGTCGAGGACGATGTAATCCTCGACGACGATGTTGAAGTCCCCGCCGCTCGCGTTCAGGACCACAGTCTCGTTGTTCTCGAACTCGATTTTCTCCAGATAGTAGTTGCCGGGCTGGAGTTCGATTTCGTCGCCACCTGAGACGTTGAACCGCCTGTTTTCGATGTATGGCGTCCTGTCGTTATCGTTCTGACGGGCCAGTTCGTCGGCCCGGGTCGCCACCAACCCATCCAGCGGCGGGAGGATGGGGACGTTGGCAGAACAGTTCGTATCGCCGCCGATTGTCGCGTCCCCACCCTTATCGATGTCCCCGTTCGCACACGCGTCGCCGGTAATCTCCGAGCTGCCGTCCAGCAGAATCTCCCTGTTGGATTCGGCGTCCCCCATTATCGCGGCCCCACCGTAGAGGTCGATATCACCGGCGGACTTGACGACCCCCTCGTTGGAACTCGTCTCGCTGTAGTTCCCGTTCGAGGAGTTGTAGCTGTCGATGTACGACCCGCTTCCCTCCACCCGAAGTTCACCGGGACCGGACGTCGCGATGATTCCCGCCTCCTCGCCGAGGTTGAACCGGGAGCCGAAGAACATCACGATGACGGCCTCCCGGTTCGGCGGGTAGACGACTTCGGCGTTCGTCTCGTCTTCGAAGTACCGCCCCCACGCCCGGTAGTACCGGCTCTCGATTGTGAGCTGGACGATGCCGTCATCGACCTTGTTCGTCAGGTTTCCGTCCCGCGTCTCGTCCGGGAAGCCCTGTGTGGTGTCGACCCGCCGGAGTTGGACGCTGCTGTGGACGCTGCCGGCCTTCCGCGTTTCGACGACGGGAACGTTGAGCGTCTTCTCCGGATTGGTGATTTCCGGTGGCGAGACCATCACCGACCCGTTACCATCGCGCCGCCAGACGCCGCCACCCTGATAGGCGACGGTCGTGTCACCGTTCTCGTAGACGACGGCGCCCATCGACGTATTCACCAGTTCGGTGCCGTTGAGCGGGTCGAACGGGTCGAAATACTCCACGGTGACGTGGCCGGCGTCGTCCTCGACGTCGAGCGTCCCGTCGTTCACCCGCAGGCCGAGGTCAACCCGGCGTGTCGTCGTGCCGCCGCTGGCGACGCGCTCGGCATCGTCGTCGAACTGGACGAGCGCCTGTTCGGCCTGTCCGGTCTCGACCGTCTCCTGTTCGTCGGTCACCTGGCCGCCGCCGGCCAGCAAGATGACAGCCATGCCGAGGACGACGATACCCACGAGAAGCGTCATCCCGACCGCTTCCGAAACCCCGCGCTCGGCGCGGGCGAACGTTACGAGTTTGGAGTCTAGCATGTCCTGAGCGTCAGTTTCGGGGCCTCGTCTCTCGGGACG
Organism: Natronomonas halophila; assembly: GCF_013391085.1. Lineage (NCBI taxonomy): Archaea > Methanobacteriati > Methanobacteriota > Halobacteria > Halobacteriales > Natronomonadaceae > Natronomonas > Natronomonas halophila. The sequence goes on along the minus strand of NZ_CP058334.1, from coordinate 2,957,892 downwards.
CGGTGTCGAGTCGACGAGAGGGTTGGCGGGCGGTACCCCGACTGGGTCGTCACGGTTCGAAGGTCGCCAGCACCGACGTGGTGTCGCTATCCGGGTCTCGCCAGACGACGGTCACCTCCTCGACCGTCGTGGCGTCGTCGACGATGACGGACCGTTCGCCCGTGGTCAGGTCCCCCGAGAGCCCGGGGGCGAGTTCGTTGCCCCGTTCGTCCAGCACCACGACTTCGTCGGCGGCGAGGCGGTCGCCGCCCTCGTGTCGCAGGTGAACCCGGTCGGTATCGTCGACCTCGAACGAGAGTGTCACCTCCGGGGCCTCTGCCTCCCCGAGGCTCCCGTCGAACAGCGCCATGCCGATCGTCGTCGCGAGCAGCACCGTGATACCTATCAGTAGCGCCGTCGCGACGACCGGTGACACCGCCCGTTCGTTCCCCGTCATCTATTGATTATCCAATACTTATGGGTCGTAAGTGAACGTCTCCAGGACCGTCTCCGAACCGCTATCGGGGTCCTGCCAGACGACTGCTATCTCGTCACCATCGGAATGGTTTAGAGACACAGTCTCGCTGCGGCCTGCAGACAGGTCAGTACCTAAGGTCGTTTCATTGCCCGTATCACGGTTAATTATGACGACCTGATTGCCGGGAAGTTTGTCGCCACCCTGGTGGTCTAGTGTAACCTGACTCCCGGTGAGGTTGGCATTCAGTTGTGCCTGCGGCGTGTCAGCCCCAGTTGTTCCGAGCCCCAGCACGACGGCGCCGATGACGGCTGCCAGAATCACCGCGATGGCAATCAGCAGCGCGACGCCGACGACTGGCGATACCGCGCGGTCGTCCGTGAACAGGTTGCGTGGTTCCATGGTTTGTCGTTCTCCTTTCGTTGGACACCCCCAGGCGGCCGGCCCTCCGTCGCGGCCTCCACCTCGTCATCCCCCGCTCGGTAGGTGCTAACAACGGATGTCGCCTGAGGGCTGTTAGTAAATCGCCTTATAATACAGATAGCCGCTCTAAGCGGCTCGCATCCGACCGGTAATAGTCGGTCTACTACCTGTATGAAATCGGTAAGTAATTCTATAGAAACAATTAAACTTCCTTAGAGCGCCTTTACCGCCCGATAGACCCATTTCTTCGGGCGGTTTACGGGACCCCTGCCCGGCGGCGGCGAAAAGGGAGAAGAAACTCCATTACAATGAGCGTCGGCGTTGTCGATTGCTGTCATGACCGAGACGCTGGAGACGGGAATCGAGGTCCTCGACCGGAAGCTGGACGGCGGCATCCCTGCCGGCCGCGTCGTCGCGCTATCGGCCTCGCCCACGAGCCAGTCGGAACTGTTCCTCTACGAGATGGCCGCGGTTCGGCCGACGACCTACCTGACGACCGAGCGGACGGTAGCCGACGTCGAGGACGCCCTGAAACAGACCGGAACGGACACCGACGGCGTCGACATCCACCGTGTTAGCCCCGCGGCCCCGCTGTCGGAGGCGCGGTCGGCCATCGAGGAACTGCCGGCGGAATCGACGCTCATCGTCGACCCGGTCCGGCTGCTCGAATCGACCGACTCCGAGCGATACCGGTCGTTCGTGAACGACCTGAAGGCCCGAATCGACGAAACCGACGGGGTGGCATTGCTCCATTGTCTCGACGGCCGCGACACCCCGTCCCAGCGTGACCGAACCGAGTATCTGGTAGACATCGTCTTCTCGCTTTCGACGGAGGTCCGTGGCGGCACCCTCCAGAACGATCTCGCGATTCCGAAGTTCCGCGGCGGGGAGGCGCTCCCGGAATCGATAGACCTGGATTTGACCGCCGACGTCACCATCGACGTCAGCCGGAAAATTGCCTAAGACTCGACGCCGATACGTCCGCCCTTTTTTGCGGTTACTCGAACCCGACGTCGACCCGATGGACCGTTACGGTCGCCCGCTCTGGTTCGAGGGTCACCACGACGTTGTCGCCGTTGCGCTCGACGTTCGTCACCGGACCATCGTCGGCGGCCGCCTCGAAGTATCGGACCCAGACCGCGGGGTTTCGGGTCGTCATGTTCAGCGTGACGTTCGCGACGGGGCGGTCCTGAGCGACGACGGTGGTTCCGGCGCGGACCGTCCGCACTTCGACGGCGCTGGTGCCGCCGACCGGACCGCCGCCGGCCTTGTTCGTGGCCACGACGGGAAGGACCACCCGCTCGTCGGTCAGGACGAAGCCCGGGTCGCGGAACATGACGGCGGCGTCGCCGTCCCGTCGAATCAGCGCGCTACTGCGGTAGGTGATGGTCGTTCCCGTCCCCGACCCGTAGACGACCGGGGCGGGACGGACGGTCACGTTGGTCGTGCTCCCGTCGACGCCGGTGACCTGGATTCGCGTCTCGGTCCTCGCAAGCGAGAGTCGCCCGTCGGCGATTCGGATTTCGGTAGAGCGACTTGGCGCACCATCCCGAGCCACGTCGTCGACGGAATCCGCAAAGCCGGTGAACGCCTGTTCGGCGTTGGTCGTTCGCTGGAAATCCTTCGCGCCGTCGAGGCCGACGAACCCGGTCAGGCCGACCAGCGCGATTGTGAGGACGACAACGCTGAACACGAGGAGAAAGCCCACGAGTTCGCTCTGGGCGCGGCCGCGTTCGGAGGCGGGGCGGGCGTCGGCGTCACACATTCCGAATCACCACCCGGTCGGCCGTCGCGTTGTAGCCGATACGAACCGTGCCACCGTCTAACGGGTCGGTTCCGGGTCGCGTCTCGACGGGCGTTCGCGTCCGGAGGCGGACGACCGCGCTCGCCTCGAACTCGGACGTTCGCAGCCAAATCTCGTAATCGTAGGGCGGTCCCCCGTCGGTCGTTTCGTTCTCGACGGCGATCTCGTATCGGCTGCCGCCGATCCGGTCCGGGAGCCGGGTTCGGAACTCGACCGTTCGGACGTCCCCGCCACGTGTTGCGAGTCTGTCGACCGAGTCGACGTCCCCCGCGATGTCGTTGCCGAGCACCGACAGCGTCGACTGGGTGGCATCCTGCTGTTGGTCGGTTACGAACGGCGCGAAGGCGCTCAGTAGCGTCGTCGTCAGGATGGCCACGATAGCCAGCGTCAGCACGTAACTGACGACCGTCGAGACGCCGCGGTCACCCATCGGTCTCACCGGGGTCGACCCGAATCGTCGTTCTGTAGTGCAACTCCGGCGAGCGGTAGGTCACGGTCACGTTCGCGCCGACGAGGCGGGGCACTACCCGGGGAGATGCCCCGGAACCGGCGGCGTGATAGTCGCTTTCGTCGACTCGTCCCTCGCCGCGGAGTTCGTAGGTCCCGGTGACGTTGTCCGCGTTCGCATACCGGATGGCGTACGGGGCCCCGGACTCCCCGTCGACGGGGGTGAACGTCTCCCCCGAACAGTCCGCGTGGTCGAAACTCCCGTTGGTGAGGTTGACCGCGACCGGCGGGTTCGTCGTCTCGCATTTCGTGGTGTCGCCGGCGTCGATTCGGATAACGACCTTCTGGTTCGTCCGATAGGCCGTCAACACCCAGGCGCCGCCGTCGACCGTGAGTTCGAAGCACGTTCCCTCGGCGCTGCAGTCGCTCGTGTTGACCAGTCGCTCGCGGGCGATACCCATCTCGTAGCGGTCGACCGCCGAGAGGTTGTCGGCGACGGCCCAGTTCGCCGCGTCGCTGCGGTTGGTGAACGCCCGCGATTCGTTGTCGTGAACGACGTCCGTCTCGAAGCGCGCCTCGGCCAGCGAGGCGTTCGTCGCGACGCCATCGGTGACCTCCTGTCGGCCTGCAACGTGGCTCCAGTTCGCGACCGCCCGGGAGAGGTTCATACGGTGTGTGTCGTAGTCGCCGTCGGTCGTCTCGTCGACGGCCGGAATCAGGCCAGCGATGCCTCGCCGGACGTCGTCCTCGTAGCGGACGGCGCTCCGTTCCTCCCGGAGGTCGTCGTCCGCGCCTCCGGCGTGGATGACGCCGTAGACCGCGGTGTTCAGCGCCAGCGCCATCAACACGAGCAATATCGCGAGACTGATGGCGGTGATAATCAGCAGTTGGCCCCGGTCGCGCCGCCTCAGGGCTTCCATAGCACCACCTCCACTCGGACGACGTTGTAGAGCGGGCCGTCAGGCCGTGCATCGGGCGCGTAGAAGGCCTGATTCGAGTCCGCCGCCACCTCCCGGAGCGTCGTGTTCTCGCGGGACCCGTTCGCATCGAGGAGCGGCGTGTCGTCGTAGAGAGTCACCGTCCCCACCACCCGGACTGCGTCGTCGCTCGGCGTTCCCGAGTCGACCAACTGCTGGTGGCCTCGGGTCCCGTTCGCTCTCGTGTAATAGAGGTCGACGTTGTACCGGACCTGCCGATTGTCGAACGGTTCCCCGAGTGCCCGACCGAATTCGGGGGCGTCGGCGTTCTGTGGAAGCCGGGAGACGTAGTAGCTGCCGTCGGCCGCTCCCTCGTCAGCCCCGTGGAACGCCGAGGCGTTCTGGTCCCAGTAGCGGAGCATCCGGGAGAGATTGCCGTCGGTGGCTGCTTCGTCCATGACGCCGCGAGCCAGTCCGGCGTGCTGGTTCCGCAGTTCCGCATCGGCGGGACTGGCGGTGTTCGCCGAGATGCTGACGACCTGCAGGGCGAAGGCGATAGTCGCAAGCAGGAGTATCGCCGCGACGAACGCCTCCAGCGTGAACGTCTGGGCGCGACCCCCCATCTACCACACCCCGACTTCGATGACGACCCTCTCCTCGCCGACGAAGGCCCCCCGACGGGCGACGGCGACCGACGCGTCCCGCTGGGGCAGGGACGGTCCGACCGCCAGCGTGTGATTCGCGTCGCCGGAGCCGCAATCGCCGATGGTATCGGCGTCGTCCGCGCGGCAAACCGTCGAGTTCGGCCCGTCGCTCGGCGCGTCACGAACCGTGACGTTCACCGAGTACGTCGGCGCGAGGCCGAGCTGTTCGGTGACCGAATCGCCGCCCTCGAACCCACAGCCCCCGGCGTCGGTTCGGTCGAAGAAGGCTACCGTGCAGGTCTCGTTGAGTTCCGACGGCGCCTCCCCGGCGAGCATGTCGTCACCGAGGTCGGCGGCCGCCCGCTGGACGACGAGCGAGTTTCCCTGTTCGTCGTACGGGAGCGTCAACTGGGGGACGAACAGGAAGATGGCCGACGTCGTCACGAGGAAGACGGCGACGCCGACGGCGAAATCCGGCAGCGTCTGGGCCCGAGTCCCGTCGCCGGACCGGGCCCCGCTCATGCTACCACCAGCCAGACGGCAAGCGCCGCGGCCGATAGCACGACCACGTACTTGACGCCGGAGATGACGTTCGCTTCCTTGATGTATCCGCAGACGATACCGCCCAGAATCGCCTGCAGCGTCACGGCGTGGAAGAACAGCAGCGACAGCAGGTCGATGTTAACGGAGGCGCCGAAGCCGCCGCCCGCGACGCTGCCGCCGGCGCCGCTCTGTTCTGTGACCTCCGCCATGACGTCGAGGAACCGGGCTTTCATCAGCGCCATCACACCCAGCAGCGTCAGGAACGTCATGATGATGATGGCGACCTGCATCAGCGCGCGCTGTCGTCGGTCGCGTTCGATGTCCTCCTGGGTTTCGGCGGCCTTGGCGGCCGTCGACAGCACCGACGATATCTGACTCGATATCTCCTGGGCCTTGCTGATGAGTTTCAGCGTGCGCGCCAGCCGCGGGATGTGGTACTTGTTGTTGAAGACGACCAGCGACTCCTTGAGGTGCATCCCGTAGTGACTCTTGGCGTACATGTTCTCGAACTCCTCGCCGAGCCGACCGGGGGTGGTATCGGCGACCACCTTTATCGATTCGAGGAGGGTGAGCCCCGTCGCGTTGGCGCTGGCCAGTTTCCGCAGGTTCTCTGAGAGCCCATCGAGAATCGCCCGCCGACGGCGGACGTTCCACTCCCAGAAAACCGCCAGCGGGACGCAGACGGTAAACAGCGGGGTGTAGACGTAGACGAGCGTCGACCAGACCGGGCGGTCGATGACGCCGGACCACGAGACGGGGACGGCGCCCATCAGAACGGCGACGACCAGAAACATCAGCGAGGCGGGAACCGTAATCGCGAGGGTGTAGAAGGGGTTGTCCCGCAGGAAGACGTGGGGACGTTTGACGACATCCAGCGTCTCGTGGGTCCCCTCGCTGTCCGCGATGCGGTCGAAGACGCGGTAACTCCCAGTGAACTGGTCGACGAGTCCCAAATCGAGCCCCGTCGACTCCTTGCCGACTTCGAACCGGCGGTCGGTCTCCTCGAGTTCGAGGTAGCCGTCGCCGGGTTCGTCGGCCCTGACCGTCGAGATGATGACCAGAAACGCCAGTCCGAGTCCCGGGATGAGGACGTAGACGGTCGCATACAGCAGGAGGTCCTGCCCGCCGCGAATCATATCGAGGATGACGAGGATGATGATCAGTAGCAGCGGGAACAGCGAGATGGTGATATACATCTCGGTGAACAGTTCCAGCGTCTCCAGGGTCTGTTCCTGATTGCCCTTGGCCGCCCGGAAGTGGACGTCCTTCTTGTCCTCCAGGAAGTCGGTCATGCTCCCGCCGCTGTCGATGATGGACAGCATGTCCGTGAGGAACTGGCTCAGTTCCGCGCTCGGGGTCTCCGCCGACCGCTTCTGGATGGCCGACCGGTAGTCGGTATCGAAGTAGCGGGTTTCCTGGAGGATGGTCCGGAATTCGTTCGAGACCTCCCCGTAGGTGTCCTCGGAGGTCGCCATCGTCTCGATGATTTCGACCTGACTCAGACCGCCCAGCGAGAGGGCGTACATGAACGAGACGGCGTCCGGGAGGAGCGTGTCGATTTCGCGTTGCCGCGCCGACGCCCGGCTATACGGCAGCGAGAGGTAGGCCCCGAAGACGGCGATAAAACCCACCGTCCCGAGAACGAGGCCCGTCATCGCGACCAGAAACGGGACCCGGGCCGTCTCGATGATGGCCAGCAGCGTCTCGTTGGGGATTCGCAGCCCGGTCAGCGGGCCGACGTCGACGGCGCCGGTTCCGAAGAGGAAGCCCGTGAGGCCGACGCCGAACAGCCACAGCGCGACACCGCTAAGGAAGCCGAACGCGAGCGCACGCCGGAGATACCGCTCGGCCGGCGTCGCCATCCGTGCCTCGGCCAGTTTCCGTTCGAGGTCGACGACGAACTCGTCGTCCTCGTCGAAGAGACGCTGATAGAGGGGGTCGAACGCGTCGACGAGTCGGTAGGCGTAACGCCGACCCAGTCCCTCGCCGCCGACGCTACCCAGACTCATCCCCACGCTCCCCCCTCGTGTCGCCGCCAGCAGGTTCGGTCGCCGCCCCCGTCGGCGCCGCGTCGGCCATCTCGCTGGCGGACCGTCCGTCGGCCTCCTCGCCGGTCCCGTCCTCAGCGCTTGCGTCGGGCGCCGCCTCGCCGCCCAACTGCGCGACGTTTTCGGGGCCGACCGAGTCCGTATCGACGCCCTCCAGCGCAGCGACGAGCGCCTTCACCCTTGACTCCGCGACGGCGCAGTTCGCTGCCTCCAGAACCGCCCGCAGGTTCCGTTCGTTGAGTTCCTCCCCGGATTCGGCCAACAGGAGCGCCGCGTAGGCGTATTCCATGGTTTACTCACCCCCCTCGTCGACGGCGCCATCGTCCGGGTTGTCGAGTTCGCCGCCGTCGGCGGAGATATCGGGCGTCGACCCGGCATCGGCATCCGGGTCGGCCTCGGGGCCGTCGCCGGCGGAGACCGACTCGTCCGTTCCGCCGACGCCGTCGCTCGCGATGGCTTCAAGGACCGACCGGTCGATACCCGGCGGTGCGGTGATATCCTCGTCGAGCGACCCCTCCGACAGCGCCTCGACGAGACTCCCCGCCCGGCGGCCCCGGTACTCCTCGAAGACACGTGAGTCGGCCGACTCGAGGACTGCCTCGGCTTCGGCGAGCACGTCGTCGGCCGGGTCCGGGCGGGGGACGAGCGCCTCCTTTTCCGGGTCGACGTCTATCAGCACCGACTCCATCTCCCGGAGGTCCTCCAGACTCGCCGCCAGTTCGTCGTTGGCCATCAGCGTCAGGATGGTCTCGGGGTCGTTGATGTACGCCTGCACCGTCGCTGCGACCTCGGTGTAGGTGTTGAGGCCGTTGGTGATGAGATACGACAGCACCGTCCGCCGCTCGAACAGTTCCCGCCGAAGGCGGTTCTGGGACCACCCGCGGTCGAAGGCGATCTCCTGGAGCTTCCGGGAGTCGCCGTGCTGGAGGAACTCGTCGTTCTCGGGCTGCCACTGGTAGACGTCCTGGACGCTGATTTCGTCGTTCTCGGCGTCGTAAGCGTTGATTTCGGTTATCATGGTATTCCGCCGGACCTTCCGGCCGTCGACTTTGGTCTGGGCCTGGACCGAAACGAGGTCCAGAGCCGTGAAGAGGGTCTTCGAGACGTTGATGGGGTCGGTCGTAAAGCGCTTCAGCACCTCGTCGACGTTGTCCGCGTGGAACGTCGTGTAGGTCGTGTGGCCCGTCGACATGACCTGGAAGAGCGTCCGGCCCTCCTCGCCGCGGACCTCGCCCATGACGATGTAGTCGGGGCGCTGACGGAGCGCGGCCTCCAGCAGGTCGAACTCGTCGACGTCGCCGGTGTTGTCCTGACTGAACGACGGCCGGGTGACGGAGGCCACCCAGTTGCGCTGTGGGAGTTCGACCTCCCGGGTGTCCTCGATGGAGACGATTTTCGTGTTCGAGGGGATGAACAGCGAGACGGCGTTCAGGCTGGTCGTCTTGCCCGAGGCGGTGCCGCCGGCGAAGATGAGCGACTTGTTACTCTCGATGCAGAGCCACAGGAACGCCATCTCGTCCATCGAGAACGTCTTCCAGTTGATGAGGTCGACCGGCGTGAACGGGACGTCCTTGAACTGCCGGATGGTGTAGTTGGTCCCGTGGTCCGAAACCTCCGTCCCGAGAGTGAGTTGGGCGCGAGAGCCGTCGGGAAGCGTCGCGTCGACCTGCGGTTGTCGCTTCGAGATGCCCTTCCCGGACCGCTGGGCGAGTTTGATGACGAAGTTATCGAGGCGCGTCTCGCCGTGCTGGATGTTCGTAATCAGGTTCTCGTAGTCGGTGTGGTAGACGAACACCGGCTGTTCGTAACCGTCACAGGAGATGTCCTCGACGTTGATGTCGTGCTTGATGGGGTCGATGCGCTCGTAGCCGATGAAGTCCCGCCGGATGACGTAGAGCAGTTTCTCGACCTGGTAGTCGGTAATCCAGTCGGGATCCTCTTCGAGGATGGCAGGTTCGGGCCGCACCCGGATGCCTTCGATTCCTCTCCCGGAGTCCGTGTCGTCGGGGTCGTCGGTCATTCCGACGAAGGATTTGGCCTCGTCGACGAGGCCGGTATCGTCCGATGTCGACTGCCAGACGTCGCTGCGGTCCAGTAGCCACTCGACTTCGCCTTCGAGCACGTCGCCGCGGTCCTCGTCGCTTCCCTCGACGACCACGTCGTCGTCGGAGTATTTGATACTGGTTCGGAGTTTCCCCGAGAAGTACTCGACGAGGTCGGATTCGATGTCGGTCAGGTACGGGTCGACCGCGTAGTACTTCTTCTCGTTTTCCTTGACCGAGTGGAAGATGATGACGAAGGCGTACGGCTCGTTCACCCAGTACCGCTCGACCTCGATGAAGTGTTCCTTCTTGTCCATCGGGACGGATTTCTCCAGGTCGTAGCGGTTCACCAGCGTCGTCCGGCCGTCCGAAGTCGAGAAGAAGTCGTCCTCGTCGAGTTCCGGGTTCACGTAGACGGTCCGTTCCTCCTCGATTTCGGCCATCTCTTCTGCGGCCTCGGCGCCAGCGGCCAGCACCGAGTCGATGTTCTCCGGGTCGAACCCGAGGTACTCGCTGGGGTCGAACGGTTCGACCTCGCCGGTTCCGTCCCGTGGTGGGTCGCCCGATTCGTCGTAGTAGTACTCCCACTTGAAGTGCTCCCATGTGTAGGCGTCCTTCGCGACGGGCGTCGCGTCGACCCACTTTTCGAACCGGCTCCTGAGCGCCGACGCGTCGACCGCGGCAGCACCGAGCCGTTCGGGAACGTCACCGGGCGGAAAGCCCAGGAACGTGGCTGGGTCGAAGTCGGTCCGCTCCCAGTCCTCCTCCGCGGGCGCCCGTTTCCGGTCGTTGCCGAGAAACGCGAACAGCCCATCCGAATCGACCTCGACATCGACGTCCCGATACGCCGCCGCGATATCGTCGGCGTAACCGTACTCGCGCATGAAATCCCGCCACGTGTACTCCCCGACCGCTTTCGAGGCGTTGGCTTCCTCGGGGTCCGAACCCGCGGAATCCCCATCGTCGGGGCCTGATGCGCTCGCCTCCCTCGTCATGATTCTCTCCCCCGAATCCCACTGGCCGACTCGCCTGCCGTCGGGCCTCGGAATCGCTGGTGCGCCAGGTCCCCATCCCCAGTGACGTAAACCATGAACCCGCGTATGACCTAGATACCCTTTGTAAAGCCGCTCCTACGGTTCGAGTAGACGGTTACTGAACATTTAGAAAAGGACTAAATACACCGTTTCAACTGATAAACAGCTGTTTACCACGCGTAGGTAAGGGGGAACAGGACGTCATCTATCTCGAACACGTCGGGGACCGTTCCATCCCGAGGTGGGCCCCACTCGCGTCGCGGTCGTGGCCCGAAGTGTCCGGAGCGAGGCTGTTCGAGGACACGACGTGGACCCTCAGCGCGTAATGCGACTATACGGGAGTCGGATGGCGTTTACAGGTATACACAACCACTATCGCCTATGTACCTAAGCGCATTATCCTCCAATACGCCTAGAGTAGTGAGTATAAAAATCCGATCGTCATCAAGAACCGTCGAACGGAGCGTGTTTCAGCGGGAACGAAACGCCGGTCGGGGTTAGATGCTCTCGATGCGCTGGTCCGCGTCGACGCTACTGGCGTCCTCGGGCAGCAGCGCGACGACCAGATAGTCGCTGTATTCGCCGAAATACTCGACGAGCGTCGCGATGCGCTCGGAGTCGATGGCTTCCAGCGAGTCGAGCAGCATGAACGGGACCGTCTCGTACACCTCGTGGGCGAGATAGCCCGCGAGTGCGAAGATGAGGCCCGTTACCTCCCGCTCGCTCTCCGAGAGGTGGTCGATGGTGTCCTCGTAGGTCGTTCCGGAATCGGTCTGGCGGACGATGTGCAGATCGAAGACGCTCTTGGTGACCTTCTTCCGGCCTTCCCGGACCTCGGTTTCCTGTCGCTCCAGCCAGATACGGGCCAGGTTCCCGTATTCGAGCAGGTCCAGCACGGTATCCATGTGGTCGTTGAACTCCTCGATGGCCTGCTGTTCGGTGCGCTCGATTTTCGTTCGCAGGTCCTCGATGTCGTCGTTGATTCCCTCGCGGCGTTCCTCGAGTTCGCTTTCCTCATCGAGGCGCTCCTCGATTGACGTGATGTTGTCCTCGACGCGTTCGAGGTCGTTTTCGAGGGTCCCGAGGTCGTATTCCAGCTGGTTGGCTTCCTTGTGCAGGTCGAGAATCTCGTCGTACGCGTCGTTTTCCAGCGTTTCGACTTCCTCCTCGGCAGCCTCGATTTCCTCCCGGAGTTCGTTCCTCTGTTCCTTGAGGGTCTCCAGACGGGCTTCGGTGTCCTCGATTTCGTCCTCGAGGTCCCGCGTTCGGCGTTCGAGCCGCTCGCGACGCTGCTGGTCCTGCCGCCGGTCGCGCCGCTTTGCTTTCAGGTCGTCGAGTTCGTCCTCGATGTCGTTGATTTCGCCGACCGTCTCCTGGCTGAGGTCGCGGAGTTTGTCGATGGTCGATTCGATCTGTTCCGGTTCGACCTCGCTACCGCAGGTCCAGCAGTTGACGGTTTCCTCGGGGAGCAACTCCTCGGTCACTGCCCCGCTTTCCGCGTCCTCCTGCAGGGCATCGAAGAGGTCGCCCCCGGCGTCTTCGAGCATCTCCTGATTGAACCCGATGACGCTCTGTAGCTCGTTCAGTTCCGACTCCAACTCCTGCTTTCGCGTTCGGAGTCGGTCGATGCGGCTTTCGATCTCGTCGAGGTCGCCAGCAGGCGTCTCCGGCAGTTCCTCGTACTCCTCTTCGACCTCGCGTTTCTCCTGCTGCAGCGAATCGAGGCTCTCCTCTTCGGTATCCAGTTCGTAGCGGACGTCCTCGAGCGTCGACCGTTTCTCGCGGAGGGTTTCGAGTTTCTCCTCCAGTTCGGCCTGCTCCTCGCGGGTCTGCTCGACGTCGGCGTCGCGGGCGTCGATTTCCTCCTCCAGTTCCTGTAGTTCGGAGCGCTTGTCCTCGATTTGGTCCTGGAGTCGCTGCCGCTTTTCTTCGAGGGACGGCAGCCGGTCTTTCAGGTCGTCGAGTTCGTCGAGTTCATCGGATATCTGCCGTCGCTCCTCGATGAGGCGGTCGATTTCCGCCCGGATGTCCTCCGTATCGATGGGCTGCATGATGATCTCCCGGAGGTCGGCGTCGGTTACGACGGCCCGTCGCGCCTCGTTCGATTCCAGCAGGAACGCAAAGAGGTCCGCGACCGTCGAATCTTCGAGATACGGGTTCCCCGTGCCCTGTACCGTCCCGTTGCGCCGTTTCAGCGTTCGGGCGTACGTGTCGTCGCCCAGCGCCAACTCGGTGTTGGCTTCGTCGGCGTCGGCTTTGATGGAGACGTCATCGCTCCCGAGCGCGGCCATAACCGCCTGCAGCAACGAGGTCCGGTTCGTGGCGTTCCGGCCGGCCAGAACCGTGACACCGGGTTCGAAGACGACCTCCGTCTCGTCGATGCCGCCGATGTTCTGCGCCGTTAGTCGACATTTCGAGGCAACCTGTCCTTGACTCATGTGCTTCGTTGCACACGTGTATCCTATATTAACGTTATGTATCCAAGCTTAGAAATAACAAGCATAACTATATTATGGTTCTAGCGGTCCTCGCAGTTACAGCCCTCTCGTTCGAGGAGTTCCAGCACGCCGAACTGGGTGTTACAGTCCTCACAGACGACCTGAATGTCCGCGAGCGTCCGGAACTCGCCGAGCGTGAACGCCTCGTTTTTCTGCAACTGTTCGAGTTTCCCCTCCGTGACCGAGACCATCCGACCGCGGAGCTTCTGGAAGTTCGTCTTCTCACGCTCCAGCGGGTCCGTCTCCGAGGGCGTGTACTCGGCACCACGGTGGTCCTTGAGGTAGGTTCGGATTGCCTGATAGGTGACGAAATCACTCACGAGGGACTCGACGTCCACGCCATCGCGTTCGAGCCGCCGCTCGATACGGGTAGACTCGGCGCTGCTGACGTCGTCGTCGGTCAACAGGCGATAGGTGTTCTCGACCTCCCCATCGAGTTGCTGGACGTTCGCCGCTTCGAGGGCCTGTTCCAGCAGTTTTCGGTTGAAGTAGGCTGCCAGGTCCCGAAGGCTCCGCCGGTCTTCCTCGGCAGTCCAGAGCTGCTCTAACTCCGTGCCCAGCCCCTGCAGGTCGTACTCCTCGATGAGTCGAGCGACCTTGCTCCGTCGCCCCCCATGGGTCGAATCTGACTCCTCTGATTGGTCCATACGTATGCAACGAGGGTCGGTTGGTTGTATCTTTCGTCCGAAACTGACGGCGATATCGCTACGGGAACGGCAAGTACCGAACTCGACCGGTCGCTTCCAGAACCCGCCTTAAATCAGTGCTTGCCGAGTTTTCGAGGGGTGCTCCCGACGGGGTCGCCCAGAAACGCGACGCTCATGGCGCTCGATTCGACGTACTTCAGCGGCCAGTTGATGACCGTATGACCGACACCCGGAAGCAGAGCCAACGCGAGGAACAGGAGCCACTCTGACGATTACTCTCGCATCCACTCGCTTGCCTGCGGTTCGTCGGGGTCGACGGGCACCTCGATGAGCGACGGCCGGTCGGACGCGAGGGCGTTGGAGAGCGCTTCACGTATCTCGTCGGGGGAGTCCGCTCGCGTCGCGTCCATTCCCATCCCGTTCGCGACGGCCACGAAGTCGATCGGGTGGTCGGTCCATTCGTACTCCCGCGGCTGGAGGTCGTAGCTCCGTCCGGCCTCCTCGCTGATGATGGCGTAGTCGTCGTTGTTGAACACCACGACGATAATCGGGAGTTCCTCGGCGACGGCCGTGTGCAGTTCGTGGATACACATCATGAGACCGCCGTCGCCCGTCAACGCCACGACGGGGGTATCCGGATTCGACGCCGCCGCGCCGATAGCCGAGGGAACGCCGGTACCCATCGTGGCCCACGACCCGGGGTTGACGTACCGCCGCGGACCGTACGCGGCGAAGGTGTTGAGCCCCCAGACGCGGAACCCACCCGCGTCGGCGGCCACTATCGTTTCCCGGGGGAGGGCCTCACGGACGACGGACAGCGCGCCCACCGACGTGAGCGGGTCGCGGGCCTCGACGAGTTCCGAGACGCGCTCGGCGGTGCGTTCCCGGACGTATCGGGCGCGGTCGGCGCCTTCCTGACCCGACGAATCGAGCCCTCGGTCGGCGAGAGCCTCGTCCAGCGCCGCCAGCGTGAGCTTGGCGTCGGCGACGACGCCGACGGTGGGGTCGTAGGCCGTGCCGATATCGTTCGCATCGAGCGTGACGTGGACCAGTTGGTCCGGAAAGTCCACCGAGAATCCACGGGTCGCGACCGCGTCGAAGTCGGTGCCGACACCGAGCGCGACGTCGGATTCCGCGAGACACGAGAGGAGTTCCGGGCTCGCACTCCCGCTCAGACAGCCCGCGAAGAGCTCGTGGTCCGCCGGAATCACGCCCTTGCCCTTATACGAGGTAACCACGGGAGCGTCGAGGCGTTCGGCGACGGCCCGGAGTTCCTCGCTCGCGTCGGCGCCCCGGACGCCACCGCCGGCGTAGATGACCGGGGCGCCAGCGGATTCGAGCACGTCCACGGCCCGAGAGACGGTCTCCGAATTCGGGGCGAGTCGGTCATCGGCCGGGGACGCGCCACGCTCGGCCAGCGAAACGTCCATCTCGAGGAAGTTCTTGGGGATGCCGACCCGGACCGGACCCTTCGGTTCGGTCCGTGCCACCTCGGCCGCACGGTCGATTTCGGCGGCCGTGGATTCGGGGGTTTCCACGAGGATGTTTTCCTTGACGACGTTGTCGTAGGTATCGGGCGGCGTCTCGTGGATGGCGTCCCCGCCCCGGAGTTCGGGGTCGGTCTCGATGGCGATATGGAGGAGCGGCGTGCAGTCGTTGCGCGCGTTCTTGAGGCCGTTCATGGCGTTCATGTCGCCGGGGCCCGGAATGACGACGGTGGCCGCCATGTCGTCGCTCGTTTCGGCGTACCCCCACGCCTGATGGGACACCGCCGTTTCGTGACGAGCGACGACGAAATCGATGTCCTCGCGCGACCCGATCGCCTCGTTGAGCGGCAGCGACTGCTTGCCTGGGATGCCGAAGACTGTATCGACCCCGTTCGCGACGAGGCGGTCGATAACTGCTCGATTAACGTGCATACGCACACCACGACGGGAGAGTACCAAATAGGTTTCCGAACCGGTGATGACCGTTATCGAACGCGGCAGCGTCGTTCCTGCGAACGCGGCGGTAGCGGTCGGCACGAGCAGAAATCGACGTGTGACTGTTGTTACCACGGAGGATTTGAGCACCTGTGAGAGGGCGTAGTATGCGGCTCTATCAGCGTGGCGTGCAGCAAGACGTTCGTGAACTCGGCGCGTTAGGGAGAGGTACTCGCCAACCAGCGCTCCGAGGACGCTCTCGATACCATCGAGACGCTTAGAATCATGGAGTTATTTGTAAGTCCACCTTATTTTAAATCGCTTATGTACACATGCGATATACGTTGTGTAGACCGAGAATACCATCCATGAACGAATATCGATGGACAGAAGTCGATGACGGTGGGCCCAACCTGTGACACCGGAAGCGCCGACGAGACCTAATCGTGGTTCTGATATGACAAGGATAGCGAGTTCGTCAACCATTGGTGGTTTTGCTGATTCAGGGCGCCGCAGAACGGATTGCAAGGTTGTCGGAAGCCTCAAACTCGGTCGAGGTGAGGCCGGCCCAAGTGCCTGATCTGGATGCTCGGTTTTTGTAGTGGGTAACACTCAAGTCGCCACCTGCAAACGTCTCAGACAATTCAATGCATGTCGTCTGAGGCCCTGGTGGGGGTTTGTCGTCCTCCAAGCGGGTGGTTGGGGTGAGCTACCGGCAGGCAATCCTCTTTCGGTGGTCGCGGCGTGACCGGTTGGCCGTTCTGGTTATCGCCGTTACCGTCGCCTTCCTCGTCGGGACGGCGCTGTTGATCGTCGCCGGGGGCGCACAGACGGCCGCGCTCGCCTCGGAGTTCGACGCGACCGGGACCGCGACGTTCGTCGAAGATCCGAGCGAGGTTTCAGTCGACGATGAGGCGCTGGTGGTGCCGCTTGCCAGTGTTGAAGCGCCGAACGGTGAGCAGACCCTCGCGGTCGGCGTGCCAGCGGGAACGGAGCGCTCGTTCGGCGATAGCGGCCGGACGATCAGTCGCCAACGCGGAACGACGCTCGGGTCGGTGGGCGAATCCACGGACCATCGCCTCGTTGGGTCGGAGGGCGCAAGGACGATTACGGCATCGCCCCGGACCTCGTCGGTATTCCCGGCCGAATGGTACGTGACATCGCCGGAGACGGTCGAGGAGCTGGGCTCGGACGGCGGGCTGGTAATCGGAGACGAAGCCGTCGCAGGTGGACAGGCCGTCCCGCTTCGGTCGGCGTTGCCGTTCTTCATAGCAGGGACCGAAGACGCGCTCAGCCTGCTGACGATTCTCGTCGTTGCGAGCGGCCTGCTGGTGGGCGTCACCGTCTACAGCGTGACGCGGATTTCGGTGCTCGACCGTAGAGAATCGATTCGGGTGATCCGGTCGACCGGTGGATCCGCTCGTGATATTCTCGGCGTGTTCGCAATCAGGGCCGGGCTGTTGTCGCTGGTCGGAGCTGCTGTCGGGTACGCGATTGGCGTAATTGTGGTCGCGACAGCCGTCAATATCGCCGTCTTCGCTGGCGTGCCGACCTCGCTGAGCCCACGGATGACGATGGACGTGGCGCGGGTATTGGCGCCAATCGTCGTGGCTGTGCCGGTGCTCGGAGTAATTGCTGGGCTGGTCGCGAGTCGGCCGGCGGCGACCGTTCCGCCCGGACGTATCGGTCGATCGGAGGGGTCGGTACTCGACGTGCTTTCGCCGGACGTGTTGGACGCCAGCGTCGTTGTGCCGACGACCGCCGTGCTTGCGGCCTTCGCGGTCTTCGCGTTGCTGTTCGTGTCGGCTGCTGGCGTGCTCGTCCCGATGCTCGGCGGTGGTGAGGCTGTCGTCACGCAATCGGGGGCCGCGAATCCGGTCGGGAGTCAACTGCCGGCTGGCTACACGGAGGCGTTTCACGGACAGGGTATCGCTGCAAGTGGGGAGATCCTTCTGTTCGGTGTCGTTGATGGCCGTGCGATTCCTGCCCGCGGGGCGGAATACGATGACTTCGCCGCTGTTTCGAACGCGACGATTCGAGAGGGTCGACCGCCCGAAGATGCGAACGAAGCCGTCGTCGGGGTTGGGGCCGCGCGAACGCTCGGCGTCGAACCGGGCGATGAACTCCCCCTCGGCGGCAGCACGGAGGTCGGGGTGACGCGTGTGACTGTCGTTGGGACGTTCGACGCGCCAGCGCCCTACAGCGATCACGTTATCGTGCCCCTAGAAACCGCGCGGCACCTGACGACCGTCTCCGAGGGGCAAGTGAACCTGATTCGGGGCGAGCGACTGCCCGAAACGAGTGCGGAAAACGAAGCCGGTACGACTGAGGGCGGTGGTATCGTCGTCACGAGCGTCGACGTCCGACAGCAACCCCTCGCGAACGACCCTGTGGGCGTGACGGTGGCCGTTCAAAACGAAGGCACCACCGACGAGAGCCGCTCGATTCGTGTGCAGTTCGGCGGACAAACCCGAACCGTGGACGTGTCGCTTTCGGCGGGGGCTCGGGCATCCCGGACACTCACGTTCGAGGGTGTCGCGAGTGGGACCTATCAGCTCGTCGCGGGTGGGGTCAACCGGTCGGTGACGGTGGTCGATCCGGGGACGATACGGTTCCAGGAAGTGCCGAATGCGGCGCCACCAGGAACTCAGCCACTGGTTCGGGTTGTGGACGTCCGCGGTAATCCGGTCGCGAACGTTTCGGTCACTGCCGGCAATCGAACACGGCAGACCGGAGAAGACGGGCGGGTGCGCGTGCATCTCGGGACGGCAGGCGACTACGAACTGCGCGCCCAGCGCGGCGATAACAGTGCGAACGCGTCGATTTCGGTTCGAGAGGATGTCGCTCAACGCGCTCGCGTCGACCTATCGGTGAGTCCGCAGACCGCGGATTTACTGGTCCGGCCGACCGCTCGCGTTCGGCTCGTCAATCCCTGGAACGAGACCATCAAACACGACGTGGAACTGGTCGGTCCGCAGGAAACGACACAGCAGGTGGTGTCGATCGGAGCGGGCGAACGAACGACCATCACTCGCCAGCTCAGTCGAAATCCCACGGGCGAGTATTCGGTTCGGGTTCTGTTCAACGGAACGCAGGTGGCCACACAGCGCTATCGGGTGGTCGGCGATGACCGGATCGCCGCAGCACTCGCCACCCGTGGCGAACAGGGCGACACGCCGTTCGCGCGGGCGATCGATATGGCGTTCGGCAATATTCGAATCCTGGGCGCGACGCTCGTCAGCCTCGCTGGCCTGATGGGCGTCGGCGCGGCGACGGCGACGTTTTCCAGTGCGGTGTACGCCCGACGTGAATCGCTCGGCATCCGTCGCGCTGCGGGGGCCTCGCCGCTCACAATCGTTCGACTAGTGCTGAGCGATGCGCTTCGCCTCGGCTCGGTTGCCGCCCTCGCTGGTACCGCCCTCGCGTTCGCAGGCTTGTGGGCCCTCGATCGCGTCGGCCTGTTAGCGATGTTCGGCGTTCGTCTGTGGCCGGGGCTGACGTATCCGACCGTCCTCGGGGTGGCGGCGACAGCGTTGCTAGTGGCACTGGTCGGCGCCATCGGGGCGGCGGTAGCCGTTATTCGTGTATCGCCGGCGACGTTGCTCGCCGACGACGGGCGCCGAGAGACCGAGGAGGGCTGGTTCGATGCGTAGACGATCATACGCGTTCGTCGTGGGCGCGGTGTTTGCCATCGCGCTTGCGATGCGGACGGTCCCGCTCTACTGGAGTCCGCTCCCGTCGACGCTCGACGGGTTCGCGTATGCCGGGCTCGCGCGCGATACGCTTCAGACGGGCGCCTATCCCCTCTCCCAGAGGCCACGAGCCGATTTCTTCATCCTGACACTCTTGACGGCCGTCACGGGCTCGGTGACTGGTGAGACACCGGTCCACGTCATCCAGCCGATGATCTCGGTAATCGGTGCGGCGATCGTGGTGGTCGGGGTCGCGCTCACACGCCGGCTTGGAACCGAACTCGGGTGGCCGTCGAAACGCGTGCGCTTTGCCGCACTAATCACGGGGCTACTCCTCGCGGTTGAGGGCCTGTTTCTCAGGCGGTCGATGGAACCCGATCCGGAGGTGCTCGGGATGTTGTTAGCGCTGCTCTCAGTAATCGCCCTGCATCGACTGCTATCGACCGACGACACTCGGTGGGTGCTGCCGCTGGCCGTCCTGCTCTTTGCGTACCCGCTTCTCCACATTTTCAGTACGTTCAACGCCGCCGTCGGGCTCGTGGCTGTGTTCGCCCTGATGGTGTTTGCGAAGCCGAACCGCCGGGTCGCGCTCATCGGGAGTGCGATCGTGGGCGGGTTCTGGCTGTACTTCATCGCGTATTTCGAGGTCGTCCAGCGACTCGATATCCTCACCGTCTCGTATGTGGGCCGAGTCACCTCGAATCCGGGCCTCTTTACCGCGTGGATCCTCGCGTTGGTGTTCGGCGCCGGCTGGTATCAACGGACGTCCAATCGAACGCAACGGGTCGTGTTTCTCGCGCCGCTTGGCGTGTTGTTCGTGCTGGTCATCGTCAACGTCGTTCAGCCGATCTATCCGGGGACGATTCGCTCGCCACCGGAAGTCGCCCTGCTGATCTCGTTTCTCGTCGTCCCGGTTTTGTTTGCCGGCTATGCAACCCCGGCGATTTCGAAACGATACACCCACGCCGTTCCCGTCATCGCGATGTTTGCAGCGCCACTGGTCATCATTTACTTTTCGCTGACCGCGAGTCTCACGCCGGATTTCTTTGCGACCGGGATGCGCGCCCAGACGTTCATGCACGTCTCGGCGTTCGTACTGGTGGGGTTGGCCGCAGCCACGATCGTCCGTGGCCGTTCGCTGGCGTCGCCGTCGTGGCGCGTCGTTCGGATCGGCGCGCTGGTCGTCCTCGTCAGTTGTACGCTCGTCACGACGCCGCTGGCGTTCGTCTCGCTGGATACGTTCCACTATCCGGCGACGACGACCGGATCTGAATTCGAGGCGACCGAATTCGCCTCGGAACGCATCCCCGGCAACTGGGCGTCGCAAGATGGGCCGGACCGGATCGCGTCACACTACTTCGAGGGTGGTGGCTCACACGCACCGACACGCACCTGGCTCACGGGCGGCTCACCACCGGACTGTCCGGTCCTCCTACAGGAGTCGTGGATTACCCACGGCGCGTACCTGTGGCCCGCACAGCCCCAGACGCTCCCAAAGCCAGCATACGACTCGTTTATCGCTGACCGAAACCTCGTGTATTCGAGTAGTGGCCGCGATCCGCTCGCCATTGCTGCGCCACGCACGGCCCGGTCCGGAGAGACGTGTTGATTCTCAAGGCTCGACCCCGAGGCGGTTCACCGCATCTATGTGACTTCCCCTACGGCTAAGGTTGGTGGGTTTGCGCCTGTATTCCGCTATACCCTCAAAACGGGTCGAGTATGAGCCGCCTACCGAACGTCAGGCAGTCATTACGCGAGGCTCCCCTCGTACGTTTTTTCGATTGTGACTTACGGTAGATTTATTTTAGGTGCCTGTAATGCATCTGTAAAGACTGGGATCGGAGGGCGAGTTCACAGTCATCGCAGTTTGGACAGGGGGCAAAATGGAGATTAATCGGGATACCTCTGGGGGGAACGGGACGTTCGGAAGCGTACTGGGAACCCTCAGACCACGAGGACGTGGCATCAAATCGAATGATTATTTCGCAGCTGAAGGCCAACGCGTTCGTTCGAAACGCGCCATTAGGGACGTTATAGGAGGCGACGACCGTGTTGGATCGGAACTCGGCCGGTGTGTAGCTGACTTAGCGACTACTGACCGTGGGGTGGTAGCTTGAGTCAGTCCTACGACACTCAAGACGGAGAGGTTCGAGCCGCGGAGACGTCGGACGAGAAACCGGCGGTCGGGATTATCGCAACGGGAGACAATGACGACGAGATAGCACGGGTCTGTCTCAGAGCCCACAGTCGGGACCACGATGTTTTCATCGCCTATGAGGACAGCATCGAGCCGACGCTTCCGGAGGCAGCAGACCTCGATAACACGACCATGGTTCCGATGGCTACTGACGAAGCGGCGTCTTCGGGACAGGAAGCCGCCAAATCGAGGCTCGAAGTGGCCGCGAGGACGAACTCCGCGAACGGGTTGCTGCTCGTGGACGATCCGTCTACTCGGATCGATTTCGACGAGAGCCTCGAGGCGTTCGATACTGAGACGTACGTTTCGGCGGCCGTCCCCGAACCGTCGGTGGGGCTTCGAACGCTGATCGCCGTTCCGGCGTACAACGAAGCGGCTACAATCGGTTCTGTCGTCGAGGAAGCGTTAGCGCACGCCGATGACGTTCTTGTAATCGACGATGGCAGCACGGATCAGACCGCCGAGTTGGCTGAATCGGCAGGGGCCACGGTGGTCTCACACGAGCGAAACCAGGGCTACGGCGCGGCCCTGCAAACAGCCTTCGAGACTGCCGACACATGGAACGTCGAGTGTCTCGTTATCGTCGATGGCGATGACCAACACGACCTTGAGGATATCCCGAAGCTTCGGTCGAAGATTACGGACGGCGACGCGAACGTGGTTATCGGGAGCCGCTTCGCCGAGGGGGAACACGGAGCCATCCCGCTGTATCGCCGTTTCGGGCTGAGTATCGTCAATACCCTCTCGAATATCAGTATGGGCGCACTCAACCCGAGGTCGTGGGTGTCGGACACCCAAAGCGGGTTCCGAGCATACGACGAACACGTCATCGAGGAGTTGGCCGATGCCCAGATTGGCGACGATATGGACGCCAGTCTGAACATCCTCTATCAGATTCACGGCAACGGGTACGATATCGAGGAGGTCTCGACCGTGGTCGACTACGAGGTCGAGGACGGCCACAGTCAGAACCCGATTAGACACGGGATCCAGCTCGTGAGTACGATTCTCCAGACCATCGAGCAGGATCACCCGGTTCTCTTCCTGGGTGTTCCCGGCACCGTTCTCACGTTGCTCGGATTGTTCGGCGGCTACCTGACGTTTGCGAACTACATGGCCACGCAAACGTTCCCGATCGGCCACGGGCTCGGATCGGCGCTGTTGATCCTGCTCGGCGTCTTCTCCGGGTTTACGGCGATCGTTCTGCACTCCTTGCAAGCCCACTATGGGCCATGATGCAGGGGATTCAATCGCCCGTCGGAAGGGGTTTTGCTGCGCCGATGGACAGAGTTATAGTTAGGCTCTCGAACGACCTTCATATCGCATGGTGAAGGGGTGATTCCGGCGTGGTGAATCGACCGACCATCGTCTTCGGCCTCGATGGAGCCTGTTTCGAGTTCATCCAGCCGTGGCTCGATGCCGGCCACCTGCCGACGCTTGCGGACCTCATCGAAGCAGGCGGGAAGAGTCGGCTGGAGAGTTGCGTCCCGGCGACGACGCCGCCAGCCTGGACGTCGATGACGACGGGCGTCAATCCAGGCAAACACGGTATCTTCGGCTTCTACCGCCGCAATCGGGGACACTACGATATCGATCCAGTTTCGGATCGTGATGTGCGTGCCCGCCGGCTCTGGGATTACACGAGCGA
Source organism: Natronomonas halophila (assembly GCF_013391085.1). Classification (NCBI taxonomy): domain Archaea; kingdom Methanobacteriati; phylum Methanobacteriota; class Halobacteria; order Halobacteriales; family Natronomonadaceae; genus Natronomonas; species Natronomonas halophila. The sequence goes on along the minus strand of NZ_CP058334.1, from coordinate 2,934,932 downwards.
TGCCGACCAGACCTCGCTGGTCGTCAATGTCCCTGTTACCCATCCCGCTCGCGAACTCGACGGGGCGCTCGTTCCGGGGTATCTCGCACCCGAGGATCCGGCGACGTATCCGGAGGAACTGTTGGAGCGGTTGGACCCGGACTATCAGGTGTATGCCGACTCCGAGGCCGCCGACGTACCCGAAGACCAGCTGTGTTCGGAGTGGCTCGAGTTGACGGACGCGCGGAAAGACATCGCGCTCGAATTGATGGGCGAGCACGACTGGGACCATCTGTTCTTGGAGTTCCAGAAGACGGATGGAGCGGTTCACAAATTCGACGACGAGATGAATATTCGGCGCATCTACGAGCGCGTCGACGAATGTATGGCCGAGATCTTGGAAGCGACCGACGTCGAGCCGAACGTCTTCGTCGTCTCGGATCACGGCATCGGACAGCCCAAGGAGTGGTCGGTCGCGTTGAACACGTGGCTCGTCGAGCAGGGATACGCCGAGACGACGACTGGGACGGAAAGTGGGAACGACGAATCGTGGCTGACCGATGCGACTGACGATGCCAGCGGGGGGTCCGCGTCGACTAGCCCTGTCAGCCGATTACTGTCTGGGTTGGGTCGCGTCGGCCTGACGAAACAGCGTCTCGAACGGGCGCTGTCGACGGTGGGCCTCTATGAGGCCGTCGCCACCCGTGCCCCCGATGGGGCTGGGGGGAGTCTTGAAGAGGAAGTCATCGATGAGGCCGCGAGTAAAGCCTTCTATCAGGGTATGGGATTCAGCGGTGTCGACATCGGCGTGACGATCAACGAAGAGCAGTTTTACGATGCGGGGACTGTTTCGGAGGCTGATTACGAGGCCGTCCGCACGGAGGTCATGGATGCCCTCCAGACGCTCGAAGGCCCGGATGGGGCCAACCCGTTCACGCAGGTGCGGCCGCGCGAAGCGATTTACGAGGGCGATGCGACGGAGTTCGCGCCCGATATCGTTCTCGAACAGGACGACGACTACGTTATCGGGAGTTCGAAGCCGCGCGGCCAGACGTTCATTCCTGCTGAGGATGGCCGCATCGACCATACACGGCACGGGCTGTTGGTTGCTGCTGGGCCGGATATCGAACCGGACTGGTCGGTGGGGCAGACGCCCTCGATTATGGACGTGACGCCGACGCTGTTGGCGCTTGCGGGCGTAGCGCTTGATGAGCGGTTTGATGGCGAGCCGCTGGTGGATGTGTTTGCTGAGGCGCCCGCAATCGAGAGACGCGAGTACGGCCCGATTGAAACGGGAGACGCCTACGCGTTCAGCGATGACGAGGAGGCGGCACTCGAAGAGCGGCTTGGTGCAATGGGGTATATGGAATGAATAGTGAACAACTGAACCCCGATGCAGATGAATCGAACCGAATCTGTGGGGTAAAGCTCTGCCTTCGGCGCCCGTGGCAGTCAAGCGGTGAGACGTACGCGATAGGGACTGCATTTCAGAATGGTGACTCATTCTCTGCAGCCGAACTTGCGGCGGAGTTCGACCGAATCACCGATATTGCTACGGTTGAGCGAAAGCTAGACGAGCTAAACGGATTCTTCTCCATTCTGACGGTCGCTGATGACCAGCTTATCAGTATAGTCGGTCGCCTTGCAAGTTATCCACTCTTCTATTCGGCCAACGGAGCTCGACAGTACGTGAGTGACGACCCCTCGTGGGTCCGATCACAGGTCGGTGATACAACGTACAATCAAACGGCTGAAATTGAATATCTGCTAAGTGGATACGTTACTGGGCGAAAAACACTCTCGCCACATGTGAGTCAGGCCCTTTCCGGTGAGTACGTCGCTTTTAAACCCGAAGCTGGGAGCAGTCCCGATCGGCATCGTTGGTATGTATTCCCCCATGATACCAACATGATTCAGGACTCGGACGAAACTCTCATGGAACAGTTAGACGAGGTCCTCGTGAACGTTTACGAACGTCTTATCGAATATGCCGATGGGCGGCCGATCGTCGTGAGTCTGAGTAGTGGGCATGATTCGCGATTGAACCTGATTATGCTGGCCCGGCTCGGGTACGACAACCTAATCGCGCTGACTCATGGGGCCGAAGACGGGGAGACGACACTCTGTAAGTACATCGCAGACGATTTCGGCATTCCGTGGGTCTACGTTCCGAGTAGCCACGACGAGTGGTATCAGTGGTATAACTCTGCAGAACGCGAGCGCTTCCAAGCCGCGTCTCGATATTTGGATCGTATTCCAACACTCGAAGGCGCCCTCTCGGTTCGAACGGCTCGTGAAGCGGAGTTGCTGCCCGACGATTCGGTGTTTATCACCGGCGACGGCGTCATCTCGACCGGTGAGCATATTCCCACAGAGTTCACGACTCGAGACACTATCTCAGCAGATGAGGTCTACGACACTATCGTTCAGTCCCACTACAAGTACTGGGAGTGGGACGACGAGATTGATGAGATTCTCCATGAACAAGTCGCTGCTGGCATTGGGCGGCCGACCGTAGCCTCTGCCAAGGAGGCAATCGCGGCAATGGAACGCTGGGACTGGCAGGAACGACAGGCGAAGTTCATCCCTCGTAAACACATCTTCGAATTTTGGGACTATGACTGGTGGATGCCACTTTGGGACGAGGAGTTCGTCAACTTCTGGTGTCGGCTTCCCGTCGATGCAAAGGCCGATAAACAGATTTTCCGAAACTACGTCGAGAATCTCCATGCACAAGTGGCAGATGTGGATGCAGACCGTGTTGACGAGACGCTGTGGCAGGGTAGTCAACTTGGCCAAAAGGTCAAGCATGCGGCACGGAATACACGCCTTGACCCTACCGGGACGACATTTGACAAGGTAGCCCGAAAGGCATATTTCAGCCTCGTTAACCCAGTTCAGTACGACGATCAAGCGAACTTCGGTATTATGCGCCAAGAGCAGTTCGCTGAGTTACAGACCGGGTTGCTCCCGATCGTCCATGCCTTCCAAGCGATGGAAGTGCTTGGGCGAGTTTCGTTCGATCCGCCCGAGATTCGGAACGTTCCCTCAGGTGATACGCTGACACTTAATGATTTCAATGCATAATTTAATCAACCTAGTTGAGTCGTACCATGCACTCTCCAGTAGCTATCGAATAGAACGTAAATTCGTACTCCGTGATATAACCCGGGTCTTTTGGAGGGTAGGGATATGAAGTGCCTGGTCCTCGCGCCACAGCGATTCGGTATTCGCGAAGTCGCTGAACGCATCGGCCAGGAATGGGAAGAGATGGGCCACGATGTCGAGTATCGACTTCCAGATGGCGCGGCTGCGCGTATAGGCCCAGTAACGGTCGGTGTCGTCGGCATTGCAGAGTGGTGGCGCAAGCAGTTCAAGGAACTGGCCCAAAATCCCAAAGCCTACGACCTCATTTGGACGCATCAGCCGATCTCGCCAACCCTGCCAACCAAAGACCCGGAACTATGGAACCGAATGATAATGACGTTCCATACCACCGAACACGAGGGCTATCGACTCGCCAAGCAAGGAATATACCCGCGTAAGCGACTGCCGTACTATGCGACGACTCGTTGGTTTGAGGGCCGGTTCCACAAACGGCTTGCGGCGCTAGAGGGAACCAATCCGATGTATACCGTTGTCTCCTCGCAGCTCCACGATGAGATTGCGCGGTTCGGCGTCGAAGATGCAGTCTGTATTCCGAACGGTGTCTTCGTTCCGGAAGATCGGGACTTCAGCCCGATTCGCCACGAGTACGGAATTCCATCTGATGCAACAGTCCTGTTCAATATCGGACGCCTGACCGAACAGAAGCGACCTGCGGTGTTCGCTGAGACGATGACTGAAGTCTGCAACCAGCGTGATGATCTCTATTGTATAATCGCGGGGAAAGGGCGTTTAGCCGACGAGGTTGCCGGGCACACGTCGGAACGAGTCAAAGCACTCGGATTCGTGAGTGATGAGGAGAAATGGCGATGGTTTGCTGACGCTGACGTGTTCGCCAGTCTTTCTGGTTACGAGGGAATGCCTGTCGCGACGCTAGAGGCTCTCTCCTTTGGATGTCCGGTTGTACTGTCGGATATTCCGGCGCATCGAGCGGTAATCGACGAGTACGATGCGACCGGGCGATGCGTAGACGTGAAGAGTGCAGCGGTTGCAGCGGCGATTGATGACGTCGTGGGGCGGGAGGCAGATGTGGAGTTGCCGACGTGGGAGGAGATTGCAGAGGGGTATCTGGAACGGTTCAACGGGAGACGGTCGAATGTATCAGCTGAGAGCAAGAAGCTGGCACCACATCGATAAAATGAATATGATTATCATCACGAGTTGTTCAGGTGGTAGTAATGGACGAGCATGAAGTGACGGTTTCGGATAAGATTAATGCGCTCAAGCGGGTTGCGAGATACCGCCCCGCGTTCACAGTATTCATTATTCTGTTTAGTGCTGGGGCCGCTCTTTTGGAAGCTATTGGGCTAACCTTTTTGCTTCCGATACTTGAGGTCGCACAACGTGGACCGGAGGCTGCTCAAACTGCTGACGGCGTAGCAGGGGCGTTCTTTTCGGTGTACGAGGCTCTCGGGATTCCGTATACCCTTGAGTTTCTGTTAATAGGGGTCGCGACTGTGATGGTGGTCCGATATTCATCGACCTTCGCGGCGAAGTGGTTCTCCGCGAAACTCCACTTGGGATACGAAGAATATCTCAAAGACGAAGCGTTTACGAGAGCGCTTGAGGCGGACGTGTCGTACTACGACAAGGAAGGGTCTGACGAGGTTCTGAACGCGATCATTACACAGACGCGGTTTGCTGGGAGAGTTATCAAACGCGTACTCCATTTCTTCCGTCAATCGCTGTTGGCGTTGATGTATCTGACAATCGCGCTAGTTCTAGCTCCCATACTCACGCTGCTCGCTGCAATCACACTCGGTGGAATTACGTTACTTATAAGATATGGGATAGAGCCCGGGTATACCGTAGGCGATCGCGTCGCGGAAGCGAACGAACGCATTCAGGAGAACGTACAGGCTGGCACCCAGGGAATTCGGGACGTTAAATTGTTCCAAATGGACGAAGAAATACGATCCGGGTTCCGAACCTACCTCCGCCAGTACGTTAACTCGAATATTGACCTTGTTCGAAACAAGGCAGCGATTCAGAGCCTGTACGAACTGACCGTCGCTATCATGCTGTTCGTTCTTATTTACATCGCCGTAGAGGTGCTCGCGCTCTCATTTGGGGCGTTGGGGCTGTTCTTGTTCGCGATGTTCCGACTTGCTCCCCGAGTGAGCAATCTCAACTCGCAGTTCTACAACATTGAGGGGGATCTTCCCCATCTCGTGCGGACACACTGGTTCATTGAGAACATTGAAAACTATGAGGACATAGATACCGGCGATCGTCCCGTACCGGACCCGATCGAGAGGGTGGCCTTCGAAGACGTCTCGTTCAGCTACGAGACGGGGGAAGAGAAGGTGCTAGAAAACATCTCTTTCGAGGTAGAACAGGGAGAGTTTGTCGCGTTCGTCGGCCAGTCTGGAGCAGGCAAGTCGACGATTGTGTCCCTGCTCGCTCGGCTCTACGATCCCGACTCCGGACGAATCGTGGTTAATCAGACGTCGCTCGAAGAGATCGACCTTGGAGAGTGGCGGCAAGAGATCGCTATGGTCCGACAGGATCCGCACATCTTCAACGAATCACTCCGATTCAACATGTCTATCGGGAATCGGGATGCTTCTAGAGAAGAACTCGATCGTGTTGCTGAGATTTCAAAAGTAGATGAATTCTTGGACGATCTCCCCAAGGGGTATGACACCGCGCTGGGGGACGAGGGCGTCCAGCTCTCCGGTGGCCAGCGACAGCGGGTATCGCTCGCCAGGGCGCTGTTGACGGACGCAGAGTTCCTCGTGCTCGACGAGGCTACGAGCGACCTCGATACACACCTCGAACGACAGATTCACGAGGCTATCGAAAGCCTGGAAGATGACTACACGATCCTCGCAATCGCCCACCGGCTGTCGACGGTACAGAACGCAGACCGAATCTACACGATCGATTCCGGAGAGATTACCGAAATCGGTACGCACGACGAACTGGTATCTCGCGATGGGATGTATGCAGAACTCTATACCGCTCAATCGTAAGGGCCTTCGCGTAGAGCAATAGTTTGGACCGGCCAAAAGATAGGAATTTTGACCATTATGTATAGGTTAGGATTGACTGCCTTTATTTGGACAGGACGTAATACTGATATAGCGCAAGACGAGGGGCCACGTTGTTTGTAGTCAAGTAGTCTGATATCGGTCGTAGGTACCTTTCAAGCCCGGTTCCAAGATCAGGTATCATGTAGTAGCTCCCCTGTCGGTTTAGGATTTTAAATTCTTCCGAGAGGAACGATTGTAGTGTACTGGGCGGGATCCAGTTCTCAACAAGTTGCCTCCCTGTATTTTGAACTGTTTCTTTCCCCCCCGTTTTCTCTTTAATATAGGAAGCTATATTGACAATCCGTTCCAAGAGAGCTTTCGGATTCGGTGTCGATACTACGACGTATCCACCCTCTGTGGTAACAGCCGCGAGCTCGGCTATCGCTTGCCGCTGTATCTTTCTGGTTGATAAGTGCTCAAGAACCTCCGAACAGACTACAAGGTCAAACTCATTTTCGAAGGGGAGGTGAGGCAGCGCCGCGTTTAGGAAACGAACATCGGTGTCCTCGATCGTCTTCTCCATCATCTCAAATGTCCCAATGTCAACAGCCGAGACGCAATCAAACCGATCATCAAGCCATGCTGCGATACGGCCTGAACCGCTCCCAATTTCCAGTACCTTGGCATCGTCCCCGAGGTTCAGGTCGTCTATGAGTTGAAACACGATTCTGTACCGCTGGCGATTTGCGTAATACTGCACCTCTCCCCCCGGGCTATCCTCGGAGAAAAACCCCTCATAGTAATCACGAGACCCCGATATGTCCATATGAGTGTGCAACAATCCACTAGTAATAAATTCGTCTACTTGTGAACGCGCAGAACGCTCAATTACGGGGGAGAGCAAGACTTTGTACGGTGATTTTTGTCAAACAAGTATGGTACCGCTGCCGGCGCAATTCTCTCCTTCTCGCTAATCGCGGACCATGATACAACTAGGCACTTGATGATCTCGATCATCGCGAGTCAAAAATCGAGTTCTTATCACAACCTGAGTCACTCTTCAACATAGCCGAGTGCGGCAAGTTTCGATTTAACATTACTCATCGTCTCAGTCGCCGTAGCTTCGTCCGTCGCCTCTCCAGGGATTATTTTCCTACGCTCATCTTCACGGACACCCCACGGAACTCTCACTAGTGAAGACAATCTTAATCCTCGGGGGTGGCCGTACGTTTTCACAGGAATTGGAAACGACCGCTCACCGATAGCGTTACCGTGATCTGCTGTGATTACTGTTTTTCCTGGAAGTTCTTCTAAGAGGTCCCAAACAGACTCGAGAACGACTTCTAGATTTCCTTGATAAGCGCGCCAGGCTTCCTGAAACTCCACAATTCCTGACTCAACAGCATCCCAGATATGGTGTGCTTCATGTCGGGCTTTCTTTCCGACTTCACTACCTTCACTCCATGAAATGAATTGAAATTCGGGATTATTTATAAAGGGATAGTGGGGTTGCATGTAATGGATGAGTATTCGTTTATTAGGGTATTTGTCGTAAGCTCGTAATGCTGCGTTTGTCACCGCTTCTGGTGGGACAGTTCCTAAATCAGGATCAAAGTGGGTTCTCCACACATCTTCTAACGAATGGACGGGCCCCGGAAGCGACCGTGATGGGATCGGATTTCCTGTAATATACACTAGATCTGGATATTTTTCGTTGAAGTTATACTCGCACCACTCCTCCGTTTGGCTCCCTCTACTTGTGGCAGATCGATACTCGGTGAATCGAGTAACGTCAACAGTTTCCCTGAATAGGTCTTCTCGACACCCATCCAAGACGATGAGATTATCCCAATCAGCTTCTGGGATGCTTATTCCCGATTTAGGGGGACGGAGTCGCCGTTGGATCGGGATATTTATTTCAGCATTCACAACGCTCCTCCACCAAGGTGGATTATCAAAATTTTCGCGAAGTGATTGGATCGCCCGCTGTCCTTTGACCATGCTAACTACACTGGTACTCAGTCAAACAAGTACCTTTTGACACTTCTTCCAGCTGTTGTACTAATTAGTCCAGCTGTAATGTCCCACTTAGGAATTCGAATATCTTATGCGAGCCCGTTTTTTCGAAGATCATATTTGTATTTAAATCGTTCCACCTGGGCCCGGATGAACATCGGAATCCTACTAATTATTTCATATTTCAGAGTTCTGTTTACTCTCGTTTCACCTACCTTACGGCTTGTTTGAATCCAGTTATTTGACCGGTCATACATGACGTAATTGTATTTCCACTTATCCAGAAATTGCTTTTTTCCTTTTAATAATCTTTCTTGGCTCTGTCTGAATGATTGATAATATTCGTCTCCCCCCGGATTATGCGCGAATATTACACTTGGACATGTTCCAAATCGCCATCCAGTTCTCCTGAAGTGACCGACATAAAAGTCTAGGTGTGCATGAGAGACAAGATCTGGATCCCAGGCATATTCATTGAGACACTCTCTTCTAAATAACGTTACATTCGGGACCAGATCCAATTGGATAAAAGGATGTACAGAAACATTCTCAATCTTTTTGTCATCCTTGAGTGTTCTTAACAATATATCGTCATGATCTGCCAGATCGTGGCCTCCTCCTTTTATATCTCCCCGTTCAAATAAGAGTCCACTCACACCGCCGATAGACGAATCATTTTGCAAAATATCCAATAGAGTGCCAACATTCGGTGGAAGCTCGACATCGCTGTCTACGATCATCAAGTACGGCTCGTCCGACTCCTCAATCACAGCTCTTCGGCATTGGCCTACGCCGATATTGAACTCCAAATCGAGTACAGTAAGTTCGAACGGATGTTCTGAACTGTACAATTCTTTTTTTTGTGCGTCAATTTCCCCCTGATCTGCAATATAAACAGAATCAACAATGTCACCATCGATTGACTCGAATAATTTACTCAGTTTTTGGGTCCGAGTGAACACAGTAGTCCCAAGTGCGACTTCAGCCATTGGAAACCAAATCAGTCATCACGAATAAGAGTATTTTGGAACGTGAGTTCTCAGTCAAGGCGGATGGTCTAGCGTTTGAATCTCAGTTATGAGTTGGATTCTATGACACGCAGTATACTACGGAATCTATCCTGTTGATTTTCCCAATCAAATTGCTTAACTGTTAGCTTCCTGGCTTGTCGGCCATAACTGGTTCGTAGTTTTGAATCGGCGAGCATTCTTTCAATACCTGATGTGAGTCCAGAAGCAGAATCGGCGGTGTACAGGATTCCAGTCTGTTCATCCTCGACGATTTCCGGAATTGCTCCGACTTCAGGAGCCACTACCGGTGTCCCAGAACTCATCGCCTCCAGTATCGTTATCGGGTAGTGTTCCGAGGTCGATGAAAGTGCGAAGACCGACGCACGCTGATAGATCTTGGGGAGCTCCGAGTTCGGAACGTATCCGGCAAACCGAACACGGTCAGTCAACCCGCGGCGCTCGACTTCACCTTCGATCCGGTTTCGTCTTGGTCCGTCACCGACGAGAACGAGTTCGGCTTCCGGATGTTCGTCCACCACCGCGTCGAATGCCTCGACGAGCAGTTCGAGATTCTTCGCCGGAACGAACCGCCCGACGAACAGCACCTGTTTGCCATCTACCGGCGTGCCGTCACCGGGTGTGAATACGTCCGTATCGACCCCCGGGTTGACAGTCGCCACGGGTGCGGAAACCCGCGCCTCAATCGCCTCGCGTGCTCCACCGACCGTAATCACCTGATCGAACGCCTCCAGCAGCTCGTAGGTCGACCCCCGCGGCTTCACCACGTCGTACCACAGCGAGTACGGCTCGCCGTGCATCACGATGCTCACCGGTGCGTCAATACGGTCAACGAACTGTGCGAAGTGCGGTTGAGAGCAGATCTGAACGAGGTCGTGGTTCCGCTCCCGGAGGGCCTTTGTGGTTCGCCGACAGAAGACCCTCGAATCAAGATGTGCCAGCGCACCACCGATGCCTTTGGGTGCTGCATATGCCGCATCTTTTAGATGTGGAGTCGGAATAGGTACCACCTCGAACTTCTCGATCGGTTCGGGAAAGCCCGCACGAAGCGGCTTCGCCGCATAGAACGTGACGCTTGCACCACGCTCTTCGAGGCCTTCCGCCATTTTGAGGTCCCAAATCTCTCCACCTCCTCGCGTGATACCGCCCATCCTGCTGACGAAGGCGATGTCCATAGAATCTATTTGTAACCAAGAGCCGCCAGTCGATCCTCAATACTCGTTTCGTCGGTCGTTGCTTCGTACTCCTCGGGAGTGTGGGTCTGCTGATCCCGTGCTGTAGTTTGGATCCAAGGAACTTTCCGCAACGGTTCGAAGGGCATGTGTAGGGGGTGTCCGTATATTCCCCATTCACCCATCCCATTACCGTGGTCCGAAGTGATAATTGTCTCAGTTGCGTCGAGGTTGTTTAATAGGAGTTCTATATCGTCAAGGGCTATTTTTAGATTGCGACGGTAGGCACGCCAGACATCTTCTTCCTCAACCTCACCGTCGCGGAACCGACCCCAAGTGTCTCGCACTGCCTGTTTTTCAGCTCCGAAGTTCCCCATTTGTAGCGGCTGTCGTTCTTCCCAGTCGAGAAACGGGACGTGGGGCTGCATATAGTGAATCAGAAGCCGATCAAAATCAGAAGTCCGTCCGATTCGGATCGCGCGGTCCGTGATCGGCCTCGGCCGTACAGTGCCGAGGTCGTCATCCCACGCATACCGCCAGACCTCGTCAAGCGTTCCGAAAGGGTTGTCGTCAAGAACATAATCCGAGAACGGGTTCCCCGTAACGTAGGCAGTTCGTTCAAGTGTTTCAGCTGACGTGCCCTTTACCGTCTTTTCGAGCCAAGCGTGTGTCTTGCTATCAACAGACCAGATAGAATCCAGATTTTGAAGGGATTCGTAATCCGAGGCCACAGTTTCCATCAAATCATACCGACAGGCGTCGAGTACGATACAGCAGTCCCAGTCCCTCGAAAATACGTTCGTGCCAGCTTGCCGATCTCCAATCTGGTGGAGGAGTTTCCGGTAGGCCGTCTGAATGTATCTGTTGGAAATCAGAGAATTCATGTATTCGAGGCTGTGCGAACAAACATACGTTTCAGTTTCTTGGCAGGGATGAAGGTATACTTTCCCCCTGCAGAGAGGCAGAAATACAGTAGCCCACCGAACGTAGGGTACGAACGGAGTGAATTGAACGCGTGCCTGCGAGCCTTACCTGTGACACCATTACTGACCGCTGACCGTGTAAGTTCTAGCTCTACGCCAGCGACAAACCGACGCTCCGTGGACCGTCCACGTTCGGCAGCTTCCGGTCGATGCTTCTCCAAGAGTTCCGGGGCAGCCTCACGGCGAAGTTCGTAGTCGTCACTCGTCTGTTCGTGCTCGCCGGAGTACCGATCGACGTGGGGCTCGGCAACCGAAGCAATCTTATATTCCCTCGCGACACGGAGATAGAGATCCCAGTCTTCCCAGACGGGGAGGTTCTCGTCGAAATCGCCAACAGTATCGATTACATCTCGCCGAACCATCACGGCCGACATCGTTCCGATGAAGTTCCCACCCATCAACCGCTCGAAAATGTCTCCGCCGTGGTCGTGTCGCTTAACCGCATTCACCGTTCCGTCCGGCCCCATTTGCCTAACTCCCGAATAAACCATTCCCAGATTGTCATCCGGGCGTTCGAAGCGGGCTATCTGTGCCGCTAGTTTCTCTTCGTGCCATCGGTCGTCGTCGTCGAGGAATGCGATATACGTGCCGGTAGCGAGTGCAAGCCCCGTGTTTCGTGCCGCCGTAACTCCCTCTTTTTCATCGTTTCGAACACACTGAACCCGGTCGAACTCGCCGTCGACATCGTCGACAACATCCGATGCCGGATGTGTCGATGGGCCATCGACCACAACGAGTTCGATTCTGTCGTACGTCTGCGCGACGACACTCTCAACTGCCCGCCGCAGCATCTCCGGCCGATCGTACGTCGGGATCACTACGCTGACGGTCGGCTCCGAACTCATTCCTTGTACCCCAGCGCCTCCAGTCGCCGTTCGACATCCTTCGATGCCCTTTCCCCGGCGTCACCCGACACGGCGACCCCGTCTAGCAGTCGATCGCTATGACTCCTGAGCGACTCAAGCAACTCCTCGTCGCCCTCCGAGTCAACTACCTCGTCCGACTCAATCGCCCGCTCCACGCGCGCCCACCCATCCAGCGAGTCCGCGCGGAACCGCCGGAGGTGCTCCTCGTCGTACCGGTCGTCTCCGCGCACCCCCGAGAACACCGTGCGGTCGGCGTACGCCTCGGTATCGCCCGCAATCTCGCGCAGGGACGTCCCGGGCAACGACGCCACACTGTACCCGGTCGCCTCCAGCACGGTCGGCACGACGTCGACGGTGCTCGTGGGCACCTCGATTTCGCCGGCGGGCACGCCCGGCCCGCGGGCCACAAGCGGCACGCGCAACAGCTCCGGGTCCAGCTCCCTCGGGTGACCGTAATACCCCCGCTCCCCGAAGGCGTCGCCGTGGTCGGCCGTGACGATTACCAGCGTCTCCTCGAGCAGTCCGCGCGCCTCCAGTTCGTCCAAGAAAGCCCCCAGCTGCGCGTCGGCATACCGTATTTCTTCGTCGTAAAGATTCACCATCTCTTGCCGCTCGTCGTCGGTGATGCTTTCAGGGTCCGACACGGCCGCTCGCTTGTACATCTTCTGGGCGCGCTTCATTCGGACGTACTCGTCGTGGAAGACGGTCTGGTACTCCTGTGGCGGACTGTAGGGGCCATGCGGGTCCATGTAGTGCGCCCATAGAAAGAACGGCTCCTCGGCCGAGTCGACGAACTCCAGTGCTCGTTCGTTAATGGTCTCCGCACGGGCGTAGTGGCGGTTCCGTATCTTGTCATAGGCCCGTTGCGCGAGCGCGACGAGTTTGTGCTGGCCAAGATAGAGGTCGTCGTCGAACACGTCGAAATCACGGTCAAAGCCGTAAGCCCGAGACACGTACGGATTTGCGTGGAACGCTCCTGTCGTGTAGTCTGTCTCACGCAGGTGCGAAGCGATCGTATCCGCCGCGAGTTCGTAGCCATCGTCCACGCAGGCGTTCGGATACCGGCCGGTCAGCAAGCCCGGAATCGCCTCTCGTGTGTGCGTGCTTACGCTGTAGGCATTCGAGAACTGTACATTCTCCGCAGCGAACCGATCGAGATTCGGCGTCGTCTCCCGGTCGTAGCCGCACGAGGAGACGTGATCGGCGCGAAGTGCATCCAACGTAAGCAAAACAATGTTCGGCCCCCCAGGCTCAGTCATCTATTATTGACCAATAGTCTTGCCGTATTAATCAATTGCTCTTGACCCCGCCCTGCCGAGGCAAGTATCCTTGATATCTACGACAAGTTCTCTCCCCCATTTCGCTTCGACCGGAATGCCTTTGCCCGAATCACCTCACTCCTCGGACATGCCGATTCGAGTGGGCGTCGTGGGGGCGGGCAACATCGCGACGAGCCGGCACATCCCCGCGCTCCAGAACCACGACCGCTTCGAAGTCACCACTGTCTACGACCGCAACGAGACCAGAGCAGCTACGGCCGCCGCGGAGTACGACCTCCGGGCCGCCGACAGCTTCCAAGACTGCTATGGGGCCGTCGACGCCGTCTCGCTGTGTACACCTCCATCGGTCCACCGCCAGCAGGCCGTCGATGCACTGGAGGCTGGCTGTCACGTCCTCTGTGAGAAGCCGATGGCGATGACCGAGGCCGAGGCTGCCGCGATGGTCGAGGCCGCCGACACCAACGAACGTGTCCTCTCAGTCGTCCACAACTTCCTGTACATGGATGCCATCGAAGAGACTCGCGGCCTGATCGAGTCCGGCGAACTCGGAACGATTACCCGGACGCACATGGTCAAACCCGAATCCGAGGAGAAACGCGCCAAGGAGTATCTCGACGATGCCGCCCGGCCTGCCACCGCCACCGCAGAGTGGAAGCTCTACCGCCTGTTCTGGGACGAGGCCGCCCACCTGATGTACCTCACCCGGGATGTCCTCGGAGACATCGATCTCGCTGAGGCAACGGCCACTCCCACGCCCGACTCCACCTACGGGACGATTCGCGCCCGGTTCACCAACGACGACAGCGCGGACGGCAATGTCACGATGCTCTTAGACGCCCCCATCAGCGAATGGTGGTTCGTTGTCGTTGGCACCGATGGCATCGTCCTCGTCGACATCTATCGCGATCTCACGATTCACTTCGACCGCGAGCCGGACCACTCCGCGACCCGGGTGCTGAGTGTCCTCCTCAGCGGCATCACCCAAGCCGGTGTCGGGAGCGTTCTGTCGGGACTTGACCTGGTAACCAACCGCTTGCTGGACGACTACCGCATCCCGGACGCGGGCTTTTCGACACAGCTTGACCACCTCGCGGACGCTATTGATCACGACCGTCCGCTGCCGACGCCGCCCGAGGAAGACCGGAAGGCCGTCGCCGCAATGGAGGCCGTCGTCGAGGCGACGCCGATGGCCGAGGGCCGACAGGCGGCCGACGAGTAGCGATCCACGACCGGCAGTCAGACACCCGAGACGTCTCCCGTCACTTGTCGCCGTCGCCGAGAATCCGGTACCGCACCCCCCACACCGAGGCTGCACACCCACCTGCGACCAGCACTGGCCAGCGGTCGGTACTGAGATACAACCCCGGTGTCGGAGTGCCATGCGCCGCGAGCGGCCACCACAGCGGTGCCGCGACGCCGGAGGGCTTGACCAGCAGTGCGTCGAGAACCAGATGCGTCCCGGCGCCGAGCGGGAGCAACAGCGCCACCCGCGGCCGGTACTCCTTGCTGGCGAGGACTACGCCAACGAGGCTCGCGACCACGACGCCTCCGAGCGTGTGGAAGCCGAACCACGCGAAGGGAATGCCGAACAGGGACGTCACCGTCTCCTCGGCAACGAGCAACGACAGCCGCGAGAGATCGGGGATGACCGCCCCCATCATCGCGACAGTAACCAGGGGCGGGCTTACCCACGCGTACCGAATCGATAGCGATGTCGCCAGCGCGTACGCAACCAGCACATGGGTCAGCAGATCCACCATCAGTTCGTCTCCTCCTCGCCCGCCTGCCGCGGTTCAAACGCCAACCGACTGACGTCGAGCCGCCATCCACGGAGGAACCGCCCGAGTACCCAGAGCGCGCCGACCAGCGACACTCCATACAGGTACTGGAACTCCCAGGAGGACCGGACGACGATATTGTGGGCCGCGATGGTGCGGTCGGGTTCCACTGTCCCATAGACGACGAGGTGGTCACCCCTCTTGATCGGTTCATCTGTGCTCGATTCGGCCCCAACGACGGTCAGCACGACCCCCTCATGGTCGATGCGGACCGGGTCAGTGTCGACGACGGTCCCGGCGACCTGGACCCGTTCGCCGACACGGCTTTCGTAGTCGGTCGTCACATCGACTGACGGAATCGTGCCCGCGCCGAAGAGGACCACACCGATGAGACAGCCGACGACGAGCAGCGCACCGAGCCGCTCACGACGCGTCTCCAACATTCCGCGTCACTCCACCAACTCGTGATACACGGCGGTCGTCTCCCGGACCGTCTCGCCCCACGAGTACTCCCCGAGAACACACTCTCGGGCCCGCCGACCGAGCCGCTCCCGACGGTCGGGCGCCGCCAACAGCCGCTGTAACGCTGCTGCAAGCGCCTCGACGTCGCCGAACGGCGCGGTCTCCCCAACCTGTTCAACGACCGACTGCAGTTGAGGGAGTTCGCTGGTGACGACCGGTGTGCCACACGCCATCGCCTCCAGTACCGTCCGGGGGAATCCCTCGACTTCGCTCGGGAGTGCGAAGACGGCACTCTCCGCGTAGGTTTTCGGCAACTCCTCGTTGGGCACCCGGCCAGCGAACGTGACGCGGTCCGTCAGGCCGTACTCGGTGACTGTCTGTTCTAACTCCTCGCGGAGCGGCCCTTCGCCGACGAATCGCAGGGTTACGCCAGACATATCGTCCGCGAGCAGGGCGAAGGCGTCCAGCAGTTCGCGAACGCCCTTTGCCGCCTTGAGACGGCCGACAAACAGTATTTGGGGTTGCTCGGCAACACTCGCGTCCGGGACGAACGTGTCACAGTCGATGCCGTTGTGAATCACCGAAACCGGCGCGGTGATGCCGCGTTCCCGCAGTCGATCCCGGTCAGTCTCGGTATAACAGAGGACCCGATCGGCGGCATTGAACGTGAACTTCGCAAGCGGTGCATACGCTTTCTGGACCGCCATCGGGGCCGTCTGAGAGTGGAGGCCGTGATTCGTGATGACCAGCGGTGTCGAATCGACCCGAGCCAAAAGCGCTGCCATGTTCGTCGAGAAATACAGATGCGAGTGAGCATGCACGATATCGTGGCTCTCGAGCAACCGGTGCATCGCGGGGATCATCCCCGGCGTGATGCTGTTGCCGAACGGCCGGGCGAGCTGGCGATACCGTCGCACCTCGTATCCGGCACGCGTTTCCCGCCGTGGCTTTTCGTGGTCGCCGTGGTCTGAGGTCAACAGCGTGACATCGTGGCCCATCTCCGCTTGCAGCGACGATAACTCGTGGGCGTGAAGCGCTCCGCCGCCGAGTACGTCTGGGTACGCATCGGTCGCAACCCGGAGTATCTGAAGATTCTTCATTAGATCTTAATTCCGGTCAGGTATCCTGTCATCACTACTTACCCCAATACTTATGAAATATAGTATAATTCGACAGGCCCGTTATCATAGAATTTTCTGTTATTTTCCAATCCTTCTGTCGGATTTGAAGGAGAAACATAAGATGCCGCACCAATACCACTACCTCCATGTACGGTCACCCCTGTGTCAATACGGTGGTAGCTAACTCCGATGGCGCCTTCTTCCACCGTCGAGTAATCGATTGTGTGCTCATTCGCTGGAAGTTGATGTGCCCACTGAAGTTCAGCTTCTGCTTCACCGACCTGGTTCCAAAATTCCCTAGTTTGGTCTTCTTCTGCTACTTGATATTCAATCGGATAGAGTACTTCTTGATTAAATGGACTCGTTTCGATCCCGGCGACGGTACTGGCCGTCGAGAAGAAAATCAGCAGGAAGACGACGCCCGCGACGAGGCCGACCGCCGCCACCGATTGACGTGCGGACGCGTGGCCCTGATTGAGGAGGTAGACGAGTCCGGTAGCTGCCAGGAATCCCATAGCAGTCATCTGTGCCATGACGTAGATACGTTGAGGGATGATGAACGGAAACTCAATAACCACGCCGAGAAGCGCCAACGCGCCAGCAAAGGCGAGCCAGACGATCATCATGATCCCGATGCGGTCTTGATACACGAGATGGGTCAATCCCCCGAGGACGACGAGAAACACGAGTATCCCTTCGCCAGTAGTGTTGATGAGAAAGACCCGTGGCGGAATCGCGGCGAACCGTGAAGCCCCAGCGAGCGAGCCACTCGTTTCTGCACCGAGGAGGGACTGGATGAAACTCAACACGTAGCCGGCTAAACTCGGGAGGTAACCCGACGTAATGGTGAGATGGACGTAGAAAATCGTGCTGAACAACACGAGAATCAGCAGGCCATGTGAGATCGCCTTCTCCGTTACAGCCGATCCGACCTGCTGGATTCGTTCGGCAAGGACGATATCAGACAGCGACTGTACGTACTTCGCGCCAAGGAAGCCGACCAAAAGCGCCCCAAGCATGATAACCGCGATCAAGGACGTGTGGTGATGCGTCGCGATGAGCATGAGACCCGCCACGATGAACGCAAGACGGTTTCTGAGTGACGGGTTGAAGTAGAGATAAATCGCCGCGACGTACAGGAGGAAGAATATTGGAAGGATGTGGGCCTGCTGGGTTGGGTGACCACCGCGGTAGACGACGTAACTCATACTTGCGTAGATGAGCATCGCGAGCAGGGCGTACTCCTGGTTGGCCAGTCGGAGGCCAACACAGTAGGTGAGGAACGAGCCGATCAACATCAGCGCGGTACCAAACAGAAGGTACGTACTCTCGGGGGACAGTCCAGTCAGGTTGGCCGCCATTGCAGGCCCGAGATGCTGGCCCGGAAATCCGGCGTATGTCGCCGAGCTCTCGACGACAAAGCCAGTCTCGTAGATGTACCGAACGAGTTCGATGTGATACCCCCCATCCGGACCGCGCATCTGCGGAAAGACGATCTGGTTACTGCCGAACGTGTTGAGACCGAAGAGGACGACCAACACCACGTTCGTTCGCACTGCATCCGTGAGGACGATTCGGAAAAAGAGCGCTACCCCAGCGGTGCCGATCATCAGATAGTACAGTAGCGGTTTCGTATAGTAGCCTCTCGTCAGCGAAACCACCGAGACTGCACTCGCAAGAAGGAAGACGATCGTAAGCACCGTCGGCAACCGCCGGTCCGTAATCTTCGTCGTGGCTAACGTCTGCGAAACCGAGTGATCCGCCACGCCAAGGATGGAATAGAGGAGAAGCCCAACTGTAATCCCGGCGGGGACCATCGTGAGCGCGAGGAAGTTCTGGAACGCGAATATGGTCGCACCCCCCGAGAGGATCGCCCCGAGACCGGCTAGCCGCCGGAGCGAAACCAACTCCCCTACGTCCAATTCCACGCCAGCGTCCATCGAAGTAATTCAGTAAAGAGAAGCGACTGTAATGAGCGTGGCGTTCGTCCTTTTTATCGCTCTGGGTAGTCTGCTCGGCATCCCCTACACCGAAGCGTCACCTCACTCCTGCTTGCCGTCAAAGTCTCTCACCACCGGCCTGATTTACTCCTGATAAACGTCTCAGGTACGCCGATCCGGTCCTATGACCACGCACCGAGTATCATCTACCGACGGCCATGCTCTATCTGCGTGGTGATCGCTGGCCAGCGGTGGTCGTCGAAATTATCGCAGCAGGTGTCTGGGTAATACAAAACGGTTCGCGAGGTTTGGCCGAGCCTCCGGAGAGTTAGACCTCGGCGAGTTTCGAACTCCAGTACAGCAGTCCAACTCCAAGGAACGCCAACAGCCCGAACGTTGCCGATGCGAGGACACCGATCGTCGGGAACCCGCTGGTGAAGTACGTAAGTGCAGCTGTCGATAGTAAAGCTACGATAAACAGAACGCTGCAGACCAACGACAGAATACTGCCGGTCTCGAAGAGAAAATCCGGAGTCCGCTGTAAATCAATCTCCCGCGGGAATTCGGACATATCTCTTACTATGCAATCATTTCCTTCTAAACTTCACCCTAAATCGTTTGACGATACTGGTCGATGCCCCCAGTGCTTTCGACCCGTATGTCTCGAAACGCTTAACGGACTTCGTTCACTCGAAAGTGGTACTACAATGAAAGCGGTCGTACTCGCTGCGGGGAAGGGGACTCGTCTCCGGCCACTCACGGACGACAAACCGAAAGGGATGGTCGAAGTCAACGACAAGCCGCTTCTCACTCACTGTTTTGACCAACTCCTCGAACTCGGAGCCGACGAACTCGTCGTCGTCGTTGGCTATCTCAAGGAGAAGATTATCGACCACTACGGCGACGAATACGAGGGTGTCCCGATCACCTACACCCACCAGCGAGAACAGCAGGGGCTTGCCCACGCCCTGCTGACAGTCGAAGACCACGTTGACGACGACTTCATGCTCATCCTCGGGGACAACATCTTCGAGGCCAACCTCGCCGACGTCGTGAAACGTCAGCAAGAGAACCGGACCGATGCTGCGTTCCTCGTCGAGGAGGTGCCGAGGGAGGAGGCCTCCCGCTACGGTGTTTGTGACACGAACGACTACGGCGAAATCACGGACGTCGTCGAAAAGCCCGACGATCCGCCGTCCAATCTCGTGATGACGGCTTCTACACGTTCTCGCCAGCAATCTTCCATGCCTGTCATCTCGTCCAGCCGTCGGACCGTGGCGAGTACGAACTCTCTGATGCGATTAACCTCCTCATTCAGTCCGGCCGCACGATCGACGCGATTGGGCTGGAGGGCTGGCGGATCGACGTCGGCTATCCCGAAGATCAAGAGGAAGCCGAACGCCGTCTCTCCGACGGCCTCGAAGAGCCTCGCTCTGAGGCAGCCCCCAGCGAGACAGACGACTAACCGCGGCTCTTTTTAATCACATAAGAATTGGCGGAGTTGTGGAAGCGTCCGCGGTGGAAGCGACCCAGGATCTGCCCAGCGGTACTCGGAGACGCCCTCTCTGAGGGTCGGCGATGGCCGCGAGACAATATCACAGTCCATGACCGTATACCTCGAGACCAACGCTGCCTCAGAGCGATGTGCGTACCAAACCGCGCCAGCTGTATCGCCGATACGTACCTCACAATCGAGTTCCTCGCGCAGCTCGCGGCGAAGCGCCTGCAGGTGCGATTCGCCGGACCGAACGCCGCCGCCTGGCACGGTCCAAAAGTGGGTCCCGTCGTTGTGTCGCTCTTTGACGAGCAACACCGCTGAACCGCTGGTTACCAACGCTTTGACCCCACGTCTGACTCGAACCGGGGACTGTCCGCTCCCACCGGCGTTCTCCTCGGCGTTCCGTACCCACCCCATACGATCGTTCAGAATTACAGCAGTCCTATAATAAGTTCGACTACGGCAGAATCAACCACCCGGAGACTGGTTACCGGCGTTGGTTCACAACCCTCTTGGTGCCCTCCTGAAAGCATCCACCATGGACGGAGAACGCGTGTTGGTGACGGGCGGGGCGGGATTTATCGGCAGCCATCTCGTCGACGCACTCCACGAGACGAACGACGTGGCGATTCTCGATGCGGCACCGACCGGAGAGGCCCCAATCAAGGTTGAAGTCATCCAGGGGGATATCCGAAACGAGGAGACGGTTGCCGACGCCGTCGCCGACACGGACGTCGTCTTCCACGAGGCGGCGCTGGTCAGCGTGGCCGAATCAATCGATCACCCGAAAGCAAGCCACGCGACGAACGCGACGGGCACGCTAAACGTCCTCGAAGCCGCCCGACGACACGATGCACGGGTCGTGGCCGCCTCCAGCGCTGCGATCTATGGCCACCCCGAAGAAATCCCCGTCTCCGAAGCACATTCGCTGGAACCGACCTCGCCGTACGGCATCGACAAACTGGCCACTGACCACTACACCCGACGGTACCACGACCTCTACGGGCTGGAGACGGTCGCCCTCCGCTATTTCAACGTCTATGGGCCGGACCAGACCGGCGGCGACTACGGCGTTATCAAGGTCTTCTTCGAGCAGGCACGCAACGGTGACCCGATAACCGTCCACGGCGATGGCACCCAGACCCGGGATTTCGTTCACATCGAAGACGTGGTCCAAGCGAACCTGCTGGCCGCGGAAACCGATGCCGTCGGCGAAGCATACAACGTCGGCACCGGCGACTCCATCACGATTCGCGAACTCGCGGAACTGATCCGTAACGCCGTCGGCAGCGACTCGAAGATCGTCCACACCGACCCTCGAGAAGGCGATATCGACCACAGTCGAGCGGACATCGACAAGGCCCGTGACCGACTCGGCTACGAACCCGAAATCGAGCTTGAAGAGGGCCTCAAAACGCTGGTCTAACGACGGCTATCTAGCCTCCAGACGCGCTCATTGATACCGGCGGCATGAAGCCCTCCAGTGTCCGGGCGCCGTCGATTCTCACCGGGAGGCGTTGGACGGTTATCCCGGAATCGTGTTCAGAGCCCGAGATCCGCGTCTCCGTTTCGGTAGGGGTTCTATGGTTCCGCGTATAGCGCCAGTCGCTCGACGGGAATTATTTTATTTTGACTGGACATCTAGCAATCTATAGTCGTGTCCTCAGCTCCACCGACGAGAGACGCGATTCCGGAGACACTCCTGGAGTACGACCAGTGGCTCTGCTGGCGTGCTGAAGAACGCGATGGGAAGACGACAAAGGTCCCGATCGATCCCAGTAGTGGCGAGTTCGCGTCCACGACCGACCCCGAAACATGGGCCGCGTTCGGGACAGCTCGCGAGCAAGTACAGTTCGGGCAGGAGGACGGCCTCGGCTTCGTGTTCACAGAGGCAGACCCCATCGTCGGCGTCGATCTCGACGACTGCCGGGACCCCGAGACTGGCCATCCGGACGAGTGGGCCAAGGACGTCATCGAGACGCTTGATTCCTTCACTGAGGTCAGTCCCTCGGGAACCGGCTATCACGTCCTCGTGACTGGGTCGCTTCCGGAGGGCCACAATCGGAAGGGCGACCTAGAACTCTACGAGACGGCGCGCTTCTTCACCGTGACCGCCGACCACGTCGACGGGACGCCTACAGCGATCAAGAAACGCGAAGACGCGCTTGTGACTGTATATGACGAGTACCTCGCACCCGACGACCAAGGAACGTCAGCGTCCGACCAGGCCGCCAGAAACGGCCAGACACATGGGGGGATCGACGACGAGGAACTCCTCCGGAAAGCGAAGAACGCCGCAAACGGCGACAAGTTCGAAGCACTCTACCGCGGGAACACCAGCGGCTACGAGAGCCACTCGGAAGCCGATATGGCGCTGTGCTCGCTGCTGGCGTTCTGGACCGGCGGCGATGCCCGACAGATCGACCGACTGTTTCGGGACTCAGGGCTGATGCGTGAGAAGTGGGACGAACAGCACTTCGCGGACGGGAGTACGTACGGCGAGAAAACGATCGAGCGGGTGATCGCCGGCACTAGCGAGTTCTACGAACCCGTAGGCGACTCGACAATATCGTCGACACGGGCAGAGCCACTGGCAACGGAGCCGTCCACTCTCGGTTCCGGCGAACGGGAGCGAGTCGAGCGCATCGAGGAGCTCGAACAACGGCTTCGTGAGGTGCTCGAAGAGAAAGCGAAACTGGAGGCCGAACTGGAGAAGGAGCGCTCCCGTCGAAAGGCCCTCGAAGCGGAACTGGAAGACGAACGCGACTCCGAAGGGTCACTCTTCAGCTGGCGATAGTGGTCTCTGACCGGATTCCGTCTCGGAGGGATTCCCGTCGTCCTCCCGGCAAGAGGAGACCAGTTTAATCAAAGGGCCTTCACGCCGTCAAACTCTACACGGATTTTATCGTTCATCCACCACCCGGCCCAACCCCCGTTTCAGGTCCAGCGAGATGGAGCGATATACAATCTTCAGTTAGCGGATGAGAAATATTGAACAGCGTGTTCCGGGAATTAGCGCAGATTAAATGGCAAAACAAGCGGCGTTCAGCCCCGCGAATATGTGTGGGTGCTGTGGTGCTGTTACGGAGGCGGTGCTGTAACAATCGAACTCATTGGTCGGAAGAACATCTCTATGGGCTGATTTCTCATTAGGAGAGGAACAATAGGTCTGGATACTGGGGGTATTTAGAGAAATATTTCAACAATCGGTTGCTGGCATGCGGTTTTTGGATTGTACATCGGTTGTTTCGGCCGTCAATATGAGGGCGAGTATCGATGCGAAAGGCGGCGATAGAGGTCGTTTAGATGCCGAAATAGTGGCGTTTCGGGAATACAGATATCTGAGATTGTTCGCAGCGTTTGGGTGCGCGAAGAGAGTCCAGTAAAGGAGAACAATCGGTTCCTGTCCTGCGGTTTCGGGATTTGCAATCGCGGGTGACAAGCGCCCTCAGAAGAGGTGTTTTCCTCCCATCGTACAGGGCCTCGTTCCCCTCCGAACCGTTTCAGACTAGGATACCGACCGTTCAGCGCGATTGTTAATCCTGATCCGCAGTCGAGAGCGACTGATGGATGGTCTCGATTCTATCGGTCGTTACACAACGTCGCGCCTCTCGGATTTCGAACATACCAGCCTCTGCGGACATCTGCCTGCTACCCGCTGAAAACGAACTGCACTCCCTCCTACCCTCAGCGTGACATCCTCCGCGCCGTGAACGTCGCGGCTTCCCGGCATGGGAATACCAGCTACGTTTCGCTGTTGCTGGCAGAGGGTTCCGACCCGTGGAAAGTCGAGAGAGTCATCTGCGAGGGTTCCTCGCTCGTCTCTCGGTGGGTCGTGGCGCTGTCACAGGCGCTCCCATCCCGTGAGATGTCATCGCCCGCCGGTTTCAGCGGCAGGCTCTCACCCCACGGGTCGTGGCGGTCAGCGATGTTGACCGCCGCGTTGATGTCTGCGTGGTACTCCGATACCCAACACACGTCGTTCTGGCACCGGAACTCGTCACCGTTCCGGTGCCCGATGTGACCGCACTCGTGACACGTCTGGCTCGTGTACTCCGGTCGGACGTATCTGACCGGAAGCCCCGCCTCTCGTGCTTTGTCCTCGATGCGCTGTTGAAGCCGAGCGAACGCCCATGCGTGGAGCCGTCGGTTCATCCACTCGCCGTAATCGAGGTCTTTGCGGATGTCCGAGAGGTCTTCCAGCACGAGGACTGGCTTCTCGAATCGACAGGCGTACTCGACGGCACGTCGAGACGCCTTCTCGATGATGTCAGTGAGTGCGTTCTGGTAGTGGTCAAATCGCTCGTCTATCCGCCACTGTGCGGCGTCACGCTCTTGGAGTCGCTTGAGCGTCGTGAACATCTCTTTGCGAAGGTGACGGGCGCGACCACCGTTGATGAGTAGTGGGTCAGTCGGAGCCCCCTGCTCGCAAGCACAGCCCGCGAGCAGGTGTGCTTCGCCAATGTCGAAGCCGACTGGTGTTACATCGTCGTCTGCCGGTTCGTACTCCGGTTGTTCGACCGGGAACTCGACGGTGACGTGGAGTGTCCACGACGTGCGGTTGCGTTGCAGTCGGAGTTGTCCCGCCGAAGCGTCACCGTGTACGAGGTCGTGCCACAAACCGTCTTGTTCGGGATTGATACGAAGCGGTATCCAGAAATTCGTCCCGCGACCGGGTTGCGGTGCCCACCATGTGAACTCGTAGTCACGCGCCGCCGAGTGGTCAAACTCGGCGGCTTGGTTGGTGAGCCGAACCGGATGGTCGTCGTCTAACTCCTGTGCGTCGTAGGTGTCGTGAAGTTGCGGGACGTAGCTGCACAGGGCCGCTTTCGCCTGATACGGTAGGTCGTAAGGCGTCACCACGTCGCTGGTTGCGCTCATCGTGTCACACCCGGCGTCGAACGCCTCGTGAAGTCCCTCACGGTAGGTTTCGAGCAGGTCACACAGTTTCCGCTCTTTGTGTGCTGTCGGTGGGGCGAGTGTCGCCTCCAGAGTTTTCGTGGTTGTTGCGGTCATGCTACTGGCCGTCCACGTAGTCCATCAGCACGTCAATGCTCACTTGGCCGGTCGTGGCGAGGAAGTATCCCGGTTGCCAGAACGCATCTTCAAGCGTCTGTGTCACTTCGGGAAACTCCGACCGAATCCGTCGGGACGTGACGCCTTTGAGCGAGTTGATGAACTTCGTGAGGTCTGTGGTTGGTTTGGTCCGAAACAGGATGTGAACGTGGTCGGTTCCTCCGTCCACGTTCTTGATGTCGGCCTCGAAGTCGTCTGCAATATCGTGGGCGATTTCAGCGACACGCTCAAGCCGCTCATCCGTGAGAATATCGGCACGGTACTTCGTGACAGTCACGAAGTGATACTGAAGCGCGTACACTGTATGCGACCCGGTTTGCAGATGATACTCCATTTGGCCTTAGCAAATATGAGACACCCAAGACAGATAATTCTTGTGACGTGAGGTATTCAGCAGGGAGAAACCGAGTGGTTCGTTGCACAGAGCTTACGCGATTCACTCCCGCCCTGATCGCTCCTCGGTTCCGACTGAGCGTCGAAACACTCGTCACTCACTGGAAGGGCGGGATTCTCTCGCTGAATCAAGATAGTAGAGGCCCAATATTTGATTTCCTCCAGACGGTGGTGAGTAAGGCGTGTACGTATCGTCACAACCCACACAGCTATCACAATTATAGCGGCGTAGCACGGGTGTTGTCGGGTCGGCTGCCGGACGCTACTGGTTGTTAGTCGGTGTTCGCGGCAGCTCTGGTGATGATACGGAGTTGTTACTGGCCGCGGGCGGGGTAGTTTCCGGAGAGTGGCACGCCCTCATCGTGGCTGTGTCGGTCTGCCGACGGGCGTATCCCCCTGCTATCGTGACGATCAATCATGCATCGGCGGCTCCACCCTCCGGGCTGCTCCTGACGCTGTCTCTCCCCGGGCTCCGACCGGTTTCCGAACCGGTCTCAGTGTGGTCTGGCGGTCGAACCCAGCCATCGGAGTTCGCTCGGAGGCGTTCATCTCCGGGTCATCCGGAAATACCCCCAGCTTTCGAACAAAGCGGCTGATTATGGACCTCGTGCCTCGTTGACATCCGATAGCGATCGAGCTGCGAGGAGAGAACGACCGTCGGTTACGGAGTAGAGGAGGACACCATTTGATACATCTCCACGTTATCTATCGATCGCCGAAATGGGTTCAGAACCGTTCCAATCGGAGCATTTTAGAAATGTAGAGAAGAGGTCGCTTGATTTCACTCGCCGCTTGCATCACTATTCAGGGTTGTATCGCCTCCGCTTCCGCTGGCGCTCGGGTTGTCCACGATGACACCGTACTCGATCGTGTCGTAGTCGATTGTCGCCTCACTCGGCGAACTGCTAGCGCTCTCGTCCCGCACATCGAGCGTGATGTTGATCGTCACTCGGGCGCCGGCGGCTACGTCGTCGCCGACGTTCTGCGGATAGAGGCCCGGTGAAAACGAATTACTGGCGAGGCCCTGTTCGGTGAGATTGACCGTTCCCGTCCCCGCATGGTCACTGAAACTCGTATTACTGCCGGCCGTCACGTCGGAGACATCGCTGTTATTGCTGCCGTCGGTGATGAATTCACTACTCCCGACGACATCGACGGCGCTGGTTTTACTCGACTGATTACTCCAGTTCGTTTTGACGGTGCTAGCGTCGATTGATTCACCATCCGGCAGCAGGTTGTTCATGGCTGTCTCGTCGAGGCCGGCCTCGGTCGTGACCTCGACGTCGAGCTGGAAGTGGCTCACGCCGTCGGAGAAGTCGCTCCACTGGAAGCCGATCTCAGGAGCGATCGTCACGGCTGTCACGTCCTGTTGGTTGGAGTCGAGTTCCACTGTGGCCATCGTGTTGACCTGTGTGGCTGCGGCGGCCGGCTGGCTGCTGTAGAGGAGCGCCCCACCGCTGATTGCGACTCCCCCGATTGCGCCACCACCTACTTTGAGGATTGTGCGCCGACGCGTTCCTGAATCAGTATCTTGCTCGGACATGGAATGATCCCGAATGGGGGCCACGTTGCCTACCCGCCCGTGGTCTACCCATCCAGACAATACGTGCTGGTGAGCGGGGCTAAGGAGAGGGCCTAAATGGATTGGCATTAGGTCGCCGGGAAGGCTAGTGGCCTGTTGCTTGCGGGAATCGTGATCTCGGGAGCGGTCTTCACTACATTGAGCCCTTCAGGAGCCGTCTCTACCAGCGAAACAAACTTGGTAATACGGCTGTAACTCTTGCGTATGTCTGGAGCAACCACAAAAGAGAACGGCGACGACGAGATCGTCACGGTGAACTTCAAGGTCACCCAGTCGTTTCTCGACGAGATAGACGAGACGTGGCAGGGACGCGGCTTCAACAGTCGGAGCGAGTTCATCCGGTACACGCTGCGCGACGCGATCGAGTTCCCGACGTTCGACCGCGACGAACTCGTCGCCCTCCTCGAAGCCGAAGAGGATGTCCGCCAGGGGCGGACCATGAGCGCCGAGGAGGCGCGCGAGCGGTTCGGCACGGACGGCGATGAGTGACGGCGACTGGACGTGGGAACTCTCATCGAAGGCCCAGGATGACCTCGCCGCGCTCGACCCACACGAGCAAGACCGTATTCTCGACAAACTCGACGAAATCGTCGATTCCCCGTGGCGTGACCCACCCGATTACGGCGAACCACTCCAGAACAGTCCACGAAAGAAAGTACGTGTTGGAGGGTTCCGTCTCGCCGTGACGTTCCGTCAGAACGAACGGCGCATCGTGGTTGCTCGAATCAAGCGCCGTGGTGGAGCGTACACTGCGGACGATGACTGATTGTACGCCGAAGCAACCAACAGGTGACATCCTCCGCGCCGTGAACGGCGCGGCTTTCTGCATGAATACCGGTTAACTACCGGTAGTGGGTTCCGGCCCACCACTCCGAGCCTCATTTGCTGTAGTGGGATTCCTCCGCATTCACGCGGAGGAGGTCTATAGCCTGAATGAACTGTAAAGGTTCAGAAAGGCCACATCCAGCTCGTTGAAGCAGGCGATTACTCGAGAACCGAATTCCGAAGGTAGCCGAGCGTGTGGACATCCGTGAGCCCGGGCGAGTCAATCTTGAAGAATCGCGGCGCAGTCGACTCGCTATAGGTTTTCTCGATGCGCTGCACGTTGTCGTTCGGGTTGTTCAACGCCTCGAGGACGGCATGGGCGCCGCTGCGGTTCTCGACGATCCAGATCGCCGCCTCGGGATCGACCGCGGCGAGCTTGTCGTAGTCCTCCGGGGCGGCATCGAGCAGGTCGTGATTCGTCCGCTCGGCCTCGACGGCCGCGACGATCTCGCCACTACTGTCCAGCGCGACCGCGTCATAACGGTAGCCGTCCGTCTCGTAGTAGGTCCGCACCTCGACGGCCGCCGACTCGGTGTCGTCGACGAATTCCTGGTCGAGCAACGCCGCGCCGTCAAGCACCATGACGCGGTGAAGGCTGGATTCACCGAGATCGCCGATACCGTCGCCGTGGGTGATGCCTTCCCGACGTTGCTCGTCGATGAGTTCCAGGCCCGCGTGGGTCACCGTGTACAGGCGGTGTGGATGGTCGCCGTCGCGGTTCAATAGCCCGTCGGCGACGAGTTCGTCGACGGCGTCCTGCTCGATGCTGATGTACTCGCGGAGCCGCACCATCGAATCCCGCCGGAGGTCGTACTCCAGGTCGGGGTCGTAGCCGCCGCGTTTGGCGGTAACGACGGCCTGCAGGAAGAGCAACTGCTGAACGGAATACGGCGAGTCGAGACAGTCCTCGGGGCTGAGCGTCAGCGGCACGTCACAGATCGGGATGTCGTCCCGATCGACGATATCGAGGCTGTTGCAGCACTCGATGGCGTCCCGGAGCTTGTCAAAGCTGGCCGCATAGCTCGTGCCACACCCCTCACAGCTAATGCTGTGGGCATCGGCGTCGTACGTGAGCATCTCGGGCAGGCGCTTCGTGTGTGGTAGCGCACTCCGGAGCTCGTGAAGCTGGATCGACGGCTCCGTCTCCGCCTCGGCGTCCGTGTCTGTAGCGGGTATCGCATCCGCCGGAGTGTGGCCGGCCTCGGAGTGGTCGGTCGTGACCGGTCGGTCGCGCTGAATCGGGAGACCGTACTCCGTGGCGGTGCGGTGCTGGCAGACGTCGAGGGCGCCCTTGAACGCGGTTTCCCGCGCCGGCGACAGCGGCTCAGGGCCGTCGGGATGGCCGGGCGGCAGCGGCGCCGATTCAATGAGGAACGGCCGGGGCTCGGCGTCACCGAACGGCGCCGGCAGCGTCACCAGCCATTCGCCCTTCTCGAGGGCGCGTAATCGGTTTGCGACCGCGTCGGCCGGCATGTCGTCGGTCGCGAACCGCTCTGCGAGCCGCCGGTCGTGGCCGACGTTGCCCGCGATGATCGTCGACACGTCGTTCAGCAACTCCTCGTAGGCTTCAGGATGCTCATGACGCAACTGTTCGGGAAACTGCATCGCGAGCGTGACCGCACAGTTGAAGCCGCGGGCCTGCCGCAGGAACTGCGTTACGAGATCCGACGCCGCCACCTCGGCCGCCTCCTCGATGAACAGATTCACCAGCGGCGGCTCACCACCGCTATCGGCCGACGCCTGGGCATCCTTGCCGGTGGCCGTATCCAAGGGCGACTCCGACACCGAGTCACCGTCGTCAGACTGCCGGTCCGTTGCGCCACCGTCGGCCGCCGCCGGTTGACCCGTGCTGTTCCCGCGAGCCTGTTCGCGGCGCTTCAATGCGTCCCACAACTGCGCGAGGACGACCAGTACGAACGCCTTCTGGCTGTCCGCCCGCATGTCGCTCGTGTCGAAGACGATGACGACGTCCTCATCCAGCAGTTCGTCGAACGAGAACAGCGGCATGTCGCCGTCACGATCCTCCGGCGCGTAGTTGAACAGGCGATAGAGGCGGCTGTCGGTCTGGAGTTTCTCGAGGCGGGCCTTGACGGCCTCCATCACGTCGTCGAAGGAGCGGGAGGCGTTCGCGGCGACGGACGTGAGGCCGTCGGCGACCGCTGGATGGCTCGCCGCCGGCGGCTCGCGCTGGTCCTGCAGCCGCGTCACCATCCCCTGCAGTTCGGCGTACGTGAGCACGTCGTCGCCGTGAACCGTGTCGAAACCCGCCTTCAGCAGATACTGCAGGATATCCGGCGACCGAATCGAGCGCTCGTAGGTCTCCTCTGTCGCCCGCATCCGGAGAACCTCCTCCAGGAAATCCGCCCGGTCCTCGATGGCCGAGACGCGAGGACGGCCCACCTCGAGATCCGGCCGGATATCCAGGATCGACAGCGCGGGCAACAGCCGGCTACAGTCGAAGTAGAGGACGTCCTCGAGGTCGTCGTACTCCCGGTAATGGGTCTGGAGGTACTCCTCTGGGAGGCCGTCGCCCTTCCGATCGACGATGATCGTCGGGCCATCCGTTGCCGCGTGGTTCGTGCGCAGCGCCGTCTGGGCCAAAACCGACTTCCCGGACCCGGATTTCCCCAGCACCAGGCTGTGCGTGGTCTGGAGCTCCGGCGGCAACACGAGCCGGTCGGTCTGCGTCTGGCCGTCGGCGTCCTTGACGTGGCCGAGATACATGCCCTCGCCGCGGTACCGCTGCAGCGTCCGCGGGGCGGGCGGCACGATCGCGGTGCGTTCGCTTGCCGTCGGGTCGAGCCCGCGCTGGGCGGTCGCCGGCAAGCCCGCGCCGCCGAGGACGCACAGCGAGGGCGCCTCCGCAACGTCGGCGACAAGCGCGTGGGCGTCGCTGCCGAACTTGGCTTTCAGTTCGCTGGTGGGTGGCGACGGCGCCCGCTCGCGGTCGACGAGCGCCTCGAGGACGCGCTGGCCGGGCGGCACACAGCCGTCGTGAAAGCCCTCGTCAGTGCGGATGCGGCCGGTCACGTCCTGTGTGGTGTGGCCGGCCGGCGACAGCGTGGTCGCGAGTCTTCGAGCGGTCTCGTGGACCGGCCGCGGCGTCTCCCAGTACGACGGCGGGGCGACGACCGCCGCGCGGGCGGTCACCTCGAAGGAGCGGCGGGCGTCCTTCGCGCGGAGTTCGTCGAGGCGCTGGGCGGCCGTCGCCGAGAGCCGACGCTCCCCGGTATCGTCCTCATCATACCCGGGTGAGCCGATGAGGTCCTCAAAGACGCGCGCGGCGACGGAATCGCGGCCCTCCTCGATGCGGAACCGTCGATCCTCGAGTTCGGCCGACCAGTCGGCTTTCGGCCGCAACAGCACCTGATAGACGATGGGGAACTCGGCAGTCGCCATCGTCTCGGCGAGTCCGGCGAGTGGCGTTCCCTCGTCGCTTTCGTCCGCCTGGCGCGCCTCCCTGGAGGTCCGGCTGCGAGCGCCGCGGCGATACTCCGGGCGGCTATCTCGGTCGCGTCGATCGCCATCACCATAGGTGGCCAGCCGCGTCTGCCAATCCAGTGGATGGTCACAGTCCGGCGTGAACCTTATGCCAGCGACATAGGGTCCGTTTTCGTGGATATCGTCCGTCGTGTCAGCCTCCCCAGTCGTCGCCGGCGACAACAGTGCCTCCGGGTGGCACTCGACGCGGTCCAGGTCGTAGCTGTTCGGAAAGACGCTCCGCAGGATCGTCTCCAGACCCGACAGATCGGCCTCGTTCTCCGTGGTCCCGACGAGATACCGCATCGGAGCGGCCTCGCCGCCAGCGCTGACCAGCAGGAATTCGAGCGTCGCCGGCTGGTCGCCGAACAACCCGAGTAGGCCACCTGAATCCTCCGGCTGGAGATGCGCGTACAGTCGCCTGAAGCCGCGCTGGACCGTCCGCGGGGTCGGCGTCGTTTCGGCGGGCGTGATCTCGATGTAGCGCTGCGTCTCCGCTCCCGTCTGTGTCGGCGCCTCGATGCGCGTCGTTACAGGGCGGGGATTCCCGGGTCTCATGCCTCGTGGTTCACGTATCACTCTGCCAGACAGTTTAATATAGTGGCTATTCAAGTTATAATTCAACAAGTAATAATATTGATTACTATGGATTCAGAAGGAGTGGTTATGGACGTCGCTTCCGTACTCACGGACCAGTTGCACGGCTGGCCGATCGGTCGCGGCTCCGTCGACGTCGTCTGTGATATTCCCCACGAGGCGCCGCGCGCGATCGACTGCGACCGGCGCGTCCAGTACGAGTGTTGTGTAGTCGGCGACTCGATGACCGTCTTCGAGGGTTATTCGATCATCGGTGTCTGGCACCCGGATCTGTTGCGGTGCCCCGACTGCGAGATCGAGTCACTCCCGGACCCGACCAACGGGTTCGGCGAAGCGCTCGTCGAACTCGATATCACCTGGCAGAACCAACAGCGCGTTCTCGACACTCATGATCTGACGGTGCTCGATTACTCGCCTGTCGACGAGGGGACCGAGCCGCCCCGCGGGATCCCCTGGACGGTGTTGCAGACCGCCATCAAGCGCGGCGACTGGGGGACGCTGCGTCGGAGTCGGCTCAGACGACAGATGAAGCAGTATCGACAACGTGGCGCGGAGGACCTGGCCGACGCCATCGAGCAACGGCTGTAGGCCCCACAATATTCCGTTTTAGCCGCCGCTCTTGCTTGCTCTCTGGCACTGGTAGCCCATCTGACCGACGCTCGCCGGTAATTGTTTCCCAGCGTGTTAACCAACAAAATCCCGCCTCGTGTTGGTTAATTCGCCGGCGGGCTTGCAGCATCGCTCTCGTGGGTCAGCCGGCCGGGGCTGGAATGAACGGTTGCCCGGGTGTGTGACCGACGGTTCGCCGCGCTCGGTGCTGCCGCCCTCCACGCGCTCGCGACCGACCATTCCGGGCGTGCGGCTCCCTCGCTGGCGCTCAGTCGCCGTTCCGGGCTGAAATGGATATGGTCTCGCGCCAGCGGGTAAGCGCCGGGGGCTGCGCTCCGATCGGTGCTCACCCCGCGACGCTTACTCCGCTGGACGCGCGTTCCGGGCGGTCTCACCGCGCGCGGCTTGATTGTGGCACCTCACGTAGGCGCGCTCTCGCTCGCGCCCAGGAGGGCGCTCGCGAAGGCGCGAGCGAGAGCGCGCAGCCGTGACTGGTCGGTCCGGTTCCGTGGAAAACCCGCGATGTAGTGGCATCGCGGGGTCGGGCACTCAGCGAGCGCCTTCAGGTCGATTAGACCCAATGAGTTCTAAGCGAGTTATCGAACTTGAAGATTCGGGCGAACAGGAGACGAACGATAGCGATGAAGCGGTTGTCGTCGACGTCCGTGGCGCTGAGTGGCAGGCGACGTGTCCGGAATGCGGTGGCAGCGTGCGGAAGCCGGACCATGAGTCGGTGTGTGCGGACTGCGGACTCGTCGTGAGCATCGAGACGTTGGATCGGACGCCGACCCTGGTGGATCACGCGCCGGATAACAAAAGTCGGAACGGCGAGTGGTCGTGTGAGCCGACGAACCAGTTGCGGGTCGACAAGGGCCTCCATACAACCTTCTTCCTCAACACCGACGGGAAGGGCAACCAGCTGAGCTCGGAGCGAAAGGATCGCATGGAGCGTCTGCGGCAGCGACACAAGCGGTTCACGATGCATGACAAGCGCGACCAGCGGCTGAACGAGGGCATGAAGGATATCGGGATGCTCGGCGCCAACCTCGCGCTCCCCGAGCACGTCCAGACCGATGCCGGTCGATATCTAAAGCAGGCCAAGCGTGAGCGACTCCCGGGTGGGCGGATGCCGTGGGAAGGCCTGGCCGCCGGGGCGGTGCTTCTAGCGGCGCGAAATCACGGTATCGAGCGCGAACCGGACGATGTTGCCCGTCATGCGAAGGCGTCGCTGGATCGGGTGTGTGCCGGCGCCCGGAAGGTCAGACTCGAGACGAACGTGGACGCGCCGCCGGTGCGAGACAGGGCGGTCGATCGGGTCGTCGCAGCGCTGGATGCCGTCCTCGACGTCGAGGCGGCGATCGAACTGGTGCGTGTCGGCGAGCGGTTGCTGGACGTGGCCGATAGTGAGGCCATCGGGTCAGGCACCCACCGGATGGCGATGGCCGGGGCGGCCGTCTACGCCGCGGATCGGCTCACACCCGAGAAACACCTGACGCAAGACGAGGTGGTCGAGGCGGCGTCGACGGTCGTGCCCACGTCGCAGTACCAGATTCGGAATTACTCGCGTGAGGTGCACGATATCGGGCAAGCGCGGTTCGCAGTCGAGCCCGACGACGCCGTGACGGGGCTCGTCCAGGCCGACTGAGGGAGTCGGCTCCCTCGTTTTTATGCGGCCACCACTCCTCGCCCACCGCCCCACCCTCCGCTCCGTGCTCGCTCACTACCGTTCGCTGCGCGCGCAGCCACGACCTTGCGAGAGAACAGGCCCTCGTTCTAACCGGTTCAGAAGACGAGATACCGGAACTCGAGATTCGTAATAAGCCGCGAAGGCGAGCGTGCGAATTGAGCGGCAGAGTTTCTGAAGCTATGGGTTCCAGTGAACCGCCTCGGGGTCAAGCCCCGAGGCACTCGGCCTGCTCCGCCTGTAGAACAAAGACAGACCAAGAACACCGACTGACTACCTAACGTTTTCTAACTACGGCAAGCCGTCCTGTGCGTTCACCAAGGTCTCGTCACCGTTCTCGACCGCTGTCCACCACGTCTTCAGTACAGCAATTGTGACAAGGCTCGGTGGTTGTTCAATCCCGATACAGGATTGTCGGTGTTTGTCGAGATTGCTCGGCGGATGGAAATGCCGTACTGGCTTATTGGTGGTTTCATTCATTACTTCGCGCCCGAACCTGAATTCCAGTCCTTCCTCTCGATAGTGGTATTTGTAGTCTCCATTCGCCCACCACTGCATATCAAAATACCCACCCTGCTCGTGGATTCCAGGGGTAACAGTAACCCGTGCCGCTCTGTGGTCTTTTCCGTCCCGCTGTTTGAACGGTTGACCTTTCTGATACCGGAACTGGACGTTGACAACTCCGTTGTCGAGTTGCTTGCGCATCTGCTCTACGCTCTCATCAATCGCCGCCGAATCGATTGGAGAGCCATTGCCCATCCTCATTACTGGAGCGGGGACTGCTCGCGATCGGGGGCCGTGGTCTGCTTACCCGACTGTTTGTCCCTCGATTCCGGTCCGGTGTATGCGTGTTCTTTTGCCTCTTTGAGACGGTATGCGGCTCTGAGGTGGGTGAGTTCTCGTTTTGCTGTCCGCCAGTGAGACACGTCGTCGAGTTCCTCCGGGGTGAGTTCCTTGTCCGAAACCAGGAGTTCCTCTGGCTCGGTTGAGTCGTATTTAGCTTTGTACCCTGCGAGTTCCTGTTTTATTCGCTGGATTTGATCGACGAGCGTTTCGCTCCCGGCGAGCTGTCTGATCTGTTTGAGGAGATGCCACTCAGGGTCTCGCTCGTATAGCTTTCCGGAGTCTGTCTGATGGCTTCTCACGATACCCTCTTCGGCAAGCTTGTTGAGCGAGGTTCTAGCTTTTGTTTCTGAGACGAGGGCTGTGTCGGCGATGTCGCCAGCGGATTTCGGGGTGGTCGTTCTGTTGATGACCGTTCGAAGTCGCTCGTCCGCAGTCGTATCTTCTTTCCACTCTGCGGCTGCGAAGTCATCGATGTCCTCGAAGGCACCGTCATCAACAGTGAACGGGTCAATATCATCGACAGTTACCGGTTCGTCCGGGAGTTCCTCTTCGGTGGGGAACTCGTCGGGCCCGTCCGGAGATGGTGGCTCGTCGGTCATACACCACGCTATGCCCCACCCACGCATATATTTTATTGGGCCATATATGTGCGCCACAGAGTTTGATATCGATAGTCTCGAGAACGAGCATCACCATATCTCATAGAGATTTATGGTGGAATTCACCCATTTCAATACAAGAAACTACATCTCAGGTGCATATCTAAGGCGATGAGTCATGCAACGTGGTACGTGAAACACCTGTAATGGCCGACAGGTGGGTTCCTGAATTCAACGTGGAACCGGTGTGAACCGGCTGTCCGGCCAGTAAGGACGTTGTAGCGCCGTGATCCGTCAGACAATAGAATGAAGTGTTCTGTCTCGGTATCTCGTCTACGATACTATTGATGGAAATTTCCGACCAACTTCGCTGTCTGTTCTCTGCCACTATCGAAAAGCGAGATGAGTCATATCTGATCGAAATACCAGAACAAGAAGTTCGATTTGACAACATTCAGCAAGGTGAGACGCATCGCGTGGCGATTCTTCCGTCACCATCGAACGAAGCGGATGAGAGTGAAGACACAGATACTCGACAAGGCCGTGAGAGTGGCCTCCAGAAACCACCCGTCGAGGAAGGCGAAACCCGACGAGTAGAGATTGACGATATTGGCGACCAAGGCGACGGTATCGCCCGTATCGAGCGTGGTTTCGTCGTCATCGTTCCCGATACTGAACAGGGCGAGCGTGTCGCCATCGAGATCACCGATGTACGTGAGAACGTTGCCTTCGCGGAAGTCGTCGAGCGCGTGAGTTACTACGACTGACGCCTTCGTTGAGTCTCAATTGGCTCTATTGAAACTCAGTTGGTTGATGCGAGTGGCCCGCTGAAAATAGAACCAACGTCGGTGCGAGTGACCTCAATCGCCATATATAGCCGATGTAGACAAACCGACTTAATAGTGGAGATCGGCAGTGAATATCCGAACTGTCTTCAACCGTGATTGACATCCGCGTTGTCGGCTTCACTCCCGCCGTAAACGGCGGGATTCTCTCCTCGCAGAAAGATAGATGACCTCAAGCAAGGTCCAGAGGCCGAAGATGACCAACCCAACGATGATCCAGGCCCGGATGAAGCCGAACCAATGTTCTAGCCCATGCATATCCCTGGTATTCCAGTTGGAGCGGCTAATGTCTTTAAGTGGACTACGGACGGTCGCGAGGAACCAATCATTCTCGACGGCTGACCGATACACGATCTGCCTCCCGGGTTTGTGCCCGTGCACCGCCTCGGGGTCAAGCCCCGAGGCGGTTCACAGGCGGAGATTCGATTCCGGACTGGCGAGAAGATCACCGAGAGCTTCTGTCCTGTCTGAATCAAGCAACGAACGCATGTTAGACGCCGGGACGGGCCCCCTCACCAGAACTAGGTCACGTCGTGTCGTTTCTGAAACCAACATCTCCTCGTCAGGACGCGCTCTCGTCAGCCGTCACGTTCACCCACAGGTGGAGGTTCCGATAGGAGTTCTCTCGGGTTGGTTGGGTGGGAGGTGCTCCATTATACAGCAGGAACGCCAGTCGTCGGTCCGCGCCTTCGAATTCTGCAGCCGTTGCATCATCCACGACGAATTCCCGCTGGCTAATCTTACTCTCGTTGCCGGGGAGCGTCGTCGACCACCTGTCGATTTCAGCACGATTTGTGACGGTAGATGCGTTGCCCTCGCCTGCCACCTCCTGTAGTTGGACCACCACCGTGTAATCGATGGTCTCGTACTCACGGTTCTCGATGCCGACGTGCAACGACGCTGGCTCACCGGCGACCAGTTCCTCGGGATAGTTGTCGGCGACTAATTCACCGTCGCTGTCCTCAGAGAGGACGTAAAACTCGGTGAACTGTTCGCCCTGTGGCGGTACCGCAACCGCGTAGACGACGCTCGAGATCGCCACCAGCATCGCGACACCGAGCGCGACGTTCAGCGCCGCATCTGCGGTCGAGGCCGGGGCGAATATCTCGGACTTCCCGGCGGCGTACCACTCACGATACGGTACGCGAAACCGCTCGTCTTCCGGGAGACTCCAGCGGCGTTTCGCAGCAATCGCTGTCGTGATAACGGTAAAGCCGCTAAGGCTTACCAGGATCGGTACTAACCGAACCCCGAACGGTGTGAAATTCAGCGCAAGTCCGATGAGGGGAACGATGGCGACCGAAAGCCCGAACGAGAGCGCGATACGCTCGATGCCGTCGATACCACGGTCACGGAGTTGCCCCTCATTCTTCCCGTCTGTGTCGTGGGCAACCGTTCGTTCGGCTTCATCGTCACGAGTCGGTGCTTCGCCGGTCTCCGGAAACAGCGCGGCGATGAAGGCGTAGCCGGGAATAAACAGTACGAAGGCCAGTCCGACGATAATGCGAACCGGCGTTTCGTTGAGGACAGGCAGAAAGACAGTGAGATTCGTTAGTGCAACGACGGTCAGGACGGCCGTGAGATCGGCGGGAAGATTCCGCAATTGCTTCGGCAACATCAGCCAGAGCCCCCGACCGCGTGTCATATCCATCGGAATGAGACCGCCCGGGAAAAATCAGTCGGTTGTTCCCCCGTCGCCCGCGGCGAGACACCGCTCGGCGTCGTCGAGGGCGGCGGCGGCCTCGGAGGCATCAATCCCCTCGGGGGCGAAGGTCGCTTGCTCGAAAGCTTCAGTCACCGAGCGAAGCGCCGCGGCACGTTCGTCATCCAGATCGTCGCTGACACTGTGATAAAACTCCCAATGGGTTCGTGCGACAGTACTCTCGGTCGACGAGCCGCCTAGCCTTGCTCGAGCCATTGCATAGGCTGCCTGAACCGCGTCCTTCGGCGATCCGTCGAGTTGTTCCCGTGCTGCATCGAGTAACGCC
Source organism: Natronomonas halophila (assembly GCF_013391085.1). Classification (NCBI taxonomy): domain Archaea; kingdom Methanobacteriati; phylum Methanobacteriota; class Halobacteria; order Halobacteriales; family Natronomonadaceae; genus Natronomonas; species Natronomonas halophila. Next base: position 2,896,145 of record NZ_CP058334.1, on the reverse strand, counting down.
GTGCTTTGATCCCCCTCTGCTGCTTCTGTCGCGACGCCCTCATCTACTATCGTCTCGTCTGGATCGTCCGGTTCATCGATGAAGCCAGCACGTCGGGAGCGCCAGACGAACAGCCCAATAACCGCGCCTACCAGAACTAGTAGTCCTGCGATACCAGCGAGAACCGGGGAATTCCGGATGAACGACGAGAGGGTCTCGGTATTAGCATCAAGAGTGTCGGTAGCCCCATCTGCGGGAGGGTTATCGAGTTCTACTAATGCATCAGCTGTCGCTGGCTGAAGGTTCGTTCCAGCCTCGTCGTAGCGAACGACGATGTCGTGTTGGCCCTCGGATGCGGCCACGGTCAGCGCGTATTCGCCGTCCACATTCGTCGTGGCGTTGTATACATCGCCACCAACGGTAATCGTTAGCGGCCGCTCACCGATTGTATCGGTATTGCTGGCTGTCAGGTTTCCCGTAATCCTGATGCCGTTCGAACCATCGGTCGGTACGGCGTTAGCGGAGAGGTTCGTCGAGGTCGGAGAGACCACAAGCGAGGTTCGTGTCCGAGACGGCGTAATCGCGTGTCCGGGCTCCGACGCCCGAACCGAGAGAGTCCGCTCACCAGTTGAAATGTTGGCCGGGAGGCGTGTCGTCGCCTCGAACGCACCCGATTGGTCGGTTCGAGTCGTCATCAAAACCTCGTCACCAACGGAGACGACGACGAGAACCCCAGGCACCGACTGTTCGCCCGAGTGAACACGCCCACGTACCCTGACCGCCTCGCTGAACCGAGCGGCCGTCGTAGCGTTCACGAGAGTCACCGATGAATCGACCGGACGAACCTCAACGGTGGCCGTCGCGTTCGAACCGAGGTACTCATCAGCATCATCGGGCACGTAGTTCACAGTGAGGGTCTTCGTGCCTGTTTCGACCACCGTTGGCCGATACGATGCTCGGAATTGACCTGTCGCATTCGTTTGGACGGTCGTCTGCAGGGCGTCACCCGAAACCGTGACCGTGGCGTTCGAAAGCGGCGTTCCGGTCGAGTTACGAACCGTTCCAGTTATGACAGCCGGGGTGTGGAATGTCGCAACCCGATCGGCGGAGATGTTTGTTCGCGTTGTCTCGAAGGTCTCCTGTTCGATGCTGTTGGTTAGAAGCACTACCTCACGCGTCGAAGCCTCCGTTTCGTCTGCCGCCGTGTTCAAGTCTGCACTGGTAGCACTATCGAGTCTTCGAAAGTTTACTGCTATCTCGCCACCGAGTTCACGAATCCGATCCGCCAAGCGCCGCAATTCCCGTGCGTCCGCCCGAGCACGCGTTTCGTCGCCGGTAGCCCGTGCTACTTTGTACGATTCGTACGTTCGGTTGAACTCCTGCATCAACTCGGCCAGCTCGGCCTGCTGCCGGCGGGTTTTGTTGAAGCGCTCGGCGCGTTCATCGGATTCCCCACCGTCGACATCGCCCGCAACCGTCACGTACCGATCAAGATACGATTTGTACTCCTCATCGAGGTCTTCGCACGCATCGAAGTTCCCGACGCTGATTCCCTCAGAACAGTCGGCGTGTATCTCGCCCATGTTGTCGCCCAGCCATTGCTCGACGGCCGCCAAATCGCCGTCACCGCCCGTCTCATCGGGGTGTTCGTGCTGGGGTTCGTCGGCCACTGCAACGCCGGCCACCCCTAGGGAGAACAGAAGGATCCCCACAATTACGACCACCCGAAGCGTGCGCGACACAGTCAGCCGTCTGTGAGTGGCCGACAGTTAAGAACTCTTCCGTGCAGCGACGACGGAAAGGTTCAAACCCGCAGCCATCCACGACCCGGCCGTGCAGCCGACGCGTCGCTTCTGGGGGACGGCAGGCGTCGGAGTCGTACTCACGGCGGCCGCCGTCCTCTTTGCGCGACCGCTTCTGTTCGTTCCGGCAGCGGCCGTCTTCGCATGGCTGCTCGCCTCACAGGTCGCCTTCGTGCATGCGCTGTCGCGGTTCGATGACTCACTGGCCGTCACCCAATCGTTCGACCGGGAAGCGACAGTCGTCGACGACCCAGCCGTGCTCTCGATCACCGTCGACGGAACGCCGGCCTCGCTGTCCGTCACGGTTCGGCCACAGATGTCTGCCGGCCTCATCTCGGAATCTGAGGTGGATCACGAGTTCGGCGATTTGATTCAGGTGAGCCTTCGCTCGCCGGTAGCTGGCACCCATCGAGTATCCTCGCCTGAGTTCGAGATTCGTGACCCAATCGGGCTGTTCTCCGAGCGACTGGCACGCGGTCCCCCAAAGCAACTGCGCGTCGAACCGCGTCGTCCACGTCGCGTCCATGTGGGTGAAGGTGGAGATACGATCGCTGCTTCGTTCGGCGAGCATACTGGGAGCCGCGGCGAAGGCGGTCTCGTGCCAGCGGAACTCCGAGAGTATACCACCGCCGAATCCGCAAACCGAATCGACTGGAAAGCCACCGCTCGACTCCCGACGACACACGTCCGCGAGTTCGAAGCCGAAACCGACCTCGCGACGATTCTCATCATCGACGCCCGGAGCGGCCTTGATATCGGTACCGATGGCGAAACGGCGATGGATTACCTTCGGGCGGCTGCCCTGAACTATCTCGCTGCCGCGAAATCCCTCGGTGATCCGGTCGGCTGTTTCGGTATCGACGACGACGGAGTTCGTCGACTCGTGGCACCGACCTCGAGTACGCGAGGCCTCGAACGGGTTCGAGAGGCTATTTCGGACCTCACCTCCGAATCCGACAGTGGGCGCCGACGTCGCACACCGCCGCTTGCGGTCCGGTCACGCCAACTTGACCGGGAGACGACGTTCGGGCGGACGCTCGCGACGTACACCGGCGCGCGACCGCCCGCTGCGAGCAGCGCCGACCCGGTCACAGCTGCAGTTCGGTCAGCACGTCAACATCACTCTGGCACCGTCCAGTTCGCAGTGTTTACGGATGATGCCGACCGAGCCGACGTCCGGAACGCAGTCGGTGCCGCGAAACCAGCCGATAACCCCATCTCGGTCTTTCTTGCCCCACGCGTCCTTTACGAACCCGGGTCGCTCGCCGAGCTGCCACGAGCGGCCGAACGCTACGGCGGCTTCGAGCGATTCCGACGAACGCTGGCCAATCTCGAGGGCGTTCGCGCCATGGAGGTCGCGCCGGGCGACCGATTGGATACCGTGTTAGAAGCCACCGCCATCGAAGGCGCCTCGACTGCGTGAGCGTGGCGGAGGCATCGAGATGAAAGATCGACTCGTCGAGCGACCAATATACCTATACCGCCCCTGCCGTATCACACGACCGAACGCAGATGTCGCGTCTCTCAGCGGTCCGGCGCCGACTCTCGAACCTGCTCGTCAGCGCCAGCGCTCTCGTTATCGTCGCGGCCGCACTCTGGACAACCGTCGGTGTCGCCAGCATCGGCATCACCGCCCTCGTCGCTCTCGTCTGGCTGCTCGCTTCGACGCCGTATGCGGTCGCTGTCGGTGGTCTCCTGTCGGCTATCTTGGCATCGGGTAGCGGCCTCGTCGACGCGCTGGCCGTGGGCTCGTTGTTGGCGCTGTTCGTCGCTGACCTCGTCATCGAGTGGCCGGCCCGGACGTCGGCTGTCGGGATCGTGGTGCTCCTCCCATCGGCGGCCGCCCTCGCGGCCATCTGGCGTGCCGAACCGCTGTGGGCGGGCGCTGTCGTCCTCCTCGGTGGGTTCGCACTCCTCGCGTACGCGTTCCATCGATACGAACTCGTTCGACTCGGACTGCTCGGGGAGGCCGAAGCATGAGCGCCGACACCGACGTCGAACCAAATGCCGAGAACCGATCCGTGACAGACACCAGCGACACGGAAGCCGACCGCTCCGAACTCCTCGCCCGAATCGAGACGCTGGAGGCCGAAAACGAGCGGCTTCGGACGGCCGTCGAAGCCGCCCAGCGCCGACAGTACCGACGCACAGCTGTCGGACTGCTGGTCGTCGGGCTCTTGGCGCTCGCTGCCGCCTACGTTCTCCCGTCGCTTCGGACCGTCCTCATCGCACTCGGCGGGACCGGCGTCTTCGGGACCATTCTCACATACTTCCTCACGCCGGAGCGGTTCGTGGCGGCCTCGGTGGGCGAACAGATCTACGGCACGCTCGCGGACAACGAAGCCGCGATCGTCGATGACCTCGACCTCCGTGGCGACCCCGTCGTCGTCCCCACGGAAGGCGATGCCGCACCGGCCCGGCTCTACGTCTCGGTGACTGACAGCGGCGGCCTTCCTGACTCGGCGGCGTTATCGGAGCCGTTCGTCGCCGGCAACCACCCGGGGATTTCCCTGGCGCCGACCGGCGTCCCGCTCTACGAGTCTATCGAGGATGCGGCGGGCACGCTTCCCGAGTCACCCGGCGATATCGCGGCGACCGTCGGCGATGCCCTCGTTGAGCAGTTCGAATTGGTCGATGGTGTCGAGACTGACGCCGAATCCGGCCGGGCGACACTCACCGTCTCCGGTAGTGCCTACGGCCCGGTTGACCGATTCGACCATCCCGTCGCCTCCGTATTCGCAGCGACGCTGGCCGTCGAACTCGATGAACCGGTTACTGTCGAGGTCGATGACAGCGGCGAGCGCGGTGACTGGCTCGTTACCTGTCGCTGGGGCGATGATGTCAGCAACCGAACTGCGTAATTACTCCGCGTCGCCGGTGCCGCCGTCGGGGGCCGGTTTCTGATCCGCTTCTGAAGCCCCGGTCTCGTCGGTATCAGTCGGAACCGGTCCGTCGTAGTCCGCGCCGGACGGCGCACTGACGGAGGTGAGAATATCCGCGACGATGTCTTCCGGTGCTGTTCCGCCGATTTCGGCGTCGGTCTGCAGAACGAGCCGATGCACCAGAATGGATTCGGCGAGGGATTTGACGTCATCCGGGATGACGTACTCACGGTCGTGAATCGCCGCACGTGCCTTCCCGGCTCGCAGGAAGGCCAGCGAGGCACGCGGCGAAGCCCCGTGTTCGACGCTGTCGTGGTCTCGCGTCGCGCCGACCAGTTCGAGGACGTATTCTTTGACCGCCTCATCCACGTATACGTCATCGACGGCCTCTCGAGCGGCCAGAATGTCGTCCGGTTCGACGACCTGTTCGACCGATGTCGTCCCCAGTGACGGCGTCTCGTCGAACCGGTCCAAGAGATCGCGTTCGTTATCACGGCTCGGCAGGCCCATCGTCAACTTCTGTTGGAACCGGTCGCGCTGGGCTTCGGGCAGCGCGAAGGTCCCCTCCATCTCGATCGGGTTCTGGGTGGCGACCAGCAGGAACGGGGACGGCAGTTCGTAGCTCTCGCCCTCGATCGTCACGGTCCGTTCGGCCATCGCCTCCAGCAGGGCGCTCTGGGTCTTCGGCGTCGCCCGGTTGATCTCGTCGGCGAGCACGACGTTCGAGAAGATTGGGCCCTTCCGGGTTTCGAACTCCCCGGTCGGCTCCCGATACACCTGTGTGCCAGTAATGTCCGCAGGCAGTACGTCGGGGGTCATCTGAATTCGGGTATGTTCGAGGCCAGAGGCGCGCGCAAAGAGCGCCGCGGCGGTCGTTTTGGCGATGCCGGGCACGCCTTCCAGCAAAACGTGGCCGTCAGAGAGCAACGCGACGGTCAGGCCCTCGATGATGTCCTCGTTGCCGATCAG